>JASFEM010000287.1:0-3023 GCA_050124835.1 Syntrophobacterales bacterium | reverse complement strand
ACAGATTACATTGTGGGAGTCAGCGATTTGAAAATTCCTGAAGAGGATAAATTTGACCTGGAGACGGGAGATCTGCCGGAATTCCAACCATCGAATGACAATTGGCAAAACGTGACCAACACCGTCATCGATGTGATGCTTGGCGAGTTCGGATTTGATGAGATCCTTAAAACTCCAGGGATGGATAATTTGCACATTATCAATGCGGGTCAAGGTCTTTTAAACCCTGCTGAAATCCTGCGTTCACCCAGGTTTAAAGATTTCCTGCATGAGGTGAGGGAAATTTACGATGTTATCATCGTAGACACGCCACCGGTGCTGCCCGTGGCTGACGCCTTCGAGGTGGCTCCTGAGGTGGATGGGGTGATCCTTGTTTACGAGGTGGGTCGCATTGGCCGGGGCATTCTCCATCGAGCCAAGGTGCAACTGGAAAATGTGAATAGCAACGTGCTGGGGGTGATCCTCAATAATGTCAAACCTGATGTGGCCCCCGATTTCTATCGTTACCGCACGGATTATTACTACGAGCAAAAAAGTGACCAGGATACCTCAACACCATACTCCCGCTGGAAAAACCTCATTAACCAGGGAATAGGAAGGATACGCAGCACCCTTAGTAAGGTGCGACTGGCCTCGGCAACGGCTGGCAAAGGACGTAATCTATTGATTTTATCTGTAATAATAGGTCTTGTGCTCGTCGCCGGTCTTTTGTGGATTAGCTCTCCCGACCTCAGTTCCTCAACTTCCAGGTCTCAGAGTCGAAGAGGGAAAATCGTCCTACCCAAGAGTGGCAGTGAGGCGAGTACTAAATTGCCTGGCAAGTCCAGCAGGACTAAAGCGGTTGCGACGAGAGCTCCAGTGCAGAGAAATGAACCCACACAAGCGAAAGAAAAGTCCTTGAGCATGGCTGAACAATCGGCTGGAAAAGTAGAATCACCAGCGCCAAAATCAACGGTGATGAAAAAGCCTGCTCAGATTATCTCATCGCAGCAAAGTAAAGCTCAAACCCGGGAAGATTACCCTCAGTTAGCCTCGATTCGATCAGGGCCCAGTTTTCAAGCGCCCGTGCTCCAACCTATTCAGCAGGGAACGCGACTTGAGGCGGTGGGTAAAAAAGGAAATTGGCTTAAACTTCGACTAAGTGACGGCAGCACCGGCTGGATCTATCACAGCCCGGCGCAACCCGAACCAGAGCCTGCAGAAAAACCGGTTACCGTTGTGACAGGAGCGAAGGAAACCTCAGCGGACCGTCCAGCACAATCCATGGTGATTAAAAAGTCGAGCTCCACAGATAAGGCTCTCTCAACAGTGAAGAATGGGGCTGAAACTTACACGAGTCTACCCAAAGTAGCCAGGATCCGATCGCAGCCCAGTATTCATAGCCCCGTGCTCCATCGTGTTAGACGGGGTAAGCGGCTTCAGGTGGTGGGCAGAAAGGGAGCTTGGCTTAAACTTCAATTAAGAAACGGGAGCACCGGCTGGATTTACCACAGCCTGGCTGAACCTGCACGAAAGTCTGTAGATAAACCGCAAAGTGTGCTGAAAGAAAGGAAGGGAGCTTCAGAACGTCATTCGGCACAAGCGGAGGTGAAAACAAAAACGAGCCCATTAGAAGAGGTTCTCTCTTCAATGCAAAACGGAAGTGAAGCTGCGCTATTCTACCCAGAATAGCCAAGATCCGCCCGGGGCTGACCATTTAAGCTCCCGTGTTTTGATTGTTCGCCGGAGGAAGCGGCTCGAAAAGAAGGGATTAAGACCTGTGGTCATTAACATATTTGATGAGCATTTTAAGCAACTTAAACCGTTGAGGCATGGCTTTTCCCTGGTTGGCTTGACATCTATTATCAAATCTAGTAGGGTCCGCCGGAAATCAACGGCGTGCCAGTCCTCAACGAAATGAGGTGGATAGAATCATGGCGTTGATCTCAAGAAAAAACATCATTGTTCTTCTTGGACTCGTTTTTCTTCTCACTATCTCGCCAGCCTGCACTCACCAGAGAAGGGTCACTGCAGAACACCCGGATGCCTACCAACTCAAGCCCTGGAACTTAGCCGCTGCTGGTATCTATCAGGCTGTGGTTGCAGGCGACTTGAATGGTGACCAGCACCCGGACATTGCCGGTGGCTCTTACGTGCCCGGGACAGTCGCCATCTGGTACGGGAATGGCCAGGGCGGCTGGTCTTCTCCTTTCATGCTTCCGACCAAGGGCGAGGTTCGCTCCATTGCCCTTGGAGATTTTGACACCGACGGACGGCCTGATCTTGCCTTGAGCATGCTGGGAGAGAATCCTGGAATTCAGCTTTGGTTGAACCGCGGCAAAAAAGGCTGGGAAAGGGGCCCATCCCCAGCCGAGTCAGAAAAATTTAATGGAATCCGGGCAGATGACATCAACGCAGACGGAAATCCTGATTTGATTGCTGCTGATGCCGGCGTCGATGCCACTGGTGGCGTCAGGGTTTGGCTGGGAGACGGTGAGGGTGGCTGGCTTACCGACGTTGGCCCCACCGCTCGCGATGAGTATAACGATGTGGCGGTGGCTGATTTCAATGAAGATGGCCACCTTGACATCTGCGGCTCAGGCATAGGACCGCGCGGTACTGTAAGGGTATGGCTGGGTAATGGTGAGGGGGGATGGTCTGATTTGCCGCCTCTGGAATCGGGCAATTTCTACGCGCTCTCTGTTGGGGACCTGAATCGTGACGGGCACATGGATCTTTTTGCTGGTACCTATCGAAAAGGTATCCGAATTTACCTGGGTGACGGTCAGGGCGGCTTTTTGGAAATGAGCCCACCGGTGAAAAAGGGCAATTTTTGGAAAATTCTGGCAGGTGATGTAGACAGTGACGCTGCTCAGGAACTCGTTGCTACTTCTATGGACTCTAAGGGGATATGGGTTTGGAAGTGGAAAAACGGAGGCTTGTCACCCTTGACTGACTTTCCTGGGTCCAGTGGTACTTTCTACGATATGGCTTTCGCCGACCTTGATTCTGATGGCCGCCAGGATCTCATAGCCGCCAGCGAC
>JASFEM010000286.1:0-3025 GCA_050124835.1 Syntrophobacterales bacterium | reverse complement strand
TTTGCAAAATTCCACGGCGATACCCCTATTCGCTTCATCAATTCTTGAAATGACTGCCTCTCCTTGCAACCTTATGGCTTCGTCTTGTCCTGTGAACTCGGGAGGCAAAAAGACTGTGACTGTTATCGGCGTTCCAGTCCGAAATGAAAAGGGGGGTTGTATCCGAACAAAAGCGCCATGCTGGCTCAAATTGGCAGTCACTCCCTGAACAAAAAGGTTCAGCTTTTCATTGAAGAGCGTTACCATAAAGTTACACCTAACCCTTTTGAACTTTCGCTTTTCACAAACTTTCATCCAAGATGAACCAGTGGTTCCGGAGAAATCCATGTTGAATCGGAGCTAGAAGTACCGGGCAAAGCCTTGGAACGAGCCAGTCAAAACGTTCAAGTAAAAATCTTCTCGGCAATATCCAACTATAAAACCTCAGTAAGTTCTATTAGGAATTTAGGAGATATAAGTATTTTTCGGATGTATGATGCCACAAATACTTTTGAATTAAAAACCAGTTTAATACTGGTAAAATACTAGGTAATATTAGGTGGTATTACATCGACTGTAGGTGGGATCTGAGATTGGCTTTTTTGTTTTTGATACCCATCTTCTTTCGGATATTATTCCTGTGGAACTCTACTGTCCTAGTGGACGAATGCAAAATTTCTGCTATCTCTTTTGTGGTCTTTCCCTCCTTCACAAGATTTGCTATTTGAATCTCTGTGGGGGTAAGATTTAGATATTTGGAGGACAACTTGTGCGCAAATGGTGAGATGATGTCGTTCAGATTTGACTCTAGGATATTTGCATAGGTGGTTTGGTTGGCGTCCAATTTACCCTTTTTCAATTTCTCTACGTAGGGCACAACAAGTTCCTTCACATTAAACAAGATTTTTTCTTCAAGCTCTTCCCTGTCTTGGTCCCGCCGTTTTAGCAAAACTCTCAGGGCGGTGTTTAGTTCTTCAAGTTCATTAGTTTTAGTCTCTAATTCAGTTTCTCTTTTTCTCAGCTCTTGCTCTATCTGCTTCCTTTCTTCTATTTCCTGTTTGAGCGTCTCATTTAATTTTACAAGTTCGGTGGTTCGCTGTTCAACCCGACTCTCCAACTCTTCGTGAGCCCTTCGCAGTTTTTCCTCTGCCCTTTTGATGGCGGTAATGTCGCGAGAAATCCCCACGAGACCAGTAATTTTCCCTGTATTATCCCGCAGCGGTGCCTTAACCACTGAAAGAACCAAGTCACGGCCATCCTTTGCCTTAACCGATTCTTCTACAAAGTAGGATTTACCCGTTTCAAACACTACCCGATCACTTGCAATAAAGGTCTCTGCAGTTTTCTCATTATGAATTTGCCTGTCTGTCTTTCCTAGGGCAGTTCCGTGGGGGATACCCCAAAAGTCGTAAGAGGGTTTATTGAGCAGAATGTACTGTCCTTCTAAATTTTTTGCGAATACACGATCTGCCATGTTTTCCAAAAGGGTCCGGTTGAACTCTTCGGATCTCTGCAGCGCCTCCTCAACTCTCCTCCTCTGTATAAGAGCGCCAATGGTCCCGGCCGACGCTCTAAGAGCTTCTATTTCCGATGCAGTCCACTCTCTCTCTGCCGAGCACTCGTCGAATCCAATAAATCCCCACCATTCCCGGTCGACAAAAATGGGTACAACCACGATGGATTGGATACCTTGCGGTGCCAAGATTTCTTGCTCGCTAGATGGAAAATCTTGAACATTTCCTCGAACGATTTCACCTTGGCTAAGTAATCCTACCCATCGCCCCATACCTCCAGCCATCCAGGGAAAATTCTGGGTATCTGGGTTGTCCATCTCCGATATAATGGTTGACGCAACCCATTCGTGCCGCTGACTGGTCAAAAGGGTGCCATCCTCGCCGAGGTGGTTCTCAAAGATATAAACCCTACTCACCCTTGTCGTTTGGCCTAGCTGCTCCAACATCTCCTGGATGCCTTTCTCAAAATTGGTTAGCTCCAAGAACTTTTTGGTGGAAGTAGCCAAAGCTTCAAGGATGGCATCACGGTGGCGCAATTCCTCCTCCGCCCGCTTGCGTTTCTCTTCTACTCCGATGGCCGAGGCAATAATCCCCATAAGCCTCTTGTCCTCTTCAGTAGGAACAAACTCATCTTGATAAACCACGCAGAGAGAACCCACATAGGTATCGGCGAATTTGACAGCCCGCCCAACATAGGTTTGCAGTTTGTATAGGATTACATTGGGATCGGTCTGAGCGTAATGGGTAAGGGGAAGATTGGAAACAACTAACACCTTGTCACCTGCCTTCCTGATCACGTCATAACAGATGTGTCCATCAGGTTTATCTACAGGATTGTAGTCAGCAGGAGTATTCCACCGTCCCCATGAGTGAAGCAGACCTCGATCAAGACGATTGTAAAGCGCGCATGTTGCTCTCAGCAGTTCACCACAAAGTGCGGTTAGGCGGTTGATGTTCTCACGTGGGTCTGGTCCGAAATTCAGGAAACAGTCACTTATCTTGGCCAGCTTTTCTCCCGTTCGCTTGAGCTCGGTGTCTGATATTTCCGATTCTACAATATTCTGGTGCAGTTCCTCTAACTCACTTATGGGTTGCTCTTTTGATTTTTCTGCGTCCTTCATCTGTCTTGCCTTTTAAAATAATAACAAATTCAAGATATTTTGTACCTGGCTTGTAACTGGACATAACTCGAATGAGTCGGTCTTAAACCCATTACTATTAATTGACTGAGAATTAATTGACCTTACAAAAAGAAGGTGAACGGTTCAAGAAAAATTCGGTTAAAAATGTTCGGGGTGAGTACGAAGGGGGGTCGTCTTTTGGCATCTTACCAAGTGTAGACAATGATGAGAAATGTGATCTCTAGCTCGATCATAGAAAAAGTGGAGATTACATCCCTTAATTCACAGTTTTGACCCAATCATCCTTACCCCAAGGTGTGGTAGCTGGGTCTTAAGCGGAAACAGGGCTAACCCCTTTTTCACTAAATTTACCGCTTTTTCTTGCTTACTAGATCCTCAAAATCCAAGCTG
>JASFEM010000285.1:0-3049 GCA_050124835.1 Syntrophobacterales bacterium | reverse complement strand
CAAAGGAAACATAATTTCATGGAACAAATCATTACCCACCTCAAAAGTCAGAGAAAAGATCTGAAACAGTTGGAACAGCTTTCGGATTCGGCAAGAATTTCGGCGATGGTCGATGTGGCCCTCATTTCGCTCTACAACCGGTTGACCAACCGGATGGACATGGATCCCCAGGAAATCCGTCGCTCAGGCGCGGTTCTCGCCACCGGCGAATTTGGCCGGCGCCAACTCGGGCCCTACTCGCCAATAACGCTTCTTTTCCTGCAAACCCCTGAAGCTCCATTCAAGGAAGAGGCCTGGACAACAGGTATCGTCCAGCCGTTACAACAAGCAGGCTGGAGTGTTGAGTTCCAAATGGCCACAACTGAACAGGTTGTAGAGTCGTGTTTGGTCGATTTTGACTGGCTTAGCAATATTATCGATAGTCGGTTCATTAGCGGCTCCCGGCCATTGGTGGACGACTTGCGTCTCAACCTTGCGCAAAGAATTAATGCCGACAAGGATCGGCAATCAATTCGGATTTTCCTGGAGGAATGGAAGGAACGGCAGGCAGCTCAGCGAGACCCGCGGTGTCTCCTCGAACCCGACCTGGAGTATAGTGGCGGGGGTTTGGGCGAATTGAATCGGATACGCTGGGCTGGTTTTCTGCTCAATGGCAGGGGGAACCTGGCGGAAATGGACACGCTCGATCCAGACAGCCTGGCGGCACTTCAGAAAGCCGAGGGTTTCTTGCTGCGACTGCGTAATCATCTGCAGCACCTCCGCGAACGCCAGGAGACCCGACTACAGTACGAAGCTCAGCAGGCGGTTGCACAAAGCCTGGGCTATCAGGATCAAGGCGACTTCCCGGCGGTCGAAGTGATGATGAAAGAGGTGGAAGGTCATTTCTACGAAGTTCGTTTGATAGCGGAGCGTTTCAGGGAATTGTTGAGAGAATGGCTGGCCGCCGAAGAAAGGGAAGCAGCTAAGCCGATCAAGCGAGAAGTGGCACCTGGAATGTGGGTTGAGCTGGGTCGGCTCATGGTTAACCCTCAGGTTTTTGCCAATCCTGATGATGCCTTACTGGAGCTCTTCAAACAGTCGCTTCGATTGGGTCTGCCTTTGGGAGTAGAGGCATACCAGTGGGCCAGAAGCCATGCTCATCTCTTGGCTGAAGTTTTCGAAGGTAAAGCTGAGCTGCGTGACTGGCTTTTTGACATTATCCGGGAAGAAACAGCCGACATCGAAACCATCAGGGCCCTTTATGATACGGAGGTGTTACAGACCCTTATCCCCGAACTCAGACAGGTACATGCTCTGGTTCAGCATGACGCCTTTCACCTTTACCCAGTCCATGAGCATCACCTACTAACCTTTGCTGAACTCAAGAAGCTTTTCAAAGGTGATTATGACTCTGACTATCCACAAATACCAGAATGGCTTGATGGCATCAGTGACCAGGAGGTGCTCCTGCTGGCAGGGCTAATCCACGATGTAGGTAAGAGTGGCGGTCACGGCCATGCTCGGCGGGGGGGTGATATGGCGCTGCTCATCGGAGAACGTCTTGGTCTCGCCGACGAGGAGAGGGAACTTCTCAGCTTTTTTGTGACCAACCATGTGCTGCTCACAGACAGTGCTGCGCGCCGTGATCTCAGTGACGAGCAGATGATTCAGCACTGCACCAGTCTTATTGGTTCGGTGGAGCTTTTGAAAATGCTTATGCTCCATTCCTTTGCAGATCTGCGGGCCACTGGCCCGAACGCCTGGGAGTTTTGGCAAGACCTTCCCATGCTGGAGCTCTATCAGAGCCTGCTGCAACGTCTGGAGAAGGGAGATCCCGACGAAAAAACAGTTTCGGCGAGACTCCAGTTCTTAAGGCGTCGTGTCGAAGAGCTTCTTGCTGAGGAGGCCACACCAGAGGCACTGGATTATTACTTCGAGCAGTTGGCACCTCGCTATCTCTTTTCGGCAACAGCCGAGGAGATGGTAAGCCAGTTCAGGCTGGAGCGTCTATTGGAAAAAGCCACTGTATCCTGGGAGGTGCAAGGAAAAAAGGGCAAGTGGGAACTTACGGTCATGAGCCATCAGCCCTTTGGTCTCCTGGTGAAGGTTGCGGGAATATTGACCTTGAATCAATTGGACATTCGGCAGGCCAAAACTCATACAAAGAAGAACGGTGTTGCGCTGCAAATATTCGAAGTGGCCGCTTTGCATCCGAAGATGGAAATTTCCTGGGACCAGGTAATGGATGACCTTGAAAAGACGTTGCAGGGAAGGCTGGCTCTGGAATACAGATTGGCCCAGCACGCAAAAGAGTACAGGAGGAAAAAAGGGCTTACGCCCGAGAAACCTGATGAGGTCGTGGTGGACAATGATTCCTCTGATGAATACACCATCATCGAGGTGTATACGAAGGACCGTCCGGGCCTGCTCTATGCCATTACCCGCACCCTGATGGACCTACAGTTGCAGGTATTCTTGGCCAAAATCTCTACAAGAATGGACCAGGTGGCCGACATCTTCTATGTCCTGACCCAGGACGGTCAGCGGGTGGAAGACGCTGAACACGCAGAGGAGATTAAGCAGGCGCTGTTGTTCAGTTTGCAATAGGCAGATACTGATCAAATCCGCGAAGGTCGCGAAGGATACTAAGGAATAAGATTACTTTGGCATGGATTCTTGAGACGAAAGATTCAACCACGAAAACACGAAGGAACGAAGGGCACGAAAGTTAATACCTTTTAGTTGATGTGTTTGGATCGCTCAAAGGTCAATGGAGAGGCTACCACGGCGAGAAATAAGCTGGCCTATTTCTCGCCGTGGAGCTTCTCCACTTTCCCGATGCATTGCATCGGGACCCCCGCCTTCCGGCGGGGTACATTGAGCGATCCAACCCTCTCTCTTTGATCTTGGCGTTCTTAGCGGATTACTCTTTTACCCGTGACATCCGTGTGTCCCGCCGACGGCGGGACCCGTGTCCAAAATTGTCCGCGTTTGTCTGTGGTTAATCGAAAGCAGGAGCAAGCCAACCCGGGATGAACCTCCACCGCCTCCTCTACAATGTCGCTATGCT
>JASFEM010000284.1:0-3054 GCA_050124835.1 Syntrophobacterales bacterium | reverse complement strand
CTCACCCTTGGTTCTTCAAGATACCCAGCAACCTTTGCCCCGTCGATTATCCCCGGTCCATATTGTCCCAGGATGAGATTATCTACCTGCCCGGCCCCATCAAGGGGTTTAAGCGACCGGAATACTTTGACTTTCTCTTCTCGCACCCGCTCTGCTTCGAAAAGGGAAGGCGGTTCCATGGCAGTCAGCGCTAGAACCTGCATCATATGGTTCTGGAACATATCCCGAATTACTCCAGCTTGCTCGTAATAGCCGGCTCGGTTTTCAACTCCCAGCTTTTCTGCCGCAATGATTCCCACATAAGCGATATAGCTACGATTCCAAATTGGTTCAAAAATGGCATTGGCAAAACGGAACATTAATATATTCTGGATAGTCTCTTTGGCCAGGTAATGATCAATCCTGAAAATCTGGTGCTCCTTGAAACTCTGGTGTAGAATCTGATCGAGTTCCAGGGCTGTTTGCAAATCCCGACCAAAGGGTTTCTCCACTACGATGCGAGACCAGCCGTTGCCATTTTCTTCTTCTCGAGCAAGTCCGGCCTCCCCAAGCATCTCGGCAATGGTCGGATACAGAGAGGGCGGAACCGCCAGATCAAAGACTCGGTTTCCGCCTGCTTTGTATTTTTCGTCCAGCTCTCCTAGAAACTTTGCCAATTCCGTATAGGAGTCCAGTGAATCATAGATCACCGGCTGATAGTAAATATTTCCGGCAAACTCATCCCACTGAGAAAGATCTGCATTATCCGTGGCCGCATAGCTGGTCTTTAGCTTTTCTCTAAATTCTTCATGACTAAGGGTCGTACGGCTGGCTCCAACAATGATGAACGGCTTCGGCAAGCCATCGTTCAGGTACAGGTTATAAAGAGCAGGCACTAACTTTCGGGAGGTAAGGTCGCCGGATGCTCCGAATATCACAATAGTGCAAGGATCCAGGGGTCCAATCACTACGCATTCTCGAGGAGGAATATCGATTGAACCCGCTTTCGCCTTTACTTTGGTAGTCTGTTCTCTTGTTTGTTCATTTGACATGACGGATGATCTCGGAATTATCCATATGGTGGGTTATTAGTAATCATTCATGACAGAGAGTGCAAAGGGAAGGGACGCAATATCCAGATGGCAGCAGGCAGCTTGCAGCCGGCAGCGAAAATTGACTCCCAAAATGGCTGCTGAAATAGCCTTGAAACAGCCGCAAACGTCATACCGGACGAGACTAAGTCGAGATCCGGTAATCCAGTACCCGATTTTTCTCTGGATTCTCCGCCGCAGGCGGACTTTATGACTTCCGGAATGACGAGCTGGGTGCTCGCAGCCAAAATATCGCCTTTTTCGTTATCCCGCTAAAAGTCTTCCTCCATTGCCTTGATCTTGGCCAACCTGCGTTGGTGTCTTTCCTCGCCTGTGAAGCTGGCTGAGAGAAACGCCGAGACCAGTTCCTTGGCAAGCTCCTCTCCTATGATTCTTGCCCCCAAACAAAGCACGTTAATGTCGTCATGCTCCACGCCCTGATGGGCAGAATAGGTATCATGGCAGAGTCCAGCGCGTATGCCTATTATCTTATTAGCGGCAACGCAGGCTCCTACCCCACTACCGCAAATAAGGATACCGCGCTCTGCCTTGCCTTTCTGAATGGCTTCCCCAATTGCCTTGGCGAAATCCGGGTAGTCCGCCGGTTTCTCGTCGAAGGTTCCGAGATCTATCACTTCGAAGCCTTCACCCTCGAGGTAAGCTGCCATTTTCTCTTTGAGCTCGAATCCGGCATGATCTGCTGCAAGAGCAATGCGCATAATATAATAGGTCCGTTGTCTGTGGTCAGTTGTTATTAGAAAAGCATAGGGCATAGAGTATGAAGTCAGGAGTCAGAATCCAGAATCCAGGAGAAAAGCAATCAAGATAGACTCCCTTAAATTTCTGTCATTTTCGCCGCGTCTCCGTCTCGCCGTTTCTCCGCGTCGCCCTGAAGTGTTTAGTGCGCAGAGCGCTATGCACTATGCGATTTACTGCTTCCCAACCAGTCTTTTCGCTCTCTGCACTACGTTTTCAACAGTAAATCCATACTGTTTGAAATTCTCATTGGCAGGCGCACTGGCGCCGAATTTGGTAATAGCGATGATATCACCCTCATCCCCTACCCATTGGCGCCAACCGATTGGTACGCCCGCCTCTACGGCCAGTCTTGCCTTGACCTCAGGAGGCAACACCTGGTCACGGTATTCCTGCGATTGCTCCATGAAGAATTCCCAGCACGGCAGACTCACCACCCTGGCATCAATGCCTTCATCTGCTAGACTTTCCTGTGCTGCCATAATGAGTTGTACCTCGGAACCCGAGGCCATAAGAATAATATCTGGCGTAGCACCTTTTTCTTTAGAAAGTACATAACCGCCTTTGAGCAGTCCTTCAGCTCCCGCAAACTTGCCCCGGTCGAAGATGGGTAAGCCTTGTCGAGTGAGCACAAGCATGCTAGGGCAGTCATTGCAGGTCATAGCGACACGCCAGGCGAAGGCAACCTCATTGGCATCGCCAGGTCGGATGACACAGAGATTCGGCATGGCCCGTAACGATGCCAGATGTTCTATGGGCTGGTGCGTCGGGCCATCCTCGCCAACACCGATGGAATCGTGGGTCATCACGTAGATCACCGGTAACTCCATTAGCGCTGCAAGGCGGATGGCAGGTCTGGCATAGTCTGTAAAAATAAAAAACGTCGCGGCATAGGGACGTATACCGCCGTGGAGCGCCATACCCGAACAACAGGCGGCCATGGTATGCTCGCGCACGCCCCAAGCAATGTTGCGTTTTTCATACTTTCCTTTGACAAAATAGGTCGAGTCACCGATCAGGGTCTTGGTGGATGGTGCCAGATCAGCACTCCCGCCTAGAAGCCAGGGAACCTTGTCGGCAAAACTGTTTAGCACTTTGCCTGATGCCACTCGGGTGGCCATTGGGCCGTCATCTGGGCTAAAATTCGGGATGTCATCATCCCAGCCGGCGGGAAGACTGCCGTCCAAAGACGCCTGGAATTGGGCAGCTAGATCAGGATAAGCCGTCT
>JASFEM010000283.1:0-3054 GCA_050124835.1 Syntrophobacterales bacterium | reverse complement strand
AAGGCAAATCGACGCACCTGCTCGAGGATGCTCACACTTATTGGGCTCTGAAGATGGCACTCTTCAATATCCAATACCCGGTCATAAAAGCCCCTTACATGCAGGCCGAGACCGAAATCGCGTGGTTTTTCCAGTTGGTCGAGACTCAACTCTTCTGCTATTAGCCAGCGGCGGCTCGCGAAGGAAAATTCCATCTTGTTTCGGTAGAAATATATCTGGGGGGAGGCCAAGGTCGGCAGGACCAGGTCCTCGGAAAGACCACCTATGTGTGCCAAGCACTCCCAGACCAAATCCCGTTTCACCTCCAGCTGGTCAGGGTAGGGAAGGTTCTGCCACAGACAGCCGCCACAGATGCCAAAGTGGAGACAACGTGGGGCAATCGCCTTAGGTGATTCCTGTAGGATCTCCACTACCCTTGCTTGGGCGTAGGAGGATTTCTTGCGGGTGATCCGGGCTAGAACGCGCTGGCCGGGCAGGGTGCGGTCAATGAAGATTACAAATCCATTTATCCGCGCAAGCCCTCTGCCGCCGAAGGTGAGGCTTTCCACCACCAGTTCGATTTCAGAGCCCTTTTTAAGTTGAGTCATTTTAAATTGCAGCTTTCAGCAGACAGCTCTCAGCCATCAGCTTTCATCCGTGAACAATAAAAAATAAGTGGGGCGGGCCCCCCCGTGCCCGCCAGAAAATACGCTATGCACCATGCGCTAGGCGCTTTGCGTAGTACACACATAACCATACTCTTCCGGGGAGACTCTGACAAGCAAGCAACATCATTTAGAGGAATTGATTTAAAAAGGTTTTGCTTTTTGATGTTCGACTCGATAGAATGAACACGTACGACGCAGGCAATTTGATCGTATTCAAAACCTTCCACCGATTCCTGACTGATGGCCAAAGCCAACCATTGGATGACCATCTTTCCAAACTGTCACCCCCCGACTGCCGTTGCTCTCTGTCTGCGAAGAGGCTTGACCAAGACGCCCAAGAATGCCCAGGACAAAGACAAATTAACCTGTTGTTTGGGAAAGGAGGGCTCTCTATGAGCGCACCCAGAGATAGCCGCTGCCGGTTCAAGGAGTGTTACAACTGCAAACATCGACTCAACTCAGTCGCTGGAGGCAAGCCTGAATACAATTGTGGGCTTGCTCTTGACGGAACCATAAGGGTAGTTGAGTGCGGCGGCCTTCGCTACTATCTAGCAGCCACCAAGGCACAGAGGAGGGAGCAACAAGAACGGCTCATGGAACATCAAGTCTCATGAGGAATTGGATCTCAGAGAGGTGGTTTGTGGAGGATCTTTGGGTTCAGCTGAAAATTCCCTCTTGAGAATTTTCAGCTCTTCGGCGGCGGTCTTTTCATCTAGGTTCATGATGTCGCCTTCAACCGAATGAACGAGATTTTCCGTAAACATCTTTATCCAAAAAATGGCACTTTCCGGGTTAGGCTGGCGCACGTGGATGCCGACGCTGGTCTCCTCCGGTGGTCCGGCCTCCCCAGGATCCTCAACATGGACGTCACCGCCAAATATCTGGTTAAGATGTCGTAAAGCTTGCCTACCGACACCCTTGCGCTTTTCGCCTATGACCTCCAGATGATAGAGCGTTATATGCTTGAGCCCCTTTTCATCCAGCCACACGCTTATCTTGCCTTTATATCGGTTGGGTTTTTCAAAGTGGAGCACTTCCATTGGGCCGTAACCTTTGAGGATAGTCAGAAGTTCTTTGATGCCCAGCTCTCTGTCTTCGCCCGTCCAGATGATATCCTTCCAAATCACTTGTGCCATGACCTGCCATCACTCCGTTTTGGCCAGCGTGCATTTGAGCATGCAATTCGAATGCTGAGGTATGGAGATAGAGATAAAAATAACTTTCACGTGCCACAGCATAAAATATTTCTGGGAAAATTGGAATAGTAAATATTCTCATCAGCACCACAAAAACTATCCCCCATCAATCCCGTCTCTCACTACGGCGGAGTGCAACGGAACGGCGCAAATTCTAGCTACCAACAAGCGAGCGTTTGCTAGCAATCTAGTGTGTAATATTGAAAATACTTTGCTGGTGTCTCTTCAGTCGTTCCCTGGTCTGGTCACTTTCAAGCCCGGCTGTGGCTGGGGAATTAGCACAGACCTTCCGCAGTCACTCAAAAGAGACACCAGCAAAGGCATAGGGGCAGGCTGTGAAACAACGAGCATCTGAGCGACCTTTCTACACACATCTCCGCCCGGCTGGGGTCTGCATGAAGATTTGGTGCTTTCTTAACTGGAACACTGCTATGAAATGGCGTGAATTGCTCGTTGTGGAGTAGGCTTCCCCTATGCCTACGTCGTAAATGACAACTTTGGGAAACTGCTGGAAGGATTTCCGCTTGACACTCTATTTAACCAAAAATATTATTTTTTTGCGTCTCTTAACCTCACACTTGGCGCGAAAAGCGATGAGCCGGCCTAGCCCTAGGTAAAATTCGGCCAGCTGTTAACGTTTGACGGGATTGCCAAAGAGGCCCAGCAAGCTGCATTGCATGATCAGCGCGAGGAGCATGTCCATGAGCGAAGACGTTTTACTGGCAGAGCACCGGCCGCCTATACTCATCCTCACCCTCAATCGGCCTCAGGCGCGAAATGCCCTCAATTCTGAACTTCTCCAGGCATTGGAGCTGGCACTGTCCGAGGTGCATGTTTCAGAAGACCTTCGGGTTCTTATTGTAACTGGCACTGGTGACAGGGCTTTTTGTGCCGGAGCTGATCTCAAAGAGCGTCTCACCATGTCAGATGGCGAAGTCCGTCAGTTTCTTTCTCGCATTCGTAGCCTGTTCATTAAAATTGAGGCGTTACCCATACCCGTGATCGCTGCCATCAACGGAGTCGCTCTAGGCGGGGGTGTTGAGCTCATTCTGGCTTGCGACCTAAGAGTGGCTGTGGCTGAAGCCACCATGGGGCTCACGGAAACACAACTGGCAATCATTCCCGGCGCCGGCGGCACCCAGCGTTTGCCGCGGCTCATTGGACCTGGGTTGGCCAAAGAACTTATTTACACTGGACGGCAGCTTACCGCT
>JASFEM010000282.1:0-3066 GCA_050124835.1 Syntrophobacterales bacterium | reverse complement strand
ATCCTATGGTTACTCCAAGTGACAGGACGCCTTTCATCGCTTCGTCAGCACTGTCGTAAACTCCCCAGACACCAAGGAGGTACGTAAAGAGAAGGGCTCCTATGAACAAATCCGTCAATCGTGCCACCCGGGAGACGATAACGCCGGCATTCCTGCGCAAGAGGGGGATCTTTGCCAGGGCGGTATTGCACAAGGTAAAATCCAGGCCGCCGCTTGCCAGCCGCATCAGCATCCAGGCTGCAAGCACAAAAGCAACTGTGGTCAGCGCGGACTCCAGTAAATGGCTAGCCAGTCTACTGTAGCCACTGAGCTCAGCTATGAGGATCACCCCGGATACAGTTACTCCCAGATTCAAGGTCCACTTGAAAAAGCGGCTTTCTCCTTCACGAGGGCTTTTCAGGACATGCCAGCCACAGAGGCACAGACCTATCAGTGCAACAAGGAAGATATAGCTCCGAAAGATTGGCAGCGGCAAGGCGAGGAACTGGAGAAACTCATGCAAGACAAAAAGCATTACCAGCACGTAAACCACCCGCTTCTTCCAGACGGTTTCGATCAGGGCACCGGCAACCCGGATGAGAGAGATACTCATGACTGTTAACAAGACAACACGCCCCGCGCCGACACCTTCTCCGTAGAGAAGCGAAACTGTCAGGAAGCCGGCAAACACTCCAGCAGAGAACGGTCTTTCGGCAAGAAAGCGCAAGCGCTGCTCTCCGGCAAGGGAACTCCGCTTTCGCAGGATGAAAACAACGAGAATCAGAGTGAGAAAGACTTGGAGCAGGAGCATCAGGCCGTGTCTTTCAAAGAACTGGGACTTGGACCATGAGATTTCGGCAAGTCCCTTTTTCGTTTCTTCCCATAGACCTCTGCTAAAAGCGGCATAGTAGTTAGTGGAAAACATTGAGGGTGCTGACCTCTGCAAGATGTCGCCTCGCAGAAGGCGAAGATAATCCTCCACTTCCGCGAGAAGTCCATCTATTCTGGCCTGGATATCCGCCGCTTTTTGTTCTGCTGCCAGCACTGGCTTGAGCTCACTCGCCAGGAGTCTCTGCGCCTTGCCAATGGTATTTCGCGCTTTTGCAAAGGTTGGCCTTAAGGTTGCAGCCGAACCGTCTTTTGCCAGGGAGGACTGCAACTCTTTCAACCGCTTTTCCTCTTCCAACCATTCTTTACTCCAGATTTCAATCTTGCCGATCCGTTCGGTGATAGGTTCCCGGATACTGGCAAAAGAGGCACCCTCTGCAAGGATGGTCTCTTTCAGTCCGGCAACTTGATCGTAGTCGTATCTCTTTGAGATCTTAAGTTTTTGCAGTCGACCGGAAAGAGCATCAAGTTTCTCGTTAAACTGAACGAACTCCTCTTCCGTCGCAGTTGAATCGAATCCCGGTGCCAAATCCTTCTCCTGGGTGGAGAGACGTTTATCGAGTTCGGCGGCTAAAGTAATTAGATCAGCCAGACTCGGCGGTGAGACCGCCTGCGTTGTCTCCGCCGGGGTGCTTTTCTCACCGTTCCCCACTTGAGAGATGGCGGTACCTCCGAACAGTGCAATTGCTACCGCCAGGGAGAGCAAAAACCAAACGATCTTCTTCCGGTTCATGCCCATGTTGTGCCTCGTCATGAAATCATCTATTTAGTTGATGCAGCCGGTCATCCGGCAGGCATTGTTTAACAACAGCAGGTTCACATTGATGAAATAAAAAAAGCTTTCGGGGATAGGGATTTTGGGTATAAACGATTAAAACTAACACTGTGCAGACCTCGATCGTCAATCACTGCCCTACCGGGATTTCTGCTCGATAGACTGTGAGACATGTATTCCCACCAACCAGGCAACCGTGATGACTAGATACAGTTGACCAATCACAGCCTCGAGAGTCGAGCAGACTTTGGCAACGCCGGTTGCGGGTGTGATGTCACCGTAGCCCAGTGTTGTCAGTGTGACCAAGCTATAGTACATGAAATTGACTCTGTGTCCTGCGCTTTGACCTGCTGGTGGAATGGAAAATGAGCCAGGATGAATCATTTCAATCAGCGTATATGAGAAGGCCCACAATGCTGCAACGAACAGATACACGACAGCCGCGCCGGCTATGAGATCCCTTGTTATCTCATCTTGGCTGGAAATAAATTTTAAGATGGCAACAATGATAAAAGCAAAAAACACCATGCCGCAAACGTGTCCAGTTATCTGCAGCCACTTGTATTCACCAAAAACATGAGACCACAATGACACAACCATAGGCACCGCAAGCAAAACACCAATGACAACGTGATGCCTTTTGTGGCTGACGGCATATATTGCCAATACCAAAATGGCTGATGTGACCAGATCCGCGAGGATACCGAATTTGCCAAGGACTGCATCTAAGGGATCAAGAGCAATCATGAGCAACAGAAAAACGAGTAGATAGAGAAATCGATTCTTGAAACAAAGTCGGGTAAAAGGAAGACAGGTGTCATTGTCCACGGTTATATCTCCCTTGGCTAATTCAGTTAGCTATAGCCTTTGGTAATCCATGTCACAGTTCTCATATACTGATCGGTCACGCAACGGTTGCGCGTTGTGAGGAATCGTCCTGAACCAGGGCTCCAATTGGCCATAGAAGCGAAGACTTACTTTTTCCTTTTTTTCCTGTTTCTCAAAGTGTTGCTTCGCTTTCTTGAACGCTGACTGCATGACGCTAAACGAAGCTTTCATTACAAGATGCCCTGAAGCAGAGCAGAAGTTCGCGGTCGACTCCACGGTTAGATCAGCTACTTTAACACCGGACGCGCGTTCGCCGGCTGTATGGGACGGTTATTCGGATGATGCATAACATGAGCAAATTTCTTTATTTGGGACTTTGAAGCCGTCACAGGGTTTTTCATGACGAACCACCGGACCCCTTCCGAACAAGGTGGTGTCGTGAGTGATCCGTTGTAACGGTAGTAATCTCGATTAACAGGCAGAATGCCCTCGGCCGAGACGCTCGGAAACAGACGGTGTTTGTCACCCGCCTTCTCGGGCATATGAGCCCAGGCTTTCGCAATGGATTCATTCGCTTTGCCTTCTACAAACATCAC
>JASFEM010000281.1:0-3080 GCA_050124835.1 Syntrophobacterales bacterium | reverse complement strand
CACGGTGACGCTGCTGAGTGCCATGGCGAGCGCTGCAAGTATTGGGTGCAGCTGTCTTAGAAAGCCGGGCATGAAGTCTAGAGGGTAGAGCAGCCCAGCGGCAATGGGAATGAGGACAATGTTGTAGATAAAAGCCCAAAAGAGGTTTTGCTTTACGGTTCTCATGGTGGCACGACTTAATTCAATGGCACGGGACACCCCGACCAGGTTACCACTGGCCAGAATGACATCCCCGGTCTCGATAGCCACATCCGTTCCTGTTCCAATGGCAATACCGACATCAGCCTGAGCCAAAGCAGGGGCGTCATTGATACCGTCTCCCACCATCCCTACCATTTGCCCTTTATCCTGAAGTTCCTTGACCTTCATGGACTTCTCGTCCGGACGGACTTCAGCGACGATCTCATCCACATGCACTTGTTCGGCAATTGATCTGGCGGTCTGAATATTATCTCCGGTGAGCATGACCACCGTTAGACCTTGTCGGCGAAGCTCTTCGACAGCCTCCTTTGACTCCGGTTTCAATGAATCGGCAACCGCAATCAGGCCTGCCAGCCGTCTTTCTACTACCACCGCCATTAAGGTCTTACCCTGGCTCTGCAAAGTATGGATGTGTTCATTCCCGCGGTCAATATTGACTCCCATTTCCACAAACCAGTCGGGTTTGCCCACGTAAACCAATTGTCCGTCTACTCTGGCTTGAACCCCGAGTCCACCCAAAGCCTGAAATTCCTCGGGCTCTAAGAGTGCCATCCCCCTTCTTTCAGCTTCCTTTATTATGGCACGTCCCACTGGATGCTCAGATCCTCTTTCAACTGACGCTGCAATCTTGAGAAGCTCGCCTTCGTCTTGCCCCGGTGATGAGCCATTAAACGAGATGACATCAGCTACGGCTGGCTTGCCCAGAGTAAGCGTTCCTGTTTTATCCAGCACAATGGTTTTCAGCTTTGTCGCCTTTTCCAGGGCCTCGCTGTCTTTGAACAGGATACCTTTTTCGGCCCCCTTCCCGGTCCCTGCCATTATGGCTGTTGGAGTGGCGAGCCCCAGGGCACAGGGGCAGGCGATAATCAGCACGGCGACCAGTCTAATCATGGCCGGGACGAACTCCCCGCCCAAGATCCACCACATAGTAAAAGTCGCAATGGCGATTCCAATAACTCCTGGAACAAAAACAGCAGCAACGCGATCGGCCAGCGCCTGAATGGGTGCCTTACTGCCTTGAGCCTCCTGGACTAAACGTATAATCTGGGCTAAAGCCGTATCCTTGCCCACCTTTGTTGCCTGGAACTTGAGAAGACCCTGACTGTTAATGGTGGCACCGACAACCGCATCCCCGGGCACCTTATCCACGGGAATCGGTTCTCCAGTTAACATAGACTCGTCTACAGCCGACGCCCCTTCAAGCACCGTTCCGTCAACCGGGATCTTTTCACCCGGACGGACAACTACCAGATCATCCACCTTCACTTGTTTGAGGGGCACTTCCACTTCCCTGCCGTCCCTCAGGACGGTCGCGGTTTTTGGACGCAAGCCCATGAGCTTGCGAATTGCATTCCCCGTGCGCCCCTTGGCCCGAGCCTCTAGCATCTTACCCAGTTTGATCAAGGTGATAATCACCGCCGATGTTTCAAAATAAACGTGGCTACCGAGGGAAGGGTAGAGGAGGACCGCGAGTGAATAGAAGTAGGCAACTGAGGAACCCATGGCCACCAATACGTCCATATTGGCGCTTCTGTTCCTAAGGCTCTTCAAGCCGCCGGTATAATAATCCCATCCGGTGTAGAACTGAACAGGAGTTGCCAGAGCCCAGAAAACCCAATTGACCCATACAGCGTGACTCCACACACCCAACAGGCCGAAGTCTCTTCCCATACTCCACAGAAAGAGTGGGAGAGTGAAGATGAGACCAACAATGAATTTTTTTGTCTGATTTGCTATCTCGAGGCGGCGAGCTCTCTGTTCAATATCCTCTTCTTCCGCTTCATCATCGGGAAGTATGGCGTCGAACCCGGCCTGCTGAATAGCGCTAACTATCTTATCGAGATCGGTCAAAGTTGGCAGATATTCGACGGTCGCCCGCTCGCTGGCAAAATTAACCGAAGCCTGAACCACTCCCGGAACTTTTTTGTTCAGAGTTCTTTCGATGTTCATCGCGCAATTGGCGCAGGTCATCCCGGTTATGGGGAGTTCAACCTTTGCGGTGGCGATGCCATAGCCAGCGTCTTGAATCATCTTGACCAGATCATCGATCTGGACCTTTGCAGGATCAAATGAGACCGATGCCTGCTCCGCCGCGAAGTTGACATTGGTCTGCTCAACCCCCTGAACTTTTTTCAAGCTCCTTTCAATGTTCAGGGCGCAATTGGCGCAAGTCATGCCAGTTATGGGTAATGTTACATTTTCACTAGCCATTATCACTCACTACGTTCGTGGCATAGCGCGCAGCGCTATGCGAGTAGGCACTAGGAACTAGGCAGTAAGCATTATAGGGCGGATCCGGAACAAAAGTTATTCCGAGAGTCCATCGCCAAGTATTTCACTGAGGGCAAACAAAAAACATAAGTCTAAGAAATTACCGAACCAATTTTGGTGCCTAGTGCTTAGTGCTTAGTGCATAGTAGATCCCGCTGCTTACTCCACAATGTTCCCAATTACTCTGAGGCAGGGTAGTTTATTTCCCTCAGGGTCTCTTTGATCTTCTCCAACGTGGCCGGTGCATCCCATTCCAGGGTTATGCTTTTACTTCCAGGGTCTCCTTCGACCTTGGAAACACCTTCAACCTCACTAATCTCCTTCTTGATGGTCATCACACAATGGCCACAAGAAATATTCGGTATGGATAGTGTCTTAGTTTCCATTTTAGCTCCCTTTAAAAGCATAGCGCTAAGCGCAGAGCGCATAGCGTTATTTTTTCATTCGCCGTGTCTCCGTTTCTCTCCCTCACCGCGTCGCTTGCCAGGTCCTAGCAGCTTGAACACCTCGGAGGGGTCGCATCTGCCGGTTTCTTCTTAAACCACTCTTGAAATATCGCCCAGGCACAGCCGACTCCGGACCGTACAGTAACGGCTTCCACCGGGCAG
>JASFEM010000280.1:0-3081 GCA_050124835.1 Syntrophobacterales bacterium | reverse complement strand
AAGAGTAGTGGTCTTCTGAGAAGATCTGTCTATAACAAGCCCCCGGTCTCCAAAGACCGGGGGCTTTTTTGTCAGTGGTCAGTTGCCCGTAGTCCGTAGCTACATTCTGCCGTGAAAGGTGAACAGTGAATCGTTAACGGTTGAGAATTTGCTAAAACATTTTACCTTTCACCGTTTACTGTTTGCCAAACACCATGCTCTTGGCGCTATGGGTCGTGAGTAAATTGGTAACAGTTGGGGCAATTTTACTCAATAGCGAAATAAATATGTAATATTAAGGTATTATCTATCTATCCTGGTAGGCCGTGGGGTATATCCCCCGCTTCAATCTCTCTGTCGGCTTGGTTCCTTCTCGATATGTTGCTGAAATAACAGCCAGTTATACATTCGGCCATTTTAGGCACGGGGCTTGCTCTATATGGAAAGGATGAAGGATTAATCCTGCCTTTTCAGCGGACAAGTTCTGCCAGGGAAAAAAGGGTAGGCCTATTGGAAGGTAATCTATTAAGGTAAGGAGGCATCTGATGCAACCTGAACCGCTTGTTTTGGATAAAAGAGAAAAGCGGAGGCTGGCGGGAGAATTTCCCGATCTGTGTCTCACCTGCGGCACCTGTGCAGGGGGCTGTCCGGTTACAGGGGTGGACGGCATGGACATGCGCAAGGCGGTGCGCATGGTCCTGCTGGGTTTGGATCAGGAACTCATTGATTCTCGGTTTCCCTGGATCTGTACCCTCTGTGCCCGCTGTGAGCACGGCTGTCCCATGAACATCGACCTCAATAAGATGATGCGGTCGGCCCGGACGCATCGGGAGAGGGACAAGGTGCCGGGCGTGTTGCACAAAGGCGTGGTGCAGTGCCTGGAGTCGGGCAACAACGTGGGCATTCCAAAAGAGGATTACCTGTTTCTACTGGAAGACCTTGGCATGGAGTTGGCCGAAGAGTTGCCCGGTTTCGAGGTCCCGGTGGACAAAAAGGGTGCCAAGATCATGATTACGATCAACTCCAAGGAGCCTTTTGCCGAGCCCGAGGACATGTTCTTCTGGTGGAAGATATTCTACGCGGCCAAGGAATCCTGGACCACCACTTCGGATAATTGGGAGGGAGTCAACTGGGGACTCTTCACCGGCGACGACGAGTCCTGGAAAGAAATCGTTCGGAGGATTGTGGAGAATTACAAGAAACTTGAATGCGAGTATCTGCTCTTGCCGGAGTGAGGCCACGCCTACTTTGCGACCAGGGTTGGTCTGCAAAATTGGTTCGCCGATGAGGGCGTCAAATTCATGAGTGTTCACGATCTGTTGAAGGAGTACATTGAAACCGGCCGCATCAAGTTGGACAAATCAAGACACCCTGAACTCACCACTTACCATGATCCTTGTAACTATGGCCGGAAGAGCGAGCGCGCTATCGGTCATGGGTACTACGAAGAGCCCCGCTGGATTGTGCAGCAGTGTGTGGAGAATTACATAGACATGTATCCCAACCGAGCCAATAATTTCTGCTGTGGAGCAGGCGGTGGTGCCTGGGCCATGCCCTATGCTGAAGAGCGCATCTACTATGGCCGAGTGAAGGCTAAACAGATTAAGGATACCGGGGCTGAGATGCTGATCGCTCCCTGCCACAACTGCCGCGACCAGATCATGAAGAGTCTGCGCCAGGAGTACGACATGATGGATGTGGAGGTGAAATACCTCTGGGAACTGGTGGCGGATTCCCTGGTAATCGAAGGAGTGGATGACAAGGAAGAGTAGTGGTCTTCTGAGAAGAACTGTCTATGACAAGCCCTCGGTCTGTGGAGACTGGGGGCTTTTTGTTAGGATGCAGCAGGCAGCCCCGCGACAAGCTCGGGACAGGCAGGCAGCGGGCAGGAAAGAGATATCCTCTATACAGAATCATTTCTGTTAGCTGCGAGCTGACTGCTGTCAGCTGCCTCCTAGTGCCTTTGGAAGATCATATCCAGCGTCCTGATAGCCGGATCCAGGTCAAGCTCAGCGATGATGGCAGAAATAGAAGAGACGGTGCAACTCATAGCCAGAATAGCCACGCCGGCACGTTGCAATCCTTCGACAAACTTGCTGGCGATGCCATAGCGGTCACCAAAATGGGGACCATGGATGAACAACGCTGCCACCTCTGGATCATGTTCCAGGTTTGTTGTGCTGAAGTGGTGGGAGAAAGCGTGCTTGACCTCCTTCGCCTGGGCCCTGGCAAAACAAAAGCCGAAGCGCAAGCCCGCCCCAGGGGATGGCACTGCCACCACGAAAGGCATCCTGATCCCCAAACGATCAAGGGAAGATAAAGCCGCACCTAGATTGCCCAAATCAGAGTTAGACAGATCTATGCTCCAGAGATCGAGATTAGATTCTTGAACGATGTCATAGATCTTGATGACCTGTTCTTGATATGAGGCGATTATCTTGCGGAGAAGGTGCTCTTTGCCTTCATAGGCAGCGTACCAATCGGAGGGTGAACCGTAGGCCGGAAATTCAAAGGCATCAAAAAACGCTCTGATAGTCGCTTCTGTATGAGCAGAAGACACTACGGATGATAGTGCCGAAGGTGAGCTTGCTAGACCCAACAACCCTATCTCTTCCCTTGCCAAAGCATCAAGCAGGAAGCCGGTTACTTGGGGTCTTTGATCATGGACGAAGATGGAGAAGGTGCTCACATCCTCGTGGAGATGCACTGCGAGGTCGCCGCTGTGGTGAGTACCAATTAGAGAGGCTGCGGCGCGGCCGGCAGAACCTTCCGTGCAAAGGGAAGTGACACAACTTGCACGCTTATGGGGGGAGAGAAGAGTGAGAAAGGTGAGATTAATTTTGTTGAGTGCCAGAGGGGTGCATATATCTGCTGCCAGGAGATTTTCGCCACCACCAGGCCCGGAAGAGAGCACCTGAGCGCCCCCTTCCAGGAGTTTGAGGCCTCTGAGCCTGATTTTTGTCATTGCCCACTACCCGGCGACAGGTTCGCCCCCAGCATCTAAGAAGCTCTCTAGGAGAAGAAGCTTTCTACTGCCTCCACAAGGGTCTTCGTATCAACCGGTTTGGGGATATACTCTTCAGCCTCCGTGGACATTCCCTG
>JASFEM010000279.1:0-3097 GCA_050124835.1 Syntrophobacterales bacterium | reverse complement strand
ACCCTCTGCCACTAGATCAGCAATCTCCTGGGTCGAATTGGTCCTGGTGGCATAAACCACGAGAACTTTTGCCATTTTTCTTCTCCTCCTGCCTCTAGTCGAATCAACTCCGCTGGTCGCTGGGAGGATCCGCTGCACAAAGAACCGTTATCATAAAAGGGCTCATCGCGAGCAAAGCTTACTCCCACTGGAACAGTACCCTGTCAAAAAGCACCTTTAAACTTTCACACTATCAACGGCACTCTTACCTAGTTCTAAAGCCCTGTCCATAGCATCGGGATGTTTGAGGATCTCCCCCTTTGCTTCAACCCTATCGATTAGGAGTCCGCCCTCATAGCTCATATCCAGCGCATCGAAGAAATATTTTGCCGTCAGCTCCACCCCAACAAATAGATTCTTCCCTTTGGTGGCGCCGATACAAATTAAATAACCCTTGCCACCATCGTAGGTTCGTCTCTGCGCCGGTGTTTTCTCCAGAAGTCGCTTGGACCACATGGCCTGACTTCGATCTATCAGGAGCTTCACTTGTGCTGTGACGTTATAAAAAAAGTTGGGGGAGGCCAGGAAAACGATATCCGCCTCCTCAAACAGGGGGTAGACTGACTGCATGTCATCTTTAATGACGCACTCTCCCGTGTCTTCACAGCTTCCGCACTCAAGACAGCCGTCTATCTTTAGCCTTCGCACGTAGATGGAGTTTACCTCGGCACCTGCCGCACGTGATCCCTCCAAAATTCGATCTAAAATCAGATCCGTGTTGCCGCCCTTCCGAGGACTTCCGTAAATCCCAAGTACCTTGACGCTCACTCTTGGCCTCTTCTCCACTTGGTTTCTCGCTGGCACACCTGTAGCGTATTTCCGAATGTCATCTTAATACAGAGTAAATCCGAAACAATATCAAATGACCAAAATTCTAAATTCAAAACAAGAACTTCAAATCACCGCATCCGTTTGTCCGAAAATCGATATACCCTCTTAGATTCTCGAAAGGTTTGAAACTTTTGGTAATTCGAGTTTCGGATTTGTTTAGTATTTCGATATTCGATGTTCAGATTTGTGATGCGACAGCATCAGGATCCCAGTCTCGGATCACTTCCCGTTTCGCCGCAGTCGGGTACGTAACAGGTAACATTAACAAATTCGCATTTCTCATTACATCCCGGGCAAGTCTCGGGCGGTGCATCTGTTTCCAAGGTGTATCCGCATTTGGTACATTTCCATGAATTTTGCATCTTTTCACTCCTCTTTTTCAATTGTTTATGCCGCTTCAAGCAATCCTCTGGTCTTTTCTGCAACTCGCACTCCAAGATCGAAGCACTGCTTCAGAGCATCATCATTAGGCACAAATTTGACCCGCAAGCCCTCGTCCACCAGGTCTATCTTCATCTCCTCCAACATTGCTCTTAACTGGCCCACAGCTTCACCACTCCATCCGTAGGAACCAAATGCAGCACCCACCAGATTTTTTGGTTTCAGTCCTTTCAGATAGGTTAGCAAGTCGGCAACCGTTGGATACATGTTGTTGTTCAGGGTGGGTGAGCCCACAACCAACGCCCCGGCATCCAGGATCTCAGTGGCCACATTACTCCGGTGATTTGACTTGAGCGGCATCAGTTTCGGCTGAGCGCCGCCAGCCATTAAGCCCTCGGCAATAGCTTCCGCCATTTTCGCAGTGCTGAACCACATGGTGTCAAAGACAACCACCGCCTTGTTGGTTGGTTTCTGCTCAGCCCATTTGGCGTACCAGCCAATAATCTTGTCCAGATCCTGGCGCCAAATAGGACCATGATCACAGGCGATTATTTCTATGGGAAGATTGAGTTCACCAACCTTTTTTATTAGCTTGGTTACCAGGGCAGACATGGGGAGTAAGATATTGGCGTAATATTTTGAACCTTCATACTCCAGAAGTGATTCGTCTATCTCATCTGCAAACCTTTCACTGGTGGCCAAGTGCATTCCAAACGCATCCTGGGAGAAGAGCAACTTCTCTTCGGGCATGTAGCTGAACATATTGTCAGGCCAATGAAGCATTCGAGTCTCTAGAAAGGTGAGGCTCAAATTGCCAAGACTAAGGCTTTCACCGTCCTTAACCGCCACAATCTCTCTATCAAGGTGAAAGTGTTCCTGGAGATGCTTGCATCCCATGGAAGAAGCAAATACCTTTTCCGGTTGCACCGCCTCAATAACACCTACCAGAGAACCCGAGTGGTCCATCTCCGCATGATTGGAGACCACATAATCGATATCCTTTGGATCCACCACAGAACTGATTCGACCCAAGAGCTCCGATTGGAAAGGAGGTTTGACTGTGTCAATTAAGGTGATTTTATCTGCCATCACCAAAAAGGCATTGTATGTGGTTCCCCGCTCAGTGAGATAACCGTGGAAATCACGGATGCCCCAATCGATTGCCCCTACCCAATAGACAGTATCGGTTACCTTAATTGCCTTGAACGCTTTACTCATTTGACCCTCCATATTTTCAGATTTTAGACTGCAGATTGCAGATTCTAGATTATGAAATCTCAGAATCGTCGCCTAAAGTAGTACAAATCCGCAATTCCCCAATCTCCACTTCCACAGTGATTTCGGCTAATCTTGTAGTATTACAGAGGACTATTCGTAAGTCACTACTCTTATAATCCCTATAGTCGCACCTTTGTCGTCTGTGGTGCAGGTGTCGCTAACGGAGATTATTTTATTGATATTATTTTCTTTTATGAAATCATTTACCTGTTGGTCCAGGTCATAGAGCTCTTTCATTGTGTGGAATATTTTTAACTCTGTAGCAAACGTCTTAACTTTAACCATTTTTTGAAATCCTCACGTTCTGTTTATTGTCTTAATAATCCGTGAGAGACTGAAGCCGGCTCAACAGGAGGGGACTTACCTCCAACTGCTTTCACAAAAAGTCTGCCAGCCTAGCTAAACTTATCCATAATCCTCTCTAGCTCCTTCAGATCCGTCTCCCTGTCAACCAAAACATTTTCCTTTAGAACAGCAAGACTAGACTCAAAGGTAGGCCTCTGGTTTCGATAAATTATTCCAAGCGGTATTCTATCGCCCCATTCCATAGCCTTTGCCATGGCTGCTT
>JASFEM010000278.1:0-3128 GCA_050124835.1 Syntrophobacterales bacterium | reverse complement strand
GCTCAAAGGCGACTCCCAGGGGAATGAGCCCGGCCAGGAGAAAAACCGTCATCCAATCCACCGAATGATAGGCCTCGTCCACCGACAGCACCCCGGTGATGATCATTCCCAGCGCCCCTGACATCAGGGCCACAGACAATTGCATCTTGAAGAAAATAATTTGGGCCAGGGCCACGGACAGCCACAATATCGCTAGTGTGGCCTTCTCCGGCCGTAAGATCTCGCCTTCCAGGGGCGAAGAAAAGGTCAGAGCACGGGGTTGCGGCTGGTTTCTGAGCCGGTGAAACCGGTCCCAAGGGCCCTGAAGTAAAATGGCATCCCCCATTTTCAGAACCACGTGTTTTATTCCTGAGTAGTAAATGCGATCCCCAGTGTGTACCGCGATGGGATTAACCCTGTATTGATCCTGAAATCCGGCTTCGCTCAAGGTCTTTCCCACCAGCTCTGAGCGGGGTGAAACTACGGTTTCCACCAGTCCGGCATTGGTGCGGGCGAATTCATCAGCAAAAAACTCTAGCCCCTCCTTAATTTCCCAGCCTTTAAATTCGGCCAGCTTCCTGATGTTGACCTCCCTGCCCATAACCACCAGGTCATCACCTGCCGCTACCGGATCAGTCCGCCGTGGCACCAACCTCTTTTGACCCGTGGCTGCATTTCCTATTGCCACCACAGAGACCAGAAAGTCCTGGCGGATGGCAAGCTCCTCCAGAGTTTTTGTTCCCTCGAAGGTGTCCGGGACGTGCAGTTCAAAGGCTTGATCCAGGGCGGGATAGTCGCTGAGGAGCATGGCGGTTACGCCTCGGTCCGCTTCCCCTTTGGCGGCGGGCAAGATGAACTTGCCCAGTACCAGGAAGTAAATAATCGCACTTGCGAGGAGGCAGATGCCAATGGGCGTCTGGGTAAAAAGACTGAACGGCTCGAGTTTTTTCCCCCCGAGGACCATGAGATCGTTGAGTAGAATCGTAGGACTGGCCCCCACCAAGGTCAAGGTGCCCCCGATAATGGCGCAAAAGCCCATGGGCATCAGCAAGCGGGAGATGGGAATGTCCAGCCGCTTGGAGATGCGCTGGGTTGCAGGGAGAAACAATGCCGCTGCACCTATATTCTGCATCATACTGGAAATTATTCCCACGGTGCCGGAGACAAGCGCCATCACCCTACGCTCACTTCGACCCGCCAGCTTGATGATGGGGCCGGCCACCTTGTTCATCACTCCGGTCTTGTCCAAACCAGCACCAATGATGATCACCGCGATGATGGAGACCACCGCATTGCTGGCCAGTCCCATGAAGGCCTGTTTGGGTGAGACCAGCCCTATTAGCGGCAAGAGCACCATCATCATGATGCCCACCACGTCCACCCGGACCCACTCGAAGACGAAGAGAATAACAGCGAAAGCCAGAACAATCAGCGTCATAACCATGTCAGCGGTCATACTGGGAGCTCCTTCCTGTCTTTGGCCAACTATTTGGCGTATAAGTGAGTTGCTGGATCATACAAGGAGAGGTGACTCTGCCCGGGGAGGCCGGGTTGCTCGTCTTTCAATGATTTTCGTCTGTGCTATCCAAACGCAAGATGGGGCGGCAGTATCTCAGGGCAAAACAACCCAGTCTAATTTAGCAGAAGGCAAGCACAAGTGCAAGTTTTAACAAGCTCAAAATCTGATATACTGCAACTTGAAAGTCTTCCCCAATAATATCCTGAGTTGCTCGCGGATGTGAAGAAAAGTGTGGCTTCCCGGGCGTTTTTAAATAGTTGGCACAGATGTCGCAGGGTTTACGAGTCCATCTGAGGTATCCAAAGGACCTATTTCCCATGCAGATTGAAAAAATTAAGGCTTATCACATGACGATTCCCCAGGTCTTTTGCCATAAAGAGGACCTTTGGACTCCTCCGCAAGAAAAGTATGCCGGTGAGCAAATCCAGATGAAGCCTTACCACATTCTGATGAGGCTACCGGACGAGGAAGACCTTCAGTATCTTCTCATGACGCCCTTTACACCCAGCAGTAAAGATAATATGGTAGCTTGGGTCGCTGCAAAATCGGAGCAGCTTCTCCAGCGGGGACGCCGATCTGAGATTAGTAGAAGCATGATACTCGGTGAGGAAAATCTCGGCAAAACAGGTGTATAGGGGAGAAACATGGCATTCTTTCGCAAGTCAGAGGAAAAAGAACAATTTGAGGACCTTGAGCTGCTGCGGCAGGAAATCCTCAAGGCGAAGATGCCGCCTTCGGCGGAAGCTTACGCGATAAAAGAGCTGGATAAGCTCGAAAAAACTCCGGTGGAAGCAGCTGAATACGCCATAGGCATCAACCATCTGGAATACCTGGTGTCACTCCCGTGGAATGTTCATACTGAGGACAACCTCAATCTCAATCATGCTGAAAACGTCCTCAACAGAGAACACGCAGGTCTCTCTCTGGTGAAAGAGCGAATCCTTGAGTACCTTGCGGTTCGTACTCTGGAAATCCAAAGGGATTTTCGCGTTCTGGTGGTGGACGATGAGGAAATCACTCGAGCCAATCTGCAACACATATTGGAGAAAGAGGGCTACCAGGTGGCCACTGCCACAAATGGTGCCGAGGCCTTGGGGCAACTGGAAGAAACTTCCTTCGATCTCGTTCTCACCGACCTGCTGATGCTTAAGGTTGACGGGATGGAGCTTCTTCAGCAGGTGAAGGACCGATACCCCCAAATCGACGTGGTTATCATCACCGGCTATGCCACTGTGCCATCTGCAGTGGAAGCTCTGCAAAAGGGTGCCTACCACTACCTGGCCAAGCCACTGAAGATCGATGAGGTGAGGGCCACGGTGAGCCAGGCGCTGACCAAAAAACAAAAAACGCACAGACCTAAAGGTCCGGTGCTCTGCTTTGTTGGCCCGCCGGGCACTGGCAAGACCTCCTTAGGAAAATCTATTGCCTCAGCCCTGGGGAGAAAATTTATTCGCTTGGCTTTGGGTGGGATGAAAGATGAAGCTGAAATCAGGGGACATCGCCGCAGCTATGCCGGTGCCATGCCCGGACGGATCATAGATGCCGTCCGGCGGGTCGGGTCCAGAAACCCGGTGTTCATGCTGGATGAGATCGACAAGGTAGGCCAGGACTTCCGGGGTGATCCGGCCTC
>JASFEM010000277.1:0-3186 GCA_050124835.1 Syntrophobacterales bacterium | reverse complement strand
ATGATGCGGTAGACGATTTCCTCTGGCGGCAATTTTGAATTGGCTACCTTCTCATTGATAGGCTCGTTTGCAGCGTATTTCTTGTCCGCCACGATCCCGTTGAACCAGTCACCACTTACAAGCTGGCCCTCGTGCAACGGCATGGCAAAGAAGAGCTTGTCCCTGGTGAGTTTCTCACCTTTTTTAAGCGGTTTTTTGGCGAATACGCCACGCATCAGTGAGCGCAAGGAGGCGATCTCTTCATGCGTCGCAGGGCCTCGGTGTTCGCCACCGCAGGACGCCACTGCCTGCTTGTAAGCTTCAATCCATTTGGCAATCTGCTCAGGCTTGGAGGAGTATTTGTTCAGCTTGTGCTTCTTGGTTTCCATACCTACATGTCGCTCGAACATCCTTGCACCTTTTGCATAAGCGATCTGTATGGGGATATAGTTATCTGGGTCCTCGTGGGTGGAGAAGCCGATGGGTATGTGAGGGAATCTTTCTCTTAAGACTTGTATCTGGTTTAATTTCAGCTTGTCGCTGGGAGTGGGATACAGCGCTACGCAGTGCATCAAAGCAAAGTGAACGTGTTGTGATTCAAAAAAGCTCACCAGCCTGTCAATCTTGTCCATGCTCAAGCCTGCGGTTGAAACGACAACTGGCCTGTTCACTTCGGCGATTTTCTCAAGAAGGGGCCTGTCGGCTGCTGAGCAGCTGGCCACTTTGATAATTTCGATACCAAGATCCAAAATGAGATCTACGGATTCTTCATCGAATGGCGTGCACATGGTGTGCATGCCGCTTTCTGTCACGGCCTTGGTGAGCATTTTGTGCTGGTCTTTGGTGAGACCTGTTTCCATAAACCTCGGAATATGCTTGACGTCTTTTCTTTCTTTGTAATCCGGGTGAATAAATGTCTCCAGATGCCTGAACTGAAACTTCAGTGCACCACGGACGCCAGCCTTTCTCGTAACTTCACCCAAGGCTTTGACAATGTTTAGACCGTGTTCTAGATTTCCCTGATGATTATTTGCCAGGTCGTAAGTGAAAAGACCGTCAAAATCGAAGTCATGCATGACAAATACCTCGCTTCCTTAGACTATTTCGATGGATTCTACCTGGTATCCCAGTTCGTAGTTTATTCTCACAGTTTTTCTGTGTTCATAGGAAAGGTGCACAGCCAGGATCACCATCATCGTATCCAGCCCTCTTTCCAGCGATATGGGAGAATCCTCACTATTAGCACCGGAAAGAATGTTTTCGATGTGCTCGATCTCCCCCTTGAAATCGTCTGGTCTCGTTTTGGGAATCAATTCCTCTTTGACCTCGGTTTTACCGTCCCAATAGCGGATGGCGTCGTGACTAGTGTCTAGATTGACAAACCATTCGAGATACCCGTTGGTTCCCTGGATGCGCACCGCCTTTTCAGCAGGCTCTGTGACGACGTCTTGGGCAATGTTTCCGAGAAATCCAGATTCCGTCCTGACGTTGGCCAAGCAAATTCGATCATATCTGATCTTGCCATCATTTACCATGTCCAGCATGGCTGAGACCTCGACAATCCTTCCCATTCCAGTGACATGGGCAAAATGCTGCCAAATGTTGATGGCGTGAGAATGCTCGCCACTAGCCCCGCCTCCTCGCTCTAAAAAACCAAGGTAGGTGTCCTGAGGGCCATTGAGCCAGGGGTGGGCGGCGAAAATACCGCCCCAGTGCTCACGGAACTTTGCACTGATGGTCAGCGGTTTACCGATAGTATGTCCAGCGAGAATTTGGGCCGCACGGTTGGTGTTTTCAGTCAATGTATGATTGTAGCCGACCGCCACAAAGGTGCCGCTCGTTTTTTGCAGCTCAACAACCTCCTGAGCCCCTTCAAGAGAAGGGGTACACAAGGGCTTTTCGATCAGCAGGACCTTGGGAGGTCTCGTCTTCAGCACCTCTTTAGTCAGGTTCAGGTGGCTGTCAGGCGGAGTACCGATGATGGCAAGGTCGAAATGTTCGTCAGGTAAATTAGCTAAACGTACCAGACGAATTTCGGGATCCCATTCCCCGTAGCGGGAGGGGTATATGTCTTCTCGTGTGCGTTCCAGCGCCTCGGCATCGATATCGCACATCAGCACATCCCAACCCTTGGAACGACAAGCATGGGCCAAATGGTTGCCGATGGAACCTGCCCCATATATTTTCACTTTAAACACGAATGTTACTCCTCTTTACCCTTAAGATATCGATGATGACTTACTTTATGCAACCTCGAAAATCTTGCAGCCGACAGTGGGCCGGTGTGAGCCCACAGCAAATGCTGCCTACCACCTAGGCAATAAGCGTGCCGAAAAACGATTTCTTTCTTAACCATGGTTCGTGAATCTGCCATGATGACACTATCTATCATAAATATAAAGCAAATTTTGACAATTGATCATGAGAAATCGCCGCTGTTTATTGATTATTTGATTTATGAGATAGGCAATCTGTTCTAATAGTGTTGCGAAAAAGCTACAACCGAGGAGGCGAGTATGGGGTTTTTTCACTATAGGCGTTCACGCAGGCCAATACAGACTTCATACTATGTTGTGCAACTTGAATTCAGTTAGTATCAGGCGTGGCTGGGCTTGACCTTTGGAGCAGACTTTATTTTCTCATTTTGCCTCTGAGCAGATCCCTCCACCTCGACTCCGCCGAACGATAGCTGTATTCACAGCCTGACAGAACCATCTACGCATGTATCCAGAATATGTGCTTCGAATGCTCCCGGACGCGGATAGTGTCGAATCTGTTCAGCAGCTTACCAAAGTGCGCGACTCGTTGCATGATTTCCTCGGCAGAAATATCCGGGAATCGATGGGCGTGATAGGCGAGGTTATTGCGATGGCCTGGCCGATGCATGTTTATGCGTTTGACCACCGTCCGTAACTTGGTGTGCAGCCAGCCTTGTACATAGTCGCTCATGGGCACGGCAGGCGGTCGCTTCCGGTCATACTCCGCGTTTTCAAGAACACCGACCAGCCGCTCGGTTGCCAAGTTACCGTCGAGTGCGGCGATATGTCGGTCCAGGACTTGGCGGCGTGCCGAGTAATCCAGAGGTCCTAGTTTGCCAGCAACAATATCACTCATGGTGGAGCAGAGCTCCTCGATAGATGAGGCGTGGTGACTCACAGCATGGGGCAGTTCGAAGTCGTATTCCTGCGCAGTAACCGGCTGGAAGCT
>JASFEM010000276.1:0-3233 GCA_050124835.1 Syntrophobacterales bacterium | reverse complement strand
CCAAGAGAAAACAAAGAGGATTCTAAACCAGGTAATTGAATGGGTTTCGCCGTTTCGCCGCAAGAAAGAACCCACTGATTTACCCACCCAGCCATTCTCACCAGACGCAAAATCCTTCGACGAATTTGATCTGAGCGAAAAGGTTCGAAAGGGCATTGAGGATGCAGGATTTGTTCGCTGCACCCCCATCCAGGAACTCTGCCTGCCCATAACCCTTCAGGGGAAGGATGTCGCAGCTCAGGCACAGACGGGCACTGGTAAGACAGCTGCTTTTCTTATTACCCTCTTCGAACGTCTGCTCAAAATGAACAAACGCAAATCTGGTGTTCCTTCGGCTCTCATTGTTGCCCCCACCAGAGAACTCGCCTTACAAATCTACCAGGATGGTCAGATACTCGGTGGCCATACCGGTCTTAAAATGGTGGCTGTTTTCGGGGGCATTGATTACCAGAAGCAGGCAAAGCAACTACGCGAAGGGGTCGATATTGTCATCGCCACTCCGGGAAGACTCATCGACTACATGAAACAGAAAGCCTTTAATCCTGGCCGCATCAAGGTGCTTGTGGTGGACGAGGCAGACCGGATGTTTGATATGGGCTTTATCAAAGATCTGCGCTACATCCTCAGGCGTCTACCTTCTTATCAACAGCGCCAGTCTATGCTCTTTTCTGCCACCTTGTCGACACGCGTTCTGGAACTCACTTATGAGTACATGAACCTTCCTAAAGAAATCTATGTCACCCCTGAGGAAGTGACTGTGGATTCAGTGGAGCAGTCTCTTTACCACGTGGAAAAGCGCGAGAAACTACGCCTGCTTTTAGGACTCCTGGACAGAGAGCCCTGGGAGAGGGTGCTCATATTTGCCAACACCAAGGTTACGGTAGAATGGCTTGCCGCAAAACTCAAAGGCAACGGCTATCCAGTGAAGGGACTTACTGGCAACCTGAGTCAGCGTCAGAGGCTGCGCATTATCAATCTTTTCAAATCCGGGGACCTCAAGATCCTCATCGCCACAGACGTTGCCTCCAGAGGGTTGCACGTGGAAGAGATCAGCCATGTGATCAACTACGATTTACCTCTAGATCGTGAAGACTACGTGCACCGGATAGGCCGTACTGCCCGGGCCGGTTTATCCGGGAAAGCCATTAGCCTGGCTTGCGAGGCTTATGTGTACTCTCTGGAAGGTATCGAGGAATACATAGGCCAAAAAATCCCTGTGGTCTGGCCGGAAGAAAACTGGTTAGTGCCGGACAAAGCTGGGAAGGTCCGTCGCACGCAAGGACCTAGAAGGGGTCCGAGAAGGAAGGGAACTCCTGGCAAAGGAAGAAGGCCGGCCCACCAATCCCGCAAAAATACTCGCGCACGTCAAAGTCATACCGACTCCCCCCCAAAGCGATCATCCAAGGGTGGTCAAGCTAAGCCTCCCCGCCGCAAAAGGAAGCCCCGCAAGGGGCCTAAATCCCAAGCCAGCAACTAGTTACTACTAGGCACACGAGAAAGGTACAAGGCAAAGGGCCTTTGCCTAGCATGCAGCAGACAGCCAGCAGCTGGCAGGTTATGAAGAGGATCGGCTGCCCGCTGTCAGCTGTCCGCTGCCAGCTGTATTTCCCTATGCCCTATGCCAGACACCTTGCTTGCTCCATGTTTCTTCGCTTCACCTCTCGTTTGGTCTATTCTTTGCAAACGTTTGGAACGGATGAACTTAATTGAGTCCATTTGTTAAGGGGGCTGGTGGCACTAACTCATCTACATTCTTTGGGATATCGCATATTGGTGGGACCGGGTTCTCACCGAGCTTCTTCCGTCAAATAAAGCAAATCTATGCCAAATTTCAAACCCGTTCGTTTTGGAAAGTATTTGATCCTCGATAAGATCGCCACCGGCGGTATGGCCGAACTGTACCTGGCCAAGATAACCAGCGTCGAAGGTTTCGAGAAGCTGGTTGCCATCAAGAAGATATTACCTAACCTCAGTAGTGACAAGAACCTGGTGGACATGTTCATCGACGAGGCCAAACTCGCCGCCATGCTCACCCACCAGAATATCGTTCAGATCCATGATCTCGGCAGTATGGAAGGGGCCTATTTCATTGCGATGGAATTCCTTCATGGCAAGGACTTGCGCACCATAACCAAAAAAGCCCAGGATAAGAACCTGCCTTTGCCTCAAGAATATGCCGTCCACATCACCTGCCGCATCTGTTCAGGGCTTGATTATTCACACAATCTCAAAGATTTCCAGGGGAATCCCCTCAAACTCATCCATAGAGACATCAGTCCGCAAAATATACTGGTCACTTACGAGGGCGAGATAAAGATCGTGGATTTCGGTATCGCCAAAGCAGCCAAAAAGAGCTCCGACACCGAGGAGGGGCTGATCAAGGGCAAGGTGGCTTACATGTCTCCTGAGCAGGCTGCTGGAAAGACCATAGATCATCGGTCCGACATCTTTTCCACCGGCATACTGCTTTATGAGATGGTCACAGGGAAGCGCATGTTCGAGGGATCGGATCTGAATATCCTGGACCGGGTGCGCAAGGCTGACTTCGAGCCGGCGGAAAAAGTAGTTACTGACCTGCCACCTGAGCTAGTTGAAGTCCTCAAGCGAGCCCTGGCCAAAGCACCCAGCCGCCGTTACAAGTCTTGCGCAGCCATGCTGACTGATCTAGAGGACTGTTTATCCTCTTTTTCCGTGCGGCCAAGTGCCGAGGGTCTTTCTCAATATATGAAAGGTCTTTTCGCCGAGGAGATTGCCGCTGAGTTTGCAGCGCTCCAGCACGTTGAGGAAAGTGTTTTACCTTCGAAAGAGGAGGTGAGCTCCGAATCGATTACCAAAACCATGTTGGCACCTCAAGATATCAGCGGTACAGCTGCGGAAAAGCCGTTGGAAGTACGCAAGAAGCAAAGACTCTGGCTGGGTGCCTGGGCAGTAGCCATGGCGATAATTGCCACGGCTCTCGCTCTCTTTTTTCAAGATAAGTCCGTTCGGAATCCCAGCCAGATGAAACCAAAAGTAACCGTACAAACTGCTAAGGCACCAATACCCAGCAAGACCAAGACCGCACCACCTTCTATAAAGAAACCGACGCCAACTAAACCCACAAAGCTGCAACTAGCCTTGCGGGCGTTAAAGAATGAACGGTACGCCAAAGCAGCAGCGCTGTTTGAAGAGGCTCTTGCCAATCAACCAGAAGACAAGGCGAAGATAGCAGGTCCCTATGCGCAGGCCCTGGT
>JASFEM010000275.1:0-3247 GCA_050124835.1 Syntrophobacterales bacterium | reverse complement strand
CATAAGGCAAAAGGCTCAAGGCGCAAGGCAATTTGGGTCATATGCCTTCGGCGTCAGTGCGCTGAGCTGTCATCGGGCATAGGGCATCCGCCTTCGCAGAAGCTTCCGCCTTCGTTGAAATCACGGTGGGACAAGTCGGCGTGCCAAGGAGGACAAACGACAGTCTAACAATTACAGAAGATCGGCCAATGAGTCCATCTGACCATTCTGATGTCTGAGTCGGTTATGGTCAGAGTTTATAATTAGTTTCACAAATATACAATTGTCTTGACAAAAATAGTAGTTGGAACGATATGCATTCTATTGGTCTTCGTACTGGGTGAAAGAGTGGGCCGATCTAGTAAGACCCTAATTTTTTAAAAACTCTCAATCATCGCAACAGGATAATTGGGAGGAAATGAATGAGCAGAATAACCGTCTACCTTGTAGCGTTTTTACTACTGCACACGCTTCCCGTACATGCCGATGAAGCCATGGATTATTTTAACCGGGGGCTAAAGAGCTCGAAGACCCGCGAAAAGATCGAATTCTTCACCAAGGCGTTGGAGTTGGATCCAAAGCTGGCGGCTGCTTATGAACAAAGAGGTTTGCTCTATTATTTTCAGAGAAAGTATGACAAGGTGATTCAGGATTACCAGGCATATCTTGACTTAGCGCCGGAAAAAGCTGAGGCCTATCGGATGTTGGGTCTTGGCTATCTTAAGAACGGAGATTATGAACCTGCCATCGCCCATTTCACCCGCGCCATAGAACTGGAACCAATGCATCCCGCGGGTTATGCTTACCGGGCGGAGGCCAATCTATTGCTTGGCAATGATGAAGGGGCACTCCGGGATTCTACTACTGCCGTCGAGCTCAGAGGTGATATGCGAGCCAAGTCCCAAGCCTATAGAACTAGGGCCAGAATCTATCGAAAGATGGGTCTCATGGACCTTGCCTATGCCGATACCCGGTCTGCGTGGGAGTCAGATCCAAGATGGTCCTTCTGGAGCCGATACTGGTATAAATATGCCAGTCTGGAAGAGTTAAGAGGAGCAGGACTTATTGGTATCATAGTATTGGCGTTTGTGTTGGTCTTTGGACTGAAACTAAAACCTCCCTGGAAAGATGACTAGCTTGCCTCATTTTACTCTTCTTGCTTCGTTGTAAGCCCCAAGAATCAGAAGACGATCATATCTGTGGAAAAGAGGGGACGTCCATAAAATTATAAGTTTCTGTAAAGGGGTCAAATCCACGTGTGACTCTTGCCAAGATCAAAAGCCATTTCAGCTTACCTAAGAAATCCTTTCAATTGACCGGATTTGCAAAAAATAGCTATCAGCAATCAGCGGTCAGCTTTCAGCCAAAAGACAAAGTAGGGGTTGAATATCTTCTTTACTACCAATTAAAGATCTCGCCCAGATTATTTTGCCGTTAAAAAATTCCACCGTTTGACCTTATTTGACAAACAGATGGGTTATTCTAGACTCGTAACATATGTAAAGGGAAAGGCGGAAGGCGCAGGGCTCAAGGCTCATGGTAAAGTGAATCTTTAATATTCTTTTTTGGAGACGCTCTCATGGACGCATTGAAAAATGATGTATTGGTTTTGACTGCCCATGGTGAAAGACAGGTGGGCTCTGAGGGGCACCGTGCGGCAAGGGAATACCTCTTACAAAGAATGGAGCAAGTGAGCCTGGAATCTTACCAGGGTGACTCCTATGAGTTGCCGTATGAGCTGCTTAACACCCAGTTCACCAACCTTGTGGGTCGCATCCCTGGAACCGGCAAGGATCGTGCCCCCATCCTGGTAGGTGCCCACTACGACACTTGCGGCCCCATCCCCGGTGCCGACGACAATGCTTCAGCGATTGCGATCGTCCTGCAAATGGTTGACAAGCTCAGGTCGGTGACGCTGGCAAGGGATGTGATTGTGGCCTTCTTTGATGCCGAGGAGCCGCCGCATTTCATGACCGGGACAATGGGTTCGATCAACTTCTACAACACACAGAAAACTGAAGAGATCGCGTGCGCCATCATTCTGGATCTGATGGGCCACGACGTTCCCATAAGAGGTTACGAGGATCTCTTGTTCATCACGGGGATGGAGAGTCATTCGGAACTCGAGAAAGTAATAAGAAAAACCAAGGTGGACGAGAGGATCAGAATAGTTCCTGCACTGAATGATTATGTCGGTGATCTAAGCGATCATCACATATTCAGGGTAAACGATGATCCTTACCTGTTCCTTTCCTGTGGCAGGTGGGAGCACTACCACATGTCAACGGACACGCCGGAGAAGTTGAACTACGCAAAGATGGATGCGATGGCTGATTACCTGGCTAACCTGGTTGTGAGCTGTGACCGGGCAGATTTTCAGAATCCTTTGCCGGATTATGATTCCACACCCACCGAGTTGGAGTACATGAACAGGACATTTGGCGAATTGTTACAACAGTTCGGGGTTGGCAAGCTTAAATCGAGACAAGAAATTACCATGGTCGCTCGCATGCTAATGAGTACCTTTGGAATATAAGAAAATTTGATAGTTGATATATGGCGATTACACGGTGGACGAAGTCCTGGAGGAAAAGAAAAACCACGGTTGAGATTGGTGGAGAAGACAGAAGAGCAGGGCGAACTTTTCGAGGAAGGTGAAGCTTGTACGTAAATTGCATAAAAAACCTAGCAATAAGACTTTAGATTGCTGACATATTTCTGTCCAGGAGAAAGAGTTGTCCCATGAAAAAAATTACCTTGATAGTTCCAGACACCATCGATCACGTTATCGGATCGAGTCGCAGTAGGAAGACCAAATCTGAAGATGTCTCTCCGGACAACCTGATAAAGGCATTGTGCGACAGAAGCGACTATCATCAATACTATTGCTTTGAGGCTTCAGATAAGGTGAAGGTTGTTTCGATTGATGATTATGAGTAGATGCGGTCAGGCATACCTAATCTATTGATCCTTCTAATGCTCTTTCATAAACTTCTGCGGAATATCCGTGTAGTCCTCGTCCATTGATCACAACAAAGGGTACTCCTTTCCGCTTGTCCAGTTGGTTCTTGCGGGCAGCAGCGACCTTATCTTTTTCAATATCGTATTCTGTAAATGGGATGCCTCTCGAACGAAAAAAGTCACGCGCACTTTGACAATAAGGACACCAGCTAGCGGTATAAAGCTCAACCTTTACCTAAAAGATGAAAATGGATATGGCGATTGGTGGCAACACTCATTTGTCGCTGTTGGAGTGACGCCAGATGTG
>JASFEM010000274.1:0-3347 GCA_050124835.1 Syntrophobacterales bacterium | reverse complement strand
CGGTTATTAGTTATAGATTATAAGTTATAAGAAATACGGTATTGGTTATTGGGTATTACGAGATAGTGGATCAGAGTTATATTTTTTCGCATATGTATTCAACTCCGTATAGGTTGGGCTTGAGGACTGAGGTATTCCCGAAGCGGCGTATATTGTCAGCCTATGCAAGCTTAAATGGTTGGGCCGTCCTGCATATCGCTGCAGAGGCTGGCAATATCCGCAGCTCGGGCTGCTACTGCCTTCGGTCCGAAGGACCTCCCCCCATAAAGGCAGCAGACCGAGCGTAAGTGGAGGGGATGGCTCAGCCCTCAAGTGTTTGTACAAGGCAATAACCGTTTTCTGAATCGGAGGGCTTGTCGGGAAATGGTATGAAAAAACACCGGTGGATACATGTACTCTCACTCAGCCTTTTCCTCACGGGCCTAATGGTTGTCTTCTACCTAACGGGCAACCCTTTCCTCGATCGGATAGAGTTGAAATCTCTTGACGTTCGTTTCCTTACCCGCGGGCAGGAACCCCCAGGACCCTTTGCTGTGGTCGCGACAATTGACGAAAAAAGCCTGGATGAAATCGGCAAATGGCCGTGGCCACGGGCCAAGATTGCGGCCCTAATTGACCGTCTTTCGGAAAAGGGCGCCAGGGTCATTGCCATGGATATCTTTTTCCCAGAGCCTGATGAGAACAATAACATCAGGTTCATAGAGGAGATGCAGCGGGAAACGCGCACCCTTGGCTTGAAAGAACCCAGGCTCGAGAGTTTCCTAGAACAAGCTCGCGAGGCAGCGGACAATGACAGTATACTGGCTGAAGCCATTCGCAGGTCCAAGGCAACTGTGGTTCTCAGTTACTTATTCCATTTTTCTCGAGAAGAGATCGCCCATCTGAGCGAGGAAGATCTTGCCGGCAAGAGCAGCGATATCAGACCAAGTGCCATCAAACTCGTACAATTCACCAGCCCGAAAGCAAAGCAGGTTGAGGTGTTTGAGGCCCTATTGCCCGAGTCCAATATAGCCAAGTTGGCCAATTCAAGCCGGACGGCGGGTCACTTTAATATTTTTCCCGATATTGACGGTACGGTGCGGTGGATCCCCCTGGTCATCCGCTACCAGGACCGCTTCTACCCGGCTTTGGCCTTAGAGGCTGTGCGTTCCTATGTGGGAAACATTCCCCTGCGTGTGCGAGTGGCTGATCATGGCATCGAGTCAATCCAACTGGGTCCGGTGGCCATACCCACTGATGAGAAGGGACGCATGCTGATTAACTTTCGCGGTGGCCCGCAAACCTTTCCGAACTACTCGGTGGCCGACATCCTGGCGGGACGAACGGAACCGGATGCGTTCAGAAACAGAATTGTCTTTGTGGGCAGCACCGCCAAAGGTGTCTATGATCTGCGGGTGACGCCCTTCAGCAATGTCTATCCAGGCCTGGAAGTACACGCCAACGTGGCCGACAACATCCTCACTCAGAGGTTTCTCTTCCGGCCTGAATGGGCGCGGCTCTTTGATTTGGTAGCCATTCTTTTTATGGGCTTGGTAACTGGATTGGCACTTCCAAGGTTGCGGGCCCTGTTTAGTGTCTTGCTCATTGGCGTACTTTTTATTGGCTATTTGCTGGTAAGCCAGACCCTCTTCGTCCGCCAGGGTATATGGCTGAATGCTGTCTACCCCCTGTTAACGATGGTGCTGGTATACACGGCGGTGACCCTTTACCGCTACATCGTTGAGGAGCGAGAGAAACGAGAGATCCGAGGTGCCTTTAGCTTCTACGTTACGCCATCTGTGGTAAACGAGATGCTGAAGAACCCGGACAAATTGAAACTGGGAGGAGATAAGAAGGAACTCTCTGTGCTTTTTTCTGATATCCGCGGGTTTACGTCTCTGGCCGAGGAGATGGAACCTGAAACGCTGGTGCATCTTCTCAACGAGTATCTCACGGAAATGACCGACGTGGTATTTGAGTTCGATGGGTTGCTGGACAAGTACATTGGTGACGCCATCATGGCCGTGTTTGGTGCCCCTTTGGAGCAGATCGACCACCCGTCAAGGGCCTGCCGTACCGCCCTGAAAATGTTGCAGCGGCTTGCCAAGATGCAGCAGAAATGGGAGAGCGAAGGGGCCCCGCGTCTTGATATAGGAATCGGAATCAATACGGGCCCCATGGTGGTAGGGAATATGGGTTCAGAGCGTCGCTTCGATTACACCGTGATGGGGGATTCGGTGAATCTGGCTTCCAGACTGGAAGGCATAAATAAAGAATATGGTACTCAGGTGGTGATCAGTGAATTCACCCATGAATTGGTGAAAGATGATTTTTTCTGCCGAGAATTGGATGCTGTTCGGGTCAAAGGTAGGGCACGGCCGGTGAAGATTTTTGAACTTTTGGCGCTTCGAAGTGAAGAGGATCAGAGGGTCGCCATTTTAGAGCCTTTTGCCCAAGGGTTAAATCACTACCGTGCCCAGGAATGGGAGTTGGCTGAGCTCAAATTTAATCAGGTGCTGGCCAGTCTGCCAGACGACGTCGCGGCCCGCCTCTACCTGCAACGGATTGTCTCTCTGCGGGAGGATCCACCAAAACCCGGATGGGATGGGGTCTATACAATGACTAGGAAGTAGTGACCAGATGTTGGTTAACTTGACAACTCAGCTTTAGATTCAAGCCACATCTCGTGCTTGCCCACAGCAAATGGTAAACGGTTGGGAGTGAACGGTAAGCAGTTTGTTCTTGAGGAAGATTAATGGATTTTTGACTACTCTTTACTGTTTACCCTTCACCGTTTACTGCTTTATTGGATTATTGACAGCTTACCATCTACCTGATATTCTTCCAAAAGGATCGACCAACACCAACCAGCCCTCGAAGACAACATTCCTCTGCTCATCATTCGTGAAGGTATCGATCATGACTCAAAGTCAGAGGGTATTACGCATCCTAATTGTGGATGACACTCCCGCAGTCACAGACATTCTCTCACAACTTTGCAGTTTTCTTGGACACGAGGTGATATGTGCAAAGAACGGGGTTGAAGGACTTGAACTTCTCCAAGCTGAGACCCGCATCGACATGGTCTTTACTGATTACATAATGCCCAAGATGGACGGTTTGGAGATGGCCGAGAAAATAAAGGCCAAGTATCCAGACCTTCCGGTTGTGCTGATCACCGGTTCAGTGGTCGTAACAGACTTGGATGTTGAACTTACTGGCTTCGATGCGGTGGTGCAGAAACCCTTTGAACTCAACGCCATTGCCGAGAGCATTGAGCGCTTTTTCCCGGAGTCTGGAGGAGCTGGTGATAATTGACAGGCCGCAAAGCCTCATGATATAAGCCCTTTCTCAGTCTGAGTCGGAGT
>JASFEM010000273.1:0-3379 GCA_050124835.1 Syntrophobacterales bacterium | reverse complement strand
CCACTTAGACCTAACCGTTTGGTGAATGGTGAATCGTAAACGGTAAATCGTTAGCATCAGCCAGCTAGTCGTATTTTGGTTTGCAACCATCTTTTACCCTTCACCCTTTACCGTTCACCTTTCACCTTTCACCATTAACTACCTGCTAGCTGCCCGCTGCCTGCTGTCTCTACCCTCTCTCCCACCAAATAAAGAACACCAGCAAGGTCAATGACAGGATCATCAAGCCGTAATCCCAGAGGTTAAACCGATAGTGTTTGCGTGATGAACGTCCTTTCCTTGCGAACCCCCTAGATTCCATGGCCATGGCCAGCTCATCGGACAAAACAAAAGACTGGACCAGTAGGGGCATGAGCAGGGCCATGAAATTGGTCACGTTTCTTAACTTGAACCTCAGGTCGATTCCCCTTGAACTCTGGGCATCGACTATGTGTCGGATTTTTAGTCCTATCAATGGAACATACCGCATGGCAGTGGTCAAAATGAAGGTAAATCCGTAAGGGATACCCATTTTGTTCAGCCCCCCTCCCATCTCTTCGGGGCTGACGGAGCGAAAAAAGATGAAACAGACGTTGAGGAGATTGATTAGGCGTATGGACAGCACCAAGGAGGTCCAAATGTCAAATGAGAGGAAACCGATGACAAACACTAAACCGACCATGGGCAAAACAAACCGAAGGGAATGTAACCATGCCCGCCACATCCCCAGGAAGTACAAACAGAGCAGGATGACAATGAACTCCACCAGGAGGGTCCCCGGTTCTCTGGCCACAAACACCGCCCCGATAGCCATAAGGCCCAGGGCAAGTTTTGTTCTGGGGTCAAGGTGGCTCAAAACCATCCTCCAATCAGTAAGTCTCCAGCAAGGCTTGCAACTGAGTCAGAATTGATGACCTCCCAACTAGGCATAGGGAAGTTATACGTTATAAGTTATTAGTTATTAGGGAAGACTTGCTCCGCTGGGATACTAATAACGTATAACTAATAACGTATAACAACTAACAGATAACCGCACTTCTCCGTGATGGATTGCATATCACGTATTTAAGCAGCATCAGATTCCAGGTCAGGTAAAGCGCCGAGACGGATCAGTTGTTCATCGTTACAGAGATCTTGGGGTGATCCGTCTTGAACGACCCTGCCTTCGTGTAGAATGATCCAACGATCTGCCATGGCTCGAGCGAAATTTAGATCGTGAGTGGCGATCAAGGTAGTCAGACCACGGTCCTTGAGAGTTGACAGCAGAAGAGCTAGTGCCTCTCGAGAACGCCCATCTTGCCCGGACGTGGGCTCATCTAGGATAAGGAGCTTTGGTCGCATGGCCAGAATTGAAGCAATTGCTACCCGCCTTTTCTCACCCTCGCTGAGCCGGTAGGGAGATTTCTCCAAAAGACCACGGAGATTGAAACCGTTCCAAAGCTCTTCGAGCCATGCCTCCTGTAGCTTCCCCACAATCTTTGGGCCAACCAATATCTCATCCTTAACCCGGTATTTAAAAAACTGGTTGTTGGGGTTCTGAAAAGACAACCCCATATCGGCCGCCATCTCCGAAGGAGCCTTGCCCCGGATTTCTTCACCCTGAAAGACCACTTTGCCCTCGGTAGGCCGAAGCAGGCCGTTAAAGTGCTTAATCAGAGTGGTCTTCCCCGAGCCATTTCTGCCGATAATGGCTACGGTCTCGCCGGCTCGCACTTCAAGGGACACACTCTTGAGGATTTCTTTTCCTTGAATGAGGTGGGAAAGATCTCTTACGGTGAGGATTGGATCTGTGCCCGCCGGCCCATTTTGGCTGCGGTTGGGATAATTCGGTATCAAGTGTTCTTTAATTAGAACCTCTTTGGCGGTTTCCGTGGGTCCATCATGTAAAAGGCTGCCAGCATCGAGGATGAGGCATCTGGTGGCGTCCTGCAGAGAACGATCGACTCGTTGTTCGATGACGACCAGGGTTTTACCACTTCTGTTGATCTCCAGAAGGGTCTGACGCAACCCCTTGGCCGCTTGCCAATCCAGATCTCCAAAGGGTTCATCCATTAGCAGAACAGGTGGGTCTAAACAGAGAACAGATGCTATGGCCGCCAACCGCTTCTCACCGCCCGAAAGGGTCTCAGGAGAGCGACCAAGAAGATCTTCGATATTGAGCGTTCTTGAGATCTCTCGAATGCGGTTGTTGATCTCCCCTCCAGAGAGGCCCAGGCTCTCCAACCCAAAAGCGATCTCGTCTTCGACCGTGCTGTTGAAGAGTTGAGCATCCGGGTTTTGGAGTACGAGCCCCACATGGCTGAAAAGCTCGGCGACGCTCTTGTCTCTAATGTCGGCGTGATTAATCGATGCAGAGCCTTCCAGAGTGCCACCGAAGAAGTGCGGCACGAGGCCGTTGAACAGGTAACCAAGGGTAGACTTCCCCGAGCCGTTGGCACCGGCGACGAAGACGTACTCTCCATCGTCTACTGAAAGGTCGACCCCTTTCAATATCCAGTTGGTGCGTGGATAACGATACCGTATGTCGCGCAATAGGATCACGGCTCCCAGATTCCCCCTTTGCGCAAAAGATGCAGAGAGATGATGCCGATGACGGTTCCTCCCAGCGTGCTGACGCTAAAGGCTACGATAAGGGTGGCCAGGGCCATGGTCTTTCCCATGAAGAGGGGAGCAACAATCCAAACGCTGGCAAGGGAGCCCAAGAGTCCGGTGCCGATAATTTCTCCGAGTCCGGCTAGGTAGATGTTCTTTGAGGCACGATAGGCCAGACCGGCCAGCAGCGCGCCTATCATTCCTCCCGGAAAGGCGAGTAGAGTCCCGAGGCCTAAGATGTTTCGAATAATGGCTGCGATGGTAGCGATACCAACAGCATAGGCCGGTCCCAGCATGACGGCAGCAAGAACATTGACCATGTGCTGGGCGGGAAAACATTTAGAAATGCCCACCGGAATAAAGAATGGCGATAAGGCCACCGCGATGGCCACCAAGATCACGGCACGCGCCACTTCTTTCGTGTTCATGGCTATCTCTCCTTATCTCTGCCAGTCTCTTCTTCTAAAAATACTTGTAACACCAGATTAGCTTTGTTATAGGTAGCAATTCCATGATTATGGGTTATCATACACCAAACTGCTGGGGATGAGGATACCCAATCCCCGGTGCAGCCTGAATCTACAATCTACAATCTAAGATCTGAAATCATCAATCTTTTGGGTTATGATACAAAGTCGACGGCCCCTGGGAAGTCCGCAATGAGAGCTGCAGTTAAAAAACTGATCTGATCTGACAAAGGTGAGTGCTATGAAATTCCGTCTCGTCTTCTTGCCTCTAGTGGTGTTTTTTTCTTTCTCGAACATTCATGCTGAATCCCTAGAACCTGCCTATTTCCCCTCACTGATCT
>JASFEM010000272.1:0-3381 GCA_050124835.1 Syntrophobacterales bacterium | reverse complement strand
CCGCCTCCACTACACCACGTCTGACTGCTGGCGCGCGTACTGCTTGTATTACCATCAAGGCAAGCGCCCCGCCCAAAAGGCCCTTCTGGTAGCGTTTGCGCACACCCATAAGGGCGACCCGGACTGATTTCGGATGAGCAACTTTAAGACGCCAGAACAGTTTGAGCCAGCCGTAAGGCAAAAGTCTCCCATTAAGGTCATGAATGGCTTCATTCACGTTCGGCAAGGCCACCATCATCGCCGCTGGAACGCCCTCCACTTCTGCAATCTGAATGTAGTCCTCACGCACCAAGAGTTTCAAGGTTTGGCCTAAATGTTCAAATTCTGCCTTGGAAAACGGCACAAATCCCCAGTTCTGAGACCAGGCATCTTCAAAAATATCCTGCAGTATCTTCAAGTCCTCAGCGAAATGGGATTTACGCAACGGCCGAACATGCACGCGGCGGGATGCTCTTTTCATTGCGGCCAGCATGGCGGCGGAAAACTCGAAGTCGGTATTAATGCGATAGGCCAGCAGGTCCTTCTCCTGGCGGTATCCTTGTTCTTCGATCCTGGTGGCGTAGTGCGGACGGGCATGTCCCATCATGATCGAAGGCGGGGTATCATAACCTTCTACCAGCAACCCGCATTCCTGATTAACTGACAGATTAAAGGGACCAAGAACACGACGCATTTCCTGATCGCGTAGCCATGTCTCCGCGGTATCCATCAACATCCGAAAGGTCTCCCCATCGTCTTCCGCTTCCAGCATCCCGAAAAAACCGGTATCGTCCTGGTAACGTTCAAGATAAAGCTGATCCACCTGAGCGCTGATGCGGCCAACCGGTCTGGCATCCCGGTAGGCAATCCAGGCTCGATACGTTGCGTGGGCGAAATAGGGATTGCGATGAGAGAGATGTTGACGCCGCTCCAAGATCAGGGGCGGCACCCATGCCGGATCCTCGGCGTAAATTGACCAAGGCAAATGGATAAACCGTCGCAGGTCGCGCCGCCCCTCCACCGGTACGACCTGTAATGGTCCTGGGTTGAGCGCTCGTCGACCCGCTAAAGACTGGTTGGTAGAATTCATGCTGCAATTATTCAAGTAGTTACCGGAACGATTTGTCAAAGAAAGAAGCAAAAATCCGGCCGCCCGAGAACTATAACTGATTTTTAGTTTTCACGAAACAAGAACACGCAGTTGGGGAAGCAATACCCACTATTTCCGCTGCGAGAAGCACGGCTCGGACATCTTATGGAAGAACACGCTATTAATCAGAGGTCACGACCATGCTCACAACCATTCCGATGGGAAATTTTGATGCCAACGGTTGTCTCCACCTTTCAGTGGCTATTAGTGACAAAAAGCCCATACTTTCCAAAATGAGTGTCTCGTTTTCGCAACACCCAGGTGGCAAAATGTCTGTCACCTGAAATCTAAAAAATGGAGTTTGATGTTAGTCACCACGACTGTTAGCATGAATTTTATAAATATATTATATAGTTAAGCCATAAAAGGCAATCCTGTTCGTAACGGCTTAACAAGCCCTTTTGCAATCGGCACGCTTATTGCTTTATTGGCCGATAACCGTATGACGGTTTTCCGATTCAAAGGAGGCAATAACCTCATGAAGGCAGTAATACTAAGCGCGGGTCAAGGGCGGCGTTTATTGCCACTGACTGCAAATTCTCCCAAGTGCATGGTGCGCATCAACGGCCAATCGATACTTGAGTGGCAAATTGATGAACTCGCCAAGTGTGGGATAGAACAAGCGACAGTAGTCGTCGGCTACGAAGCCCATAAGGTACAGAGACGCATGCACAAGCGTTTTGGTTCAAGCCGGGTGCGGACTCTATATAACCCGCATTACGCCGAGGCGGATAACCTGGTAAGCTGCTGGAAGGCGCGCAACGAGATGACCGAGGACTTTATTTTGTTGAACGGTGATACCTTGTTCGAGGCGTCAGTACTGCTGCGCTTGCTTAGTTCGCCAATTCGGCCGGTGACCCTGGTTACCGACCACAAAATCAACTACGATGCCGATGACATGAAAGTTGTCGTGGACGGGGGCAGACTCGTCAGAATTGGTAAGAATCTCGCACCTGAAAAGGTCAATGGAGAATCCATCGGGATGCTATTGTTCCGCGGCGAAGGACCTGCCCTGTTCCGCATTGCCATGGAAAAGGCCTTACGCGATCCGTCGGCACTTAAGAAGTGGTATCTGTCTGTGATAGATCAGATGGCTCAGTCAATGCCCGTATGGACATGCTCCGTACAAGGTCTGCGGTGGGCTGAGGTGGACTACCCTGCCGACCTCAAGCAAGCTCAGCAGGTCGTTGAAGCTTGTGCCAACACGCGGGAGTTCGTTGCAGCCGCAAGTCCGGCTTGGCGTGTTGCGGGGTATGGTCAAATTCCAATACCTTTGCCTCAGCTGAAGTAAATAATTAATGGCAAATTCAAGTGCCCGGCACTTGGTATGTGGCGGGTAGAGAAGATGATAATTGTTTGACATCCGGATGCGGATTGGATAGAAGTGACTTGTGTTTCACGGAGATGCAGAAAAAAATTAGTGGTTGTCTACTGATTTTGAATTTCATATAGCGATTCCTTCTGAATTTAAGTCGCTGCGCATAGGCCGTGTACATCGCTTCGTTCGGATATGGAGGCTATCGAAGTTATGGATGCTACACCAACCGAAAGCAAGCTGCCGTTGCGGACTGCGGATTTCTCAACCCTGGCAGAAGCGCTTGACTATGCCGCCCAGGGTGATACTGGATATAACTTCTATACCGGCAGGGGTGAACTGTATGCTGTGCTTCCCTATGCGCAGCTGCGTAAACAAGCACGAGCCTTGGCGCGCCGGCTGCTCGGTTTGGGGGTAGAGCGCACCGCCCGGATCGCTATATTGGCTGAAACTCACCCGGATTTTCAGCGGTTCTTTTTTGCTTGCCAGTACGCAGGTCTGGTACCCAGCTCTCTTCCGGCCTCGCTCCACCTGGGGGGACATAAACCTTACGTGGCGCAGCTCCGTCGGCTGCTCGAAAGCTGTCAGGCGGCGGTAGCCATGGCGCCGACCAGGTTTCTTCCTTACCTTGCCGAGGCCGCAGAGGGATTAAACTTGCGCTTTGTTGGCAGCCCGGAAGATTTTGCCGAACTCCCCGAACCGGAGATCCAGTTGCATCCGCTGGAGCCTACGGAATTGGCTTATCTACAATACACCTCGGGAAGCACCAGGTTTCCCCGTGGGGTGATGATCACTCAGAAAACGGTTATGAGCAACCTGGCGGAGATCAGCAATCACGGGATCAAGATGAGGCTAGGTGACCGTTGTGTGTCGTGGCTCCCTTACTACCATGATATGGGTCTTGTCGGGTTGGTACTGGTTCCGGTGGCAACTCAGA
>JASFEM010000271.1:0-3425 GCA_050124835.1 Syntrophobacterales bacterium | reverse complement strand
CGAATCGATGATCAGAGTCAAAATAGATATTTTTTGGTGTTCCTATATCTACTATGCGCCCGTCCTTCATTACAGCAATGGTGTCTGACAGCGATAGGGCCTCGATCCGATCGTGGGTCACGTAAACGGCCGTGATCTTCAACTCGGTCAAAAAGCTCCTCAATTCTTTACGAGTCTCTTCTCTCAGCTTGGCGTCCAGATTACTTAGAGGCTCGTCAAACAAGATCACCTTCGGTTCGGGAATTAATGCCCGGGCCAGAGCAACCCGCTGCTGCTGGCCGCCGCTCAGTTTGGTGGCCGGACGGTTCTCAAAGCCCTCGAGCTGCACAAATTGTAGTGTCTTTTCGACTTTGCTTCTGATCTCCTCCTTGGGTTCCTTCCGGATTTGGAGAGGGTAGGCGACGTTATCGAAGACTGTCATGTGGGGCCAGATGGCATAGGTCTGAAACACCATGCTCAGCCCCCGTTTTTCCGGGGGCACAAAAATGTTCTTTTCCTTTGAATAGACGATTTCCTCCCCGATCGCGATTTCTCCCGAGTCCGGCGTTTCCAAGCCGACAATACACCGCAGCAGGGTGGTCTTGCCGCATCCGCTTGGGCCTAAAAGGGTGAAGATTTGATTTGCCGGAATGGTCAGATCTACATTCGCTAGGGCCTTGATCCTCTTGCTCTCCGAGAAAAAATCCTTGCTCACGCTTTTGATGCGGATTTCCATGGCTGGCTACCGAATTAGTCTCGAGACCGGGGGAACCCGGTCTCAAGACCACGAGATGTTTAGAATGAATGGGGAACGGTCTTACGGGACATCGAAGATTTTCTTGAATTTATCCCCCCAAGAACGAATTTCGGTATCCGACAGGATTCGAATGGGAAGGACTTTTGCCTCGTCAATGCCGTCGATTGGAGGATAGACACCCGGGTGGAGGACGTACTCACCCACCTTATCCGCCAGCATTTGCATGGCATCTCTGGACAGCCAGTAATCCACGAACAGCTTGGCCGCATGCGGGTGAGAAGCGGAGGAGCTGATGGCTATTCCCCGGGGAGTACCCAGCAGCGGCTGTTCGACTCGCGCCCAATCAAGGGGGGCAGGCGCTTTGGTGATAATGTATTTGGGCATGGAGATGGCAATCAGCATCTCGCCGCTCTCCACCGGGGCGGGGGTGGGGCCGAATGATTTAACAAACATCGGCTTATTGGCGGCGAGTCCCTTGACAAAATTCATCCAGGCCTTTTCTGACGGAAAAACATTCTCTTTCAGGCCGATGAGCCAGGAAATTGTGGTGGCATGGGCGGAGGGGTTGGCCATAACGATCTTTCCCTTCCATTTGGGGTCCGTCAGGTCTTCGTACCGTCTGGGAACGTCCTTCGGCTTGACAAGCTCCTTGTTGTAAATCAGGGCGACGTATTCAATACCGAAAATCTGAATCTTGTCATCCTTTCTGGTCCATTCGGGGTAGCTGGCCGCTGCGGGGGATTTGTATGAGGTCAGGACACCCCTATCCTTCAGCAGTTCCATGATCGGCAGGGGCGATTGAAGTACGTCAGCCATGAGCTTCCCGGCCTGATACTCAGTCAAGACGGTTGCAAGGAATTTCGAGGTGGAGATCCTCGTATACTCTCCCTTGACGCCTTTATTCTTAGTGAACTCCTCCATGATGGGTTGGATGGCCGTGATGTTGGCGTAAAACGCTACTTTTCCCTCCGCTCTTGCTTTCTCGACTAGGGCCTGATCTGCATACGCACAAGGAGCCATTAAAAAAATCAATAAGAGAATCGTGAGCCTCTTCATGATTCACCTCCCTTTAGTGGTTTATTACATATGTGATATAAGCCGAGCTGTTTGGGCTGGACCCTGGCATCCTAGAGATTTTCAATTGTGATCTTCGCCAAAAGACATATATCTAAAGCTTACCATGATATTATGGCAAGCACAATTTCATTCGCAGGGACAGACTGGGGCCTCGATAAAGGCTGTAAATAGATGTCCTGCCTGCAGAATTATTGCTGCTGGCTGCGAGCTGATTGCTGCCAGCTGATAAGACCGGCTAAAGAGACGACAGGCAGCGGGCGAACCCGCGACGGGCTCGGGGCAAGCTCACTGCACTTAGAGGTAGATTCCACTGAAGCACATAAGACCAAAAACGGCCGGCACAAGGCCGACCGTTTTCATTCTTTGGCGTCCCCAAGGGTACTCCCCGTTTACCCGTGTTTTTATTTAATCCGCAGAGAACACCATAATTACGTTGAGTTTTACCCGTCGCGAAGACATCGAAAGCCAATGCTGGTCTTAGTAAAAGGTGTTTCAATTGGTATTTAGCTGAAGCTCATAATTCGAAACTTGACCCAACAGCGTTATGGTAAGATATGTTTCTCATACCTTTAATTCTACTCAAGTTCACATTTTGGCAAGCCATACGTAACAAAGAGGGAAAAGGTCACTTATCATATTCACACCCGGCCCGTCCTCATTGCCTATCAAGTTCATCTCAAGATTGGTGCAAAAATAAGGATTTTCTCGTCCGAAAATCAGGCTTTCCCTGATTGACGATTCTAGCTTCCCTCCTAAAATATGTGAAGAAAATCTCATGTTAACAGATTTATCTTATCTTCTTTGAAGGACAACATTTCAGATTATTGTTTCGCGCTGCCCTTAACACCGAGGAGATTCGTCGATGAAGCAAATGAACTCGATTACAAATGTTAGCGAGATGACAGACAGACTAATGATTGAGTTGTATAAGAACAAAATCCAGGAGAGAAATCTGGATCTTAACCTGTTGAAGGGTACGTGGACCGAGGCCAGTGATATCTTAAAGGCTCATTTTGGCAGAATCAGTCGTACCATGGAGCACAACAAGGGCAAACTTCATGCCCTGTACCAGACCGCCATTAGAGAACTGAACGGACATTAGAATCCAAAATCCTGTTCACAGCAGGCAGTTATAACATACACCATACACGCACTTCGTTTATTGCCTCCAGAGGTCTCCTTCTGGGAGTATACGTCGGCGTCTGAGGGGAGGGATTTCTCTTTTCCTTCTCCATCCCTCTTTCCAACCAAACAGGATGGATCTGGTGAGGACCGGTTGCTGCGAGAATTCACTCGATCCCCCCGCTCTTAGTAACTCTCTGGTTGAAAAGGGGGAGACCTAAGCTTCACATCTCGCTGAGCTAGCGTCATTGCCTCAAATCAGCAGGCTCGGTGGCAGCAATCGGCCTTGCTTTTCACTCCACCCTTCGCTAATTTGAGGATATATTAAAAGATTTTGCCTAGCAATCTGTGCGCTATCAAGGTCTATCCTGCCTCATAGGAGGTAGATAGGAATCACAGACCCAAAGTGTCTCGGGCTAACTACTACAAGGGATGCATGAAGAAATTGCAATGTATTCTCCAAGGTAAAAATCATGAAAGACGAAAAGAA
>JASFEM010000270.1:0-3441 GCA_050124835.1 Syntrophobacterales bacterium | reverse complement strand
AAGTCGGAGCTCATGGAGGAACTTCAAAAGAAACCAGAGGAGCAGCCTGCTGAGGAGCCTGCTGAGGCCGAGGAGGTAACTGAAGTCGAGGAGAGTGGGAAGTAGGCAATTTGGTAATTTCGGATTTTGAAATTATCAGGCAGCGGGCAGCCGCCTTCGCCTCATGGCTTCGGCGCGCCAAGGCAGGCAGCGAAGAGAAATCATCTAGAAACCTATGAGATACGAGATATGACTATACCCAGATTAGGGGATGTGCTGATTGAACAAGGTGGCCTAAGCCCCGAGATCATAGAAGAAGGGTTGGAGGCTCAGGCTGAGAACGGCGAGAGGCTCGGGCAAATCCTTGTCCAGCAAAAGAAGATTAGCGAAAAAGAGTTGCTTGACGCCCTGGCCCTCCAGTTGGACATGGATGTAATGACCAGCATTGATGACACACAACTGCGTTTCGACCTGGTGGAGCAGTTGCCCATCCAATATCTCAAGAAACACCTGATTTTTCCCTTCCAGTCCGAGGAAGGCACTTTGATGATTGCGGTGAATGACCCCCTGGACCTGGAGGTCATAGACGACCTTCGCATTCTTTATGGCAAGAAGCAGATCAAACCTGTGCTGGTGCCTGCCCGGGAGATCATTTCGGCCATCAATCGTACCTATGGGCAAGCCAACGACACCGCCGAGCAAATCATTCAGGACATGGATCAGGAGAAAGACCAGGACCTGTTTTCCGAACTGGAAGAGGGCGGGGATTTGCTGGATGAGACCAGCGAAGCGCCCATAATTAAACTGGTCAACCACATCTTCGCCCAGGCGGTGAAGAGTCAGGCCAGCGATATTCATATCGAACCCTACCAGCAGAATCTCCAGGTGCGCTTCCGTCTGGATGGGGTGTTGCACAATGTTCTCACCCCACCTCGGAGGCTGCACGCCGCCATAGTCTCACGCATAAAAGTGATGTCCCGGCTGGATATTGCCGAAAAACGGCTACCCCAGGACGGCCGCATGGAGGTGAAAATAGGCGAGCGACTTGTGGATGTGAGGGTCTCCTGTCTTCCCACGGCTTTTGGCGAGCGCGTGGTACTTCGGTTACTGGAGAAGAGCGGCAAACTTCTCAGCTTGGAGGAAATCGGCCTTACCGTTGAGGCGCTGGCTGAGATGAGAAAATTGATTCAGCTTTCCCACGGCATCATCCTGGTGACAGGACCGACAGGAAGCGGCAAGACGACCACGCTTTATGCGGCGCTCAGCCATATTAATTCACCGGACAAGAACATTCTCACCATTGAGGATCCAATCGAGTATCAGTTGGAGGGTATTGGCCAGATGCAAGTGAGTCCCAAAATTAATCTGACATTTGCCAACGGCCTGCGCTCCATGGTGCGCCAGGATCCTGATGTGATTCTGGTGGGTGAGATACGTGATCTGGAAACCGCCGAGATCGCAATTCATGCTGCACTCACAGGGCACCTGGTTTTGTCCACTCTCCACACGAACGATGCGGCAAGTGCCATCACCCGGCTCACTGATATGGGGATCGAGCCCTTTCTGGCCTCCTCCGCTGTTCAGGCAATCATTGCCCAACGTTTGGTACGTCTTCTCTGTCCCCAGTGTAAAGAAGCCTACGAACCAGAAGCGGCGCAATTGGCCGAACTTGGTATGAATATAGAAGGGCCATCGCCAATCTTTCGGTCCAAGGGCTGTCAGACGTGTCTAGAAACCGGCTATCGAGGTCGTACTGGCATCTACGAGTTTCTCCGGATGACCGAGGGAATAAAGAGCCTGGTTCTAAGCACATCGGATGCCAACCAGATCAGTAAGGCGGCCATGGCAGAGGGAATGGTGAACCTTCGTCAGGACGGAATCCGGAAAGTGCTCGAAGGAAGAACAACCATCAGTGAGGTACTGAGGGTAACGCAGGTCTAGCTGACGCTAGACCACTAGGCACTAAGGACTAGGGACTAGGCACTTTTGTCATTTCACATTTCGCATTTGTCATTTTGCATTTGGAGGAGATCATAACATTACTCTCACGCACAGTTGAATTCGACAAATTGTAGAATGACAGATGAGCGTTGCTAAATGGTTTGGTGCTTAGTGCTTACTGCATAGTGCCTAGTGGAACCAACGAGCGCAGTGCGCGAGGTGGTGATTGGATGCCGGTATTTGAATATGTGGCCATTGACAGTTCTGGGAAGAGCCGCAAAGGCATCATTGATGCGGATAGCCCTCGTGTGGCCCGGCAGAAGTTGCGGGCGGGCGGCATCTATCCTACTCACCTGGAGCTAACACATGCCGCTGAGAAGCCTAAAGAGCGCCGCCAACTGGAGTTCAAACTCCCCGTTCAACGGGTGCGGCGAACAGAAGTGGTTAGTACCACGCGGCAACTGGCCACCCTTCTATCAGCGGGGCTGCCTCTGGTTGGTGCACTTGATGGTGTGCTGGAACAGGTGAAGCGGCCTGTCCTGAGTAGGGTGCTCTCGCAGGTACGAGAGCGAGTCAAAGAGGGGATGAGCCTGGCAGCGGCCCTGCGGGAACATCCGTCGGTATTTCCCTCGGTGTACACGGCCATGATCCACGCGGGGGAAACCTCCGGTACGTTGGAGTTGGTTGTGGAGAGGCTGGCCGAGTTCGGAGAGCAGCAGTTGGACTTGCAACGGAAAATTCGCTCTTCGCTGGCCTATCCTATCCTCATGCTCATCGTAGGCCTGGGCGTGGTGGTTTTTCTGATGACCTACGTCATTCCCAAAGTCACCCAGATTTTCGTTGACATGAAGCAGGATCTACCTCTCCCCACCGTCATCTTGATCAGAGTTAGCGAGCTCTTTCACAGGTACTGGCCGATCCTGGTCATTGCAGTCATACTTTGTTTTTTAGCGGGCCGCTACTACATCAAGAGCGAGGGGGGACGCCGTCGTTATCACCGGTTGTTACTACGACTGCCCATTGTGGGTGGCATCGTGGAGAGGGTGGCTATCTCCCGGATCAGCAGAACTCTGGGAACTTTGCTCAACAATGGCGTTCCCCTACTTAGTGCCATGGATATAGTCCGAAGTCTGGTGAAAAATGTCATCTTGGGCGAGGCTATAGAGGAAGCGCGCCAGGAGATAAGCGAGGGGGCAAGTATTACGACGCCCTTGGCCCGGAGCGGGGTTTTCCCCCCTTCAGTTATCCAAATGATTTCCGTGGGGGAGCAGAGCGGCAACCTAGAAGGAATGTTGTTTAAAGTTTCTGAGACCTTCGACAGCGAGGTGGACAGTCGCGTATCCACCCTGACCTCGCTTTTAGGGCCGGTGATGATACTGTTTCTGGCATTTTTTGTGGGCTTTGTGGTTCTGGCGGTGCTTCTGCCTATTTTTGAAATGAGCAATTTGGTAGGGTAGTGCGGATTTCGGATTTCGGATTTCGGATTGCGGATTTTGGATTGGGGATTTTGGATTGCGGATT
>JASFEM010000269.1:0-3483 GCA_050124835.1 Syntrophobacterales bacterium | reverse complement strand
GGATAGGGTAGTAAAGGATATGGATCTCAATCGGTTTAAAGAAAGTTGATCTGTTGTCTATGTCAAAATGAAAAAACGGTTTTTTCAAGTTTATGGCCTGGGGCAGTGCTGTCTGGACTACATCGGTAAAGTGGACAACTATCCCCCACCTGATGTGAAATGTGAGTTTACCGATATGGTTATCGAGGGTGGCGGGCCCGTGGCTACAGCCTTAGTTGCATTGGCTCGGTGGGGAGTCTCCTGTGCCTTTGCGGGAGTGTTGGGAGATGACCCCTTTGGCGCCATGATCAAGGCATCACTGGACAAAGAAGGGATAGATACCAGCGGTGTCCTGGTCAGAAAGGGTTTTGATTCTCAGTTCGCCTTTATTGTGGCTGAACCCGGGTTGGGAAGGCGAACCATTTTTTGGCGACGGCCCACAGGCCTACCCCCTAAGCCTGATGAAATCGATCACAGCATTATCCGCAAGGCCAAGGTGCTCCACGTAGACGGACTCTTTACCGAGTCCTGTCTTGCCGCCTGCAAAACGGCCAAGGAGGCGGGCGTTCAGGTTGTCGTGGATGCTGGTTCCCTACGAGAGGGTATGCTTGAAATTGCCCGGGTTAGCGATTATTTCCTGGCATCTGAAACCTTTGCTGAGGCCCTCGTTGGGGAAGACCGGCCGCTGGATGCTTGTTACAAGCTGGCGGAACTCGGTCCTCGAGTTGTTGGCGTAACCACGGGACCGCGAGGTTACGTGGCTTTGGAGGGGGGCAACATTATTGAACGGCCTGCCTATCCGGTGGAACCGGTTGACACCACGGGCTGCGGAGATGTCTTCCATGCCGGCTTTACGTATGGTTTGATTGAAGGTTGGAAAGTGGACAAGTGTCTCGATTTTGCTGCGTGGGCGGCTGCCGAGGTGAGTTTGGAGTTGGGCGGACGAGCCGGTATCCCGCCGCTGGAAGAGGTCAAAAAAAAGGGTTGGTAAGATGACCCTTGAGGATGATTTTGCTGACATGATCACTATCCGTAGAGCCAGGCAAGATGACAAGGAATCAATTTGGCGTGTCCATATTCGGGCAATCAAGGAAGTCTGCAAGAGCCATTATTCAGAGCAAGAAATCCAAGCCTGGGTTGGGGTTCTCAAACCAGGTCGATACGAAGAGGCAATCCGAAAAGGACCATTTTATCTGGCGGCGGCCGGTGCAAGTATTCTCGGCTTCGGCAACCTCAACCAGGAAAACGGCGAAATAGAGGCGTTATATGTCGATCCTGACCATGTGAGGCGAGGTGTGGGAATAAAAATCCTACAGGCCCTCGAAAAAGAGGCGGTGGACTCAGGCTTAAAACTGCTTCGCATAACCTCGTCCTTGAACGCGGTCAGCTTTTATGAGCTGGCGGGATACAAGCCACAGAGGCAAAAGAGGTGGTTGTTGCCCTCGGAGATGGTCGTCTGTGTGCCCATGACTAAAGAACTTGTCTAGCCAGACCAATATTGTCCTGGTAGCTGCGCAAGTGTGAGTATGTGAGGGTAGGAAAGTCACGCTATGCTACAGGAACTCGACACATTTCTTGCCGGGTGGGAAGACAACGCTCTGCAGGTTAAAAAGAGTTTTGTCAGGCTGACAGATCATATTACAGATAAAGGAGATCTTAGCTTTAATTTTAAAGCTAGGCCAGGCGTGAGTTACTCACTGCGGGTACGGCACAGACTGCAGAAAACCAGAGAGCTTTTCGTGATTATGGACGTCATCGACGACGATCCAGAAAATAGGTGGCTTTCGGTATGTTTTTACCCCGATATGATCACCGATCCAGAGGAAAAAGGGGTTCTGATTCCTCTGGGGCTGCTTGGCGAGGATGGGTACTGCTTTGATTTAGAAGAGTGGGATGATGATTATTTGCAGTACCTGAAAACAAGGTTAGATGAAGCGCACGAGAAAGCATCAAAAGAGACAGCCTAGGCTATTAGAGATGTGAAATCTAGACATTCAGGAATTGGGAATTAAGGGATTAAGGAATTGAGCCTGATCTCGAAAAATCCCTAAATTCCTGAATTTGAATCACAGATCTCACATCCAGTTGTATTATCCAAGCTTAACCAGAGGAGATAGAAAATGAGTGAGATCAAAGTCGAACATACTCCCAGTGAGGATCTTTTAGAAAACTTGGGTGTGTCGAGTTGGCCGATCTGGACCAAGGAGGTTTCGGAATTTCCCTGGCAATATGATGCCGAAGAAACTTGCTACCTTCTGGAGGGCGATGTCATTGTAACTCCGGAAGGTGGAGATCCGGTGGAGATTAAAAAGGGTGATCTTGTGACCTTTCCCAAAGGTATGTCATGCACCTGGAAAATACGCAAGGATGTGAGAAAGCACTATAAGTTTGAGTAGATGAACTTCAAAGACTACTTTTCGAAACAAGCATCCGAATATACCAGGTACAGACCACACTATCCCGGTCCACTATTTCAATATCTGGCTGAGCTAACCATTGAGCATCAACTAGCTTGGGATTGTGCCACCGGCAGCGGCCAGGCCGCTCTTGGCTTGACGCCTTACTTTGATGAGATCATCGCCACCGACGCCAGCGAAAAGCAGATCACCAACGCAATCGCACACCGTAAAATAACCTATTTGGTCTCTCCGGCGGAGCGAACAGAAATCGATTCCAACGCGATTGATTTGATCGCGGTGGCGCAGGCACTACACTGGTTTGCTCTCGACAAGTTCTATGGAGAAGTAAAAAGAGTCCTGAAAACAGGTGGAGTCATCGCAGCCTGGTCTTATGGTTTGCTTCGTATTTCCCCCCCTGTTGATGAACTTCTAGATAAGTTCTACGTGGATGTGGTCGGACCTTTTTGGCCTCCTGAGAGAAAACTGGTCGACGATGGCTACCGATCGATACCGTTTCCGTTCCAGGAGTTTACCTCACCAGCATTCAGCATGGAGGCCAACTGGAGCTTGGACCATCTGCTTGGCTACCTCGGGACATGGTCGTCTATACAGAAATTCAAAGAACAGAACAAAGCTAATCCCCTCAAAGGTTTTGCGAGAGATTTGAAACAAGTATGGGGCCGGCCAGAGGACGAGAAACGGGTTCGTTGGCCGATCAACATGAGAGTAGGGCGTGTTCACTAGGCACAGGGCACAGGGCGCAAGGTACAAGGCACAAGGCTAAAAAAATAATCCCAAGCCCTGAGCCTTACCCCATTTACTCGGCAAGCATAACTAGTTAGTTATATTTACAATGTGATCGGGGACCACAAATGACGAGAGCCCCCCTAAAACTCGCTATCTTCGACATTGACGGAACACTCAGGCGGGTGAGAGATCCATGGATTCACCTGCACCATCATTTAGGGGTGGCCGAACAGGCAAAAAATCTCCCCGATCTCTGGAAAAGGGGAGAAATTACCTATGAGGAATGGGCACGTCTAGACGCATCTTTTTGGCGCGGACATTCGCGTGAAAAAATGGTTGCAGCTTTGAAAACTAACCC
>JASFEM010000268.1:0-3520 GCA_050124835.1 Syntrophobacterales bacterium | reverse complement strand
CATCATGCAGGCAGCTGCCGGTTGCATTGGCTCAGAGTCCGACCGCTGCAACGTATGCAATATCGGTCTTTGCCCCAAGGGCATCACCTCGCAGGATCCGCGGTTATACCGCCGTCTGGATCCGGAAAAGGTGGCAGAGCGGACGGTGGATGTGTTTCTTTCCTTCGACACCGAACTGCGGAAGATTCTAGCGCCCTTGGGCCGCTCGACTTCACTGCCCATCGGCATGTCGGATGCCATCGGCATCAACGATAAAGCAGCAGCCGATCGGTTGGATATAAGTTTTGTGGTCTAACCCAGACACAGCTTGTTTCATGCAGGCCGTGGGGAGAGTATTTGACAGTCAGAACCCGCAAACGAAATGGTGCAAGGCTGAAGGCACAAGGCACAAGGAAACAAAAAGGAATCGACGGCTCTTCACTCGGTTCATTATCTCCTGGCTACTTTCCTTGCGCCCTGCGCCCTGTGCCTTACGCCACGGTTGTTGGCTCCTGACTTTCAATCTGGAGACATGAACATGCAACAGAAAAAACCACAACCTTACCCAGTTTCCGGCATAGAAAACGGGCATCGGATTGAGTCTCGTGTCCTGGAAGAACGGTTGCAAACGGCTGTTTCTGAAGGACATCTCCACTTGGAGGTAGAGGCCTTTGGCCAGCACGGCATCGGCGGACGCCTATGGGGGGCAGGAGATGAGCCGGTAAATGTCAAAATAATAGGCGCACCCGGTCAGCGGACCGGTTCCATGGGTTTTCCGAATACCCGTATCGAGATAATGGGACCGGCCTCAGATGATGTGGGTTGGCTCAATGCCGGGGCCGAGATCACCGTCCACGGTCATGCCACCAATGGTACGGCGAATGCCATGGCTCAGGGTAAGATATACGTCGCCGGTAATATTGGCGCCCGGGGCATGACCATGACCAAATACAACCCCCGCTTTGATCCGCCGGAACTCTGGGTTCTGGGATCGGTGGGCGATTATTTTGCCGAGTTCATGGCCGGCGGTATTGCTGTGGTTTGTGGCCATGAAGGTCAAAATCCTGACAATGTTTTGGGATTCCGCCCCTGCGTTGGGATGGTTGCGGGGAAAATATTTTTCCGGGGTCCACACGGAGGCTTCAGTCAGCACGACGCCAAGCTGATACCTATAGAGGATGAGGATTGGCTCTGGCTGACAGAAAACCTCCAACTATTTCTGGCAAAAATCAATAAGAAGAATCTTTACAAAGAATTTTCAGAGCGAGACCAGTGGCAATTGCTCGAGGCCCGGAGCCCGCTTGAAAGAGGTATCCAAGCACGACGCTCCATGAATGATTTCTGTGAAGAAGTTTGGGACAAAGAGTTGGGAGCAGGCGGACTCATCGGTGACCTCAGCAATATCGAGCGCGAGCCTATCCCGCTGATCACCACCGGTGAGCTGCGCCGGTTTGTCCCTGTGTGGGAAAATCAGGCATACCTACCTCCTTGTGAGGCAAGCTGTCCCACCGGCATCCCGGTGCATGAGCGCTGGCGTCTGATCCGCGAAGGTCGCGTGGATGAGGCAGTGGATATGGCCCTGACCTATACGCCTTTCCCCGCCACAGTCTGTGGCTACCTTTGCCCGAACCTGTGCATGCAGGGCTGCACTCGTCATTGGGCTGGCATGACCCCGGTGGACGTGAGCAGTCTGGGCAAAGCAAGTCTGGAGGCCAAACTGCCGGAATTGCCAACTTTGACAGGAAAACGGGTGGCGGTCATCGGGGGTGGTCCCAGCGGGCTTTCTGTGGCCTGGCAACTGCGGCAAAAAGGCCATGAAGCCGTCATCTTTGATCTCGAGAAAAAGCTGGGTGGAAAGATAAGCACCCTGATCCCCAGAAGTCGAATTCCTGATGAGATCGCTAACGCTGAACTGGAGCGAGCCCGGGAGGCTCTCCCCCAAATTCATCTGCAACAGAAGCTGGGGCGAGAAGAGGTCCAACAGCTCAAGGTGGACTATGACTTTGTTGTTGTTGCGGTGGGGGCCCAAAAACCTCGAATTCTGCCGGTACCAGGTAAGGAAAGAATGATTCCGGCTCTGACTTTTCTCAAGCAGAGCAAGGCTGGTGAAGCCAAAGTCGGAAAGAGGGTTGTGGTTATCGGGGCAGGAAACGTGGGGTGTGATGCGGCCACAGAAGCACACCACTTGGGAGCAGAAGAAGTCACCCTAATTGATATCCAGACGCCTCTTTCTTTCGGTGCGGAGCGAGACGCAGCGGAGGCGATTGGTGCCAATTTCCGCTGGCCATGTGTCACCAAGGCGGTGACCCAAAAAGGAGTAGAACTGACCACCGGCGAACTCATACCGGCCGAAACCGTCATCATATCCATTGGAGATGAACCCGATCTTGATTTTCTTCCGGAGTCGGTGCGTACCGTCAATGGATTCATTGAGGTAAACGACATCTATCAGACTACGGATCCCCAGATATTTGCCATCGGCGATGCGGTGAAACTGGGACTTCTCACCGATGCCATTGGTGCGGGCCGCACAGCAGCCCAGGCCATCAGCGATATATTGGCAGGCAAGCGTCCCCGGGGTGACACCCGCCAGATCATTGATCGCTCCCGCATTAAGCTGGAATATTTTGATCCTCGCTTGCAGAGCTTTGAGAGCGTGGAGCACTGTGCCATGGAGTGCTCTTCCTGCGGCTCTTGCCGTGACTGTGGGGTTTGTATCACCATTTGCCCTCAGGGGGCCATCTCCAAGAAAGTGGAAGGGGAAAACAGCCTCGAGATGGTTGTGGATACCGAAAAGTGTATCGGCTGCGGTTTCTGCGTTGGCGCCTGCCCTTGCGGTATCTGGAATCTGGTGGAAAATGATCCTTTGGGCGTGTAGCGCGAAGCGCTACGCTCAGCAGACAGCCGGCAGCCAGCAGCTGGCAGTAATCACACTAATTGTCATCCCGGACACGGCGAAGCCGTGATCCGGGATCCAGTTTTTATGGGCTTTTCTGGATTCCGGATAGTCGCTAGACTCCTTCCGGAATGACGAATTGTTGATTTCAGCCGCAAATTTAACTTTTCCCATGGCCCAAGAGTGATCACTTTTCTTTGAACAATGGTTATCAGACATAACCGTTTACTTTTTACCCTTTACCGCTTACGATCCGGCCGCTCAGAAAATTCTACTAATCCAACCAAATAAAGGTATAATAATACCTTTAACCACGTGGTAACTGCGTTAGTAAGGCTAAACCAGTAAAACAGTAAGCGGGCATACAACCGGGCACAAGGTTACAGAAAGGAGTTAGAATCCAGGAGCTAGAATCCAGAATTCAGAAGAAAAAGACCGAAACGGGTTTCTCTTTCCTCCTGGCTCCTGTCTCCTAGCTCCTGACTACTTTTTGCACCATTCAAAGGAAGAATAGGCCAAATGGAACAAATCATTACCCACCTCAAAAGTCAGAGAAAAGATCTGAAACAGTTGGAACAGCTTTCGGATTCGGCAAGAATTTCGGCGATGGTCGATGTGGCCCTCATTTCGCTCTACAACCGGTTG
>JASFEM010000267.1:0-3532 GCA_050124835.1 Syntrophobacterales bacterium | reverse complement strand
CAGGAGGGCGAGCCTTTTCGCTATTCGTTTCTCGTTGAGGTAAGACCTGAGATCGTTGTCCAGGACTATCAGAACATTCCGGCAAACAGGCAGCGACTTGTTGTTACTGATGAGGAGGTTGCAGCTGAATTGGAACTTCGACGGCAGACGAGCTCCTATCTCAAGACCTTGGAAGAGTCGCGACCAATCCAACAGGGAGATCATGCGGTCCTTGATTTCAAGGCTTTCGCTGAAGGCAAGCCAGTACCTGGAGGTGAAACCAAGGGATTTCACCTTGAGGTGGGTGCCAATCGTTTCCACCCCGACTTTGAAATCCAACTTCTCGGCACCAGTAAAAACGAATCTAAAGAGATCGTCGTTCCTTTTCCAACAGACCACGGTAACCAGCATCTCGCCGGCAAGAATGTCACCTTCGAGGTGGTGGTCAAGGACATCAAGGAGAAAGTGCTTCCGGAACTCAATGATGATTTTGCCAAGGACCTCGGAGAATTTGACACTCTGGATGAGTTGCGTATTTCCGTGCGGGCAGAGTTGGAACGCAAGAGAAAGAGCCACATTGATGCCGAAGTCGGCAAGCAGATATTGGAAGAGCTAATTGATCGTAACCCTTTTGAGGTTCCTCGAAGCATGGTGGAACAGGAATTGCAAAGAATGCTCGACACCATTCTCTATCGTCTCTCAGCCCAAAACCTCACTCTAGAGCAGGCAGGAATGGACGAGAACACCTTCAGAGAGCGCAATAGAGACAACGCTGAAAGGGAGGTGCGAAAATCCATTTTGTTGGAACGAATTGCCTTCCAGAAGGATTTTGAGGTAAGCGACGAGGAACTTGATCAGGGTCTGCACAAGGCCGCAGAAGAAGCGAAACAGCCCTACGACAAAGTGAGAGATTTTTATCAGAAAAATAACTTGATGGAACCATACAGGCGTCAACTGCTGGAAGAGAAGGTGATTAACTTTCTCCTGGATCAGGCGGAGATTACCGAAGTTGACGCACCGGCCACTGACCCGGAACAAGAGGAAACAAGAAGAGAGGAAAATTCATGACCCTGATACCTATAGTTGTGGAACAGAGTAGCCGTGGAGAGCGAGCCTATGACATCTACTCTAGGCTGCTAAAAGATCGTATCATTTTTCTGGGGACTGCAGTATCGGATGAGGTGGCCAATCTGATTATCGCTCAGATGCTTTTTCTCGAATCCGAGGACCCGGACAAGGATATCAATTTTTATATTAATTCACCTGGCGGTCTGGTTACAGCTGGCCTGGCCATCTATGACACCATGCAGTACATCAAACCTGACGTGGCGACGCTGTGCCTTGGCCAGGCCTCGAGCATGGGGGCTCTGCTCCTAGCGGCCGGGGCGAAGGAGAAGAGATTCTCCCTGCCCCACTCACGCATTCTCATCCATCAGCCCCTCGGTGCATTCCAGGGCCAAGCCACAGATGTTGAAATTCAGGCCAAAGAGATTTTGAGAATGCGTGAACAGCTTAACGAAATACTGTCGAATCATACCGGCCAGGCTTTGGAAAAGGTCCAAAAAGATACCGATCGGGACTTCTTCATGAGTGGTAAGCAGGCCAGGGAGTATGGCATAGTAGATAAGGTAATCGTCCAGCGGGAAACGGAAAAAGAAGCTTCCAAGAAAAAAACTCAGGAGGGGAAAGCTGAGTGAGAGCCCATTGAAATTAGCTTCCCTTTTGCTATAATGGGTGTGGTGCGATGGGCTAGATTTAAAGAGGGACCCAGAGCGAGGTTGGTTTGTCAAGGAGGAATCGATGACGAGAAAGAAGGATGAACGAGGCGGCGATTTGGTCTGCTCATTCTGTGGCAAAAGCCAGGACGAGGTCAAAAAACTCATAGCCGGTCCCACCGTATACATCTGCGACGAGTGCATTGAACTCTGCAATGATATTATTGCCGAGGAATTTGAAAAGGAAGAAGCTGCAAAGCTAAGCAGCGTGCCCAAACCCAGCGAGATTAAGGAAGCTATCGATGATTACGTCATCGGCCAGGAACGAGCCAAGAAGATTCTCTCTGTAGCAGTTTATAATCATTACAAGCGCATTGAATCCCGGGCAGAGCTGGAGGACGTCGAAATCCAGAAAAGCAACATTCTCTTGATCGGCCCGACCGGCTGCGGTAAGACTCTTTTGGCACAAACCCTGGCTCGAATCCTCGACGTTCCTTTCACCATAGCCGACGCTACCACTCTGACGGAGGCAGGTTACGTTGGTGAGGATGTGGAAAATATTATCGTCAATCTGCTTCAAGCAGCAGATTACGATGTGGAGAGGACATCACGCGGCATCGTCTACATCGACGAGATAGACAAGATCGCCCGCAAGGCCGACAGCCCTTCCATCACCCGTGACGTCTCCGGCGAGGGAGTCCAACAGGCACTTTTGAAAATACTTGAGGGGACCATTGCCAACGTCCCCCCCAAGGGAGGCCGCAAGCATCCTCAGCAAGAATTCATTAAGATTGATACCACCAATATCCTCTTCGTCTGCGGCGGCGCTTTTAATAACCTGGAGGGCATAATAAAGTCACGCATCGGCGTCAAAGCCCTAGGGTTCGCCGCCGAGATCAAGAAACGGGAGGAGCGCAAACTCGGCGAGATTCTTGTGCAGGTTCAACCAGAGGATCTCATCCGGTTTGGTATGATTCCCGAGTTCGTAGGAAGACTACCAGTGGTGGCGACTTTGCACGAACTGACCGAGGAAGAGTTGGTGGAAATTATGCTCGAGCCGAAGAATGCTCTGGTCAAACAATATCAGAAGCTTTTCGGCATGGAAAACGTCACCTTGCGTTTTACCGAGGGTGCTTTACAGGCCGTGGCTCGCGAAGCCATGAAACGGAACTCTGGAGCACGGGGGCTGAGGAGTATCCTGGAAAACATTATGCTCGACATCATGTACGAAATTCCCTCGCAGCCAGATATTCGCGAATGCGTGATCAGCGAGGAGGTAGTTACGAGTAAGGACGCTCCTTTGCTGCTCTACGAAGGAAGCCTGGAATCAGCCTAAGGCATTGGTGGTTCACAACCAGGGTCCCGGCTGGATATAGATTGACAAACTCTGGTAAAATAGCCATGGTAATCATATACCTGCACCTCAGCCGACTTTGCAACATACGAGATAATTATGAGCGTTTTCAAAAAAAATCGTGATAGTGATGATTCGGTAAACTCAGCCATGTTGCGCGAGTATCCCCTGCTGCCACTTAGGGACATAGTGATTTTCCCCAATATGGTGGCGCCCCTTTTTGTAGGTCGAGAAAAATCCATCAAAGCCCTTGAGCATGCCATGGGGCTTGGGAAGACGATTTTTCTTGCCACCCAGAAAAAGGCAAAAACAGACTCTCCCACGGAAAGAGACATTTTCTCCATGGGCGCGGTGGCAACCATCCTGCAATTGCTTCGCCTTCCGGATGGAACGGTGAAAGCCTTGGTGGAGGGCAAGAAGCGCAGCAAGATTGTACAATTTCTACCCAACCCTGACTTCTTCATGGTCCAGGTTGAGGAGATCC
>JASFEM010000266.1:0-3552 GCA_050124835.1 Syntrophobacterales bacterium | reverse complement strand
ATGGTAGATGGAGATTTCGAGGGTGTAGGCAATGAAGGTTTCCGACGGCTTTTTGACTATATTTCAGGAAAGAACCGCAAGAAGCAATCGATCTCGATGACTGCACCGGTAACCCAAGAAACAAAATCAGAGAAGATCTCGATGACGGCACCTGTCAATCAGGAAAGAGTCGGCGAAAAATACCGGATCACTTTTGTCATGCCATCCGAATATACCATGGAGACTCTGCCGGAACCTTTAGATACCAGGGTGAAGTTGCACGAAGAGCCCGGTCGCCTTATGGCTGCCATCCGATACTCCGGCACCTGGGGCAAAAGCCGCTATGTGGAAAAGAAAGTTCGTTTACAAGAATGGATCGAGCAAAACGGTCTCAAGCCTGTGGGTGAGTCGGTCTTTGCTCGATACAATCCACCATTTATGCCTTGGTTTCTGCGCCGCAACGAGATCTTGATCCCCGTGGAGAGTGATTCGCGGTCGACGGTTCAGTGATCCTGTAGGAGCAAGCTTAGAATCCATGTCCGCAACCGAAAGTTGCTCCTACACGACAATATATAATAAACTGGATGGGAATGAGATTCGTTTGCGACGAAGTCGAGTTTCTAGTTAGTCAAAAGCTTGAGCAGAAGGACCGGTGGTGCAATGAGTGAAAATGATAAGACCTCTCCTCCCGACATTAGAGATCCCGACTGGCTCCTAAGACGCATTCACAAGTTTCGAAAGGAAGTCCAGCACGTGGAAAAAGAGTACCTTGAGCTCAGGGTACTTTTGCGCGATGCTGAGGCCGCCCTCAGAGCTGATCCCGACGATGGTGACATGCGTGTGAGGGTGCATCACTATAAAAGAAGGTTGGAAGATCTTGAGAACCGCTTTCCCTGGCTTGTATCCGGCAAAGCACCGGAAATAGCTTTTTGGGCCCCTCCGGCCGGCTAAGCAAGATATGGTTTTAGCTGGAACTAGAGAAGAAAATTTTTCGGCATTTACTGAGTCATAAATCTTTTTCTGATTTCCTCAACCCTTTTGCGATTTACACCCAAGTCATAATATCCCGTCCTCGATGCCGATCGGACATCTATTATCTTCCTTTGATCATCAAAAGAAAATTCAACATCATCGACGAAGCGAAAGACCGCTGATTTAAAAGTTGCATGTATGTAATTACTTTCAGCCGTAACAATCTCAGCACGCTTCATTGAATTAAGCACGGAGATGAGCTTTTCTCTCGCGTCCTCAAGGGTAGCCTGATATGTCAAGGGGTCCACGAAGAGAGATTTGTCCTCACTCAAGGAAGAGACGCAGTTGGGAGACGTGGGGCAGGGTGATAGCCTGTTGTTAGTTGCTCCTGTTTTTATGGTTTGATCCGTCGAGCACGCCATCAAAATAAGAGTCAAGGCAAGCATGAACGAGTATCTCCTTTTCATTGGTTTTTACCTCACTTGCGACTTCTCTCTCATCTCCCGCTGCCGCATGGGCATGGTATCAATCAGTGCAAAAATGTCGGCGAGTTCCACTCCGCCTTCTCTTCGCAGTTTTACACCTCCGTCTTTGCCAATCAGCAGAACGGTGAATGCACCAGGGGTGGTGGAGAATTTTTCTCTGAGATAATCGCCTGAGCTTTCTGGCAAGGGAGAATTCTCCAATTTTGTTTCACCATTTTCCAAAATGTGAAAAACCAGGAGGTCACGATCCTTGACCTCTTCTTCCTGGCTGGAGATGTCTTCCTTCAGTTTTATATATTCAGGTCCATCGAGTGATGGCGTAAAAAGAAGGAGCAATCGATTCTTCCAATGGTATTCAGAAAGATTGATGCTGTTTTTTCCTTTAACGTTATTTGCCATTATAAACACCACGAGAGAGACAAGCGCTATGTAAATGTTTTTTTTCTTCATAACCACACATTGTACAGGGAAACTGGTTGCGCTATTCGCTTACACGCTGGACTTGAGCTTACTTATCTGCCGAAAGTGCACATCGAAATGTAACCTGGCCATATGAATCGTTTGCGCCACGGTCATCGGGCCAGCTATGGGGTGTCTAAACACGGCACGCTGCAAATCTTCCGGCCGCAAGGTGTCCAAATAATCTCTCAACCAGCTTAGGTTCTCTTCCCATTGGTGGCGCAACTCAGAGAGCGATGTATTGCCGTCCGGCACCATGCCGTCGGAGGGGACCGGTGCAGGTATATTCCATCTGAGCACCGCGAGGACCACCGCATAGGATAGTCGGGCGCGAAAACCCCGTTTCCGGTCAGTGAGTTCTTTTGACTCCGGTAGATCTTGCAGCACCTCTCGCTCTGAAAGCACCATGTGTTGAACGATTTCTAAAAGTGACCAGTTGTCCGGACCAGGCTTTCTTCTGAGCTGTTCATCACTCAGTCGCTCTAAATCGTCCAGGAGGGCGAGACGGTGCTGATCATAGATTTCAAGCTTGTCTCGCAGTTCTGAGATGATTGTCATTTTATTTGTCTCTACCATTCCCCAAAAAGTGCGTTCCATATAGCTTGTTTTCTGAAACGAAAAATACGGTGCAGCTGGCCCGAAACAAGCGGATACACGACCTCCCCAAAGGGCCACAGGGGTAATTGGTACCAGACATCGTCCACGATTGTTGTACTTCCATTCTGCTCATGGAAGCGATGGATGTGGACCCAGAGCCTGTAGGGACCCTGGACCTGCTCGTCAACAAACCGGTGTGGGGGAGACCAGTTGGTTATCCTGGAGCGCCAGTTTAGGGGCACACCGTATAGACGCAGCCGGTAATCGATCTCTGTGCCCTCAGTTATTTCAATGGGCTGGGGTGTTAGGATGTGAAAACATAGTTCAGGCGGCGTGATCTTCTCGAGATTGGAGGCATCAGCGAAGAAACTAAAGGTCTCTTCAATTCCCAAAGGTAATGTGACAGAAGTCTTGAGTTTATGAGTCATCAATCGATCACCTGTATTTCAAACAGTTGCAAAAACAAACAGTTGTGTTTTATATAAGCATGATGGCTTGTTTTTTAAAGCCAAAAAGCTTTTTCTATGAAAATCGGCTTCGTTGCCTCCACAAGGAATATACCTTATAATCACACGATATTGAAAACCCAGTCAAAGACGCAAACGTATTCTCTATTTCCCTCATTCATAGCTTAATCAAGCCCACTGGATACTCGGCCAGGGTGCTGAGAAAAAGGAACCGCGCTGGTCCATTATCCGTAACGTGCTCAAATGGGTCGATTAAGCAGGTTGAGGATACACGGTGAAAATCGTGTCGCGGAATCATAAAATGGTCATCGTAAGAGTTCTGGGAATTATAACGCTCTGTATTTTTGCGTTATCGCCTGTAAATACCCTTGCACAGGACGATCGCGCCGCAACAGACAAACTGTTGGTGGGAGCGGTTTTTGCGCCGCCCGCTTCTATGAAGTCGGCAGATGGTAAATGGGAGGGTCTCGCCATTGAACTCTGGCGCAGAGTTGCTCAAGAAATGGGGGTCCAATATGAGCTGCGAGAATACAGTAGTTTCGGAGAGATTGCGGACGCGGTTGAAAAAAACGAAGTTGATGTGATCACCGCAG
>JASFEM010000265.1:0-3566 GCA_050124835.1 Syntrophobacterales bacterium | reverse complement strand
GCAGAGGGCCTGGGGTGTACCCATTACGGTGTTCTATTGCCAGGAGTGTGGTGAAATTCTGGCCAGCCCCGAGGTGCTGGAGCACGTGGCCTCTCGATTTGCCCGGGAGGGTGCAGATATCTGGTTCTCCGAGGAAGCCGCCCAGTTGCTACCGCCACAGACAACATGCAATAGGTGCGGAGGTTCTGCTTTCACCAAAGAGATGGATATCCTGGACGTATGGTTTGACTCAGGAGTGAGCTACGCAGCGGTGCTCGAACCCAGGCAAGATTTGCATTCGCCTGCTGACCTCTATCTGGAAGGCAGCGATCAGCATAGGGGATGGTTTCACAGCTCATTGCTGGCAGCGGTGGGGACCCGGGGTACTGCTCCATACCGGACGGTGCTCACACATGGCTTTGTGGTGGACGGTGGGGGGCGGAAGATGTCCAAGTCGCTGGGCAATGTCATTGCGCCGGATGAAGTCATCGAGAAGTACGGGGCTGAGATCCTCAGACTTTGGGTGGCGGCGGAAGACTACCGGGACGATATCCGCATTTCAGAGGAGATTCTCCAACGGTTATCTGAGGCCTATCGGCGCATTCGGAACACCTGTCGTTTTTTGTTAGGAAACCTCAGCGACTTCGATCCAGAGCAGGACAGGGTCCAGGTGGCTGCCATGGAATCGCTAGATCGCTGGGCCCTGCATCGGCTGCAGCAACTGGTGAAAAAAGTGGTGCAAGCCTACGAGCGCTTCGAATTCCACAAGATCTATCATGCCATCCATAATTTCTGTGTGGTTGATCTGAGTTCCTTTTACCTGGATGTGCTTAAAGATCGGCTCTACGTCTCCGCTGCGACCTCTGAACAGCGTCGTTCGGCGCAAACCGCCCTATTTGAGATAGCGGTAAACTTGGTGCGGTTGATGGCTCCCATTCTGGCATTTACAGCTGAGGAGGTATGGCAGTATTTGCCGGCATTCCCTGGAAAAAATGACAGTGTGCATCTGGAACAACTGCCAGAGCCGGTGGCTGCTTATGAAGATAAAGCCATAGAGGAGCAGTGGGAACGAATCTTGGACGTTCGGGCTGAGGTAAACCGGGCTCTCGAACTGGCGCGGAAAAATAAAGAAGTAGGACATTCCTTGGATGCAGAGATCACCTTGGGGGTCAGCGGACAGCTTCTTGAGCAGCTGAGCGGCCAAGAGGAAATGCTGAGCCGGGTTTTCATCGTCTCCCGGGTGCGCCTGGCAGAGCCAGGTAGCCTTGACGCCGGCATAGAATCAGTGGATCTACCGGGCATGCTGATACAGGTAAAACCAGCCTCAGCAGAGAAATGCGCCCGCTGCTGGGTGCACGATGAGACCGTTGGCAGTCATGAAGATCAGCCAGAGATCTGCAGCCGTTGTGTCAAAGAGTTAGAAACGCAGAGCGCCTAGCGCACGGAAGTTATCCGTTATTAGTTAATAGTTATTCGGTTGCCTCTCGGAAGGGCTTAAGTCTGCTGAACGGCTCAAATTAGCCAATGTCAACTTCTCATTTTCCCGGCAGGACATAACGTATAACGTATAACAACTTACCTGCCAGTACCATCTGCCTAGTAGCCAGTTTCCCGGGGCACGAGAGGGATTTTATTGAAGTCTCGCTACAAGATTTTTTTATTGCTTATAGCTGGAGTCCTTTTCCTTGACCAGACGACCAAGGCGGTGGTGAGTTCGACCCTCCGCATGCACGAAGTTAGACCCATCATCCCTGGTCTCCTCAATCTAACCCGCGTCCATAATACTGGTGCTGCTTTCGGGCTTCTGGCGGGTCAGGCCTCGCCCATGCGAACCTTGTTTTTCCTAACAGTGTCCTTTGTGGCAATGGGTGTGGTGCTTTGGATGCTTTTGCGTCTTCCTCCTGAGCAGAAGATTGAACAGCTGGCCTTGTCGCTGATATTTGGCGGAGCCCTGGGAAATGTAGTGGACAGGGTCCGGCTGGGAGAGGTTGTTGACTTCGTTGACGTCTATTTCCGTAATTACCACTGGCCCGCCTTCAACGTGGCTGACTCAGCCATCACCATCGGTGTCATCTTGTTGCTCTACCGCCTCGTGTTTGCCTATAAGGAAAATGGCTGAAAAAAGTGAATGATGGTGTCTTTTTTGTCTTGACATATTTAGCTAATTCATATATAAATGTCTGATTTCGCTGGCGTAGCTCAATGGTAGAGCAGCTGATTTGTAATCAGCAGGTTGCGGGTTCGATTCCCATCGCCAGCTCCAATAGTTTTGGAATTTCATGATCTTAGCTGAAATGGTGGGCCCCCAAGGCGAGGCCCTTATTTGCTGCGGAGAGGTTCCCGAGCGGTCAAAGGGAGCAGACTGTAAATCTGCCGGCGCAGCCTTCGGAGGTTCGAATCCTCCCCTCTCCACCACCAGTGACTGCAAATTTTTGGTAGGAGATAGTGGCGCCAGAGGTGGCGTGAGGACCATTATCGTTAGGTACTACACTCTTCCCTATGCCTTGGACCTGCGAAAGTCTCCATTGTTGTCGGTCCTAACCATGGGATCGGCTGCTTCCGCAAATTCTTGGTCCAGTCATCCACTGCGCCCCGGTTCGAGCCCACGTAGCTCAGTAGGTAGAGCACTTCCTTGGTAAGGAAGAGGTTCACCGGTTCAAGCCCGGTCGTGGGCTCCATTTCTCTTGCAAGCGTCTACCAAAGCAGAGTTAACTTTATTGAGGAGGAACCGCCATGGCGAAGAAAAAGTTTGAGAGGACGAAGCCGCATGTAAATGTAGGGACAATTGGTCACATAGATCATGGTAAGACGACATTGACGGCGGCGATAACGAAGCATTTAGCCAAGAAGGGCATGGCGGAGTATATTCCGTTTGATGAGATAGACAAGGCGCCTGAGGAGAAGGAGCGTGGGATAACGATAGCGACGGCGCATGTGGAGTATGAGACGGACAATCGTCATTATGCGCATGTGGATTGTCCTGGTCATGCGGACTACATCAAGAACATGATTACGGGTGCGGCCCAGATGGACGGTGCGATATTGGTTGTAGGGGCAGATGATGGACCGATGCCTCAGACGCGGGAGCACATATTATTGGCGCGTCAGGTGGGAGTGCCGTACATAGTGGTATTTTTGAACAAGGTAGACATGGTGGATGATGAGGAGTTGATAGAGTTGGTTGAGTTGGAGTTACGGGAGTTATTGTCGAAGTATGAGTTTCCTGGTGATGATGTTCCGATCATCCGGGGCAGTGCGTTGAAGGCATTGGAGACAGATGATTATGAGAGTGAGGAAGCTCGTTGTGTATTTGAGTTAATGGAGGCGGTTGACCAGTACATCCCGGAGCCGATGCGAGATGTAGACAAGCCGTTTTTGATGCCGATAGAGGATGTCTTTAGCATATCGGGTCGTGGGACGGTGGTAACGGGTCGTTTGGAGCGTGGTTTAATCAAGGTAGGCGATGAGGTAGAGATTGTCGGGATACGTCCGACGCACAAGACGGTATGTACTGGTGTTGAGATGTTTCGCAAGACGTTGGATGAGGGTCAGGCAGGAGACAACATTGGGGTGTTGTTGCGTGGTGT
>JASFEM010000264.1:0-3737 GCA_050124835.1 Syntrophobacterales bacterium | reverse complement strand
AGACAGAGCGCCGAGCTAAAGTAAAAGAAACCCGATAGAACGTTTTTGCGTTCTGTCACCCACGCCACCGACTCCACATGAACCGGGTGTATGGCAAACACCATTGCCACCAGCCACGCACCCGGCATATCCAGCCGCAGTAGCAACCGCCACAACAGCAGCGCACTCAGGGCGTGGAGCAAAACGTTCACCACGTGGTAGCCGGTGGGGTTCAGCCCCCATAATCGATACTCGGCCCAGAATGTTGTGAAGACCATGGGATAGTACTGCGGGGTAGAGCGTGGCTCCAGCCAGATGCTCTTCAACCCTTCCAGGGATCTGAGCTCCTGGTTGTCGGTGACGTAATCATTGTCATCCCAGATAAACCCGGCTTGCATGGCTGGAATGTAGGCGAGCAGCGTCGCCAAAATGATGGCGATGGCGCACAGACCCTGCCACTTTGAGAAGACTTTCATGTAGCCCTCGTTTTAGTGACCAGCAATGTATGTCTAGATTGGCTCGGAGTCGGTCGAACTTTCAGTTCCTCGATGATCTTCTCACCTCAACCGCGGGAAAAAAATCAGGGGTACCGGCTGACTAAGCTCGCCGGTCTCATGAAGCATGTCGAAAAATAGCTTTAGACCGGCTTGTTTGTCCGGATCCAGATCATATTCTATGGTCTGCAGATATTGGATGCATTCTAGTTTGGAAAACCAGGAGCACTGACCTGTATCCAGGGCAATCTTCTCCAGATGGCGCAGGCCGTAGTCTCTAGCCTCCAGCAGTGCCGTATGCGCCTGGTGAACCAGCCCGTCTCTCTGGGCCAGCGTTTCACGGCGCAAGGCCCAGACCGCAAAGACAAAAGATTGTCCTGTCCACTCATGCCAGGCCGCACCGAGGTCCAACGCAATTTCGACCTCTGCTCTCTTCCGTAACTGTAAAGCATCATCACCGATAGCGAGTACTGCCACTGCTCCCCTGGGCCACTTGCCACCAGGAAGATGATAGTCCGCAATCCGGTAGCGCGGTTGTATTTTCAGCCGGCGGGAGAACAGCAATTTTAGCAAGGCTATGGAAGTGTCTGACTTTGGGGTGAGAAGGATTTCCTCGCCATCAAGTTCCTCCAGTGGCTTCCGGGACAGGAGCAGTACTGATCGAACCCGGGCCTTGCAGCTTATGGAAAGATCGGGCAGGAGTAAATATCTTTCGAAACGACGACCATATTCCACAGATGATATCAATCCCAGATCCAGTTCACCCGCAGCCAGCATGCTATTCAAGGCAGCTGGTGTGCCGTTGACAATCTGGAAGTGGTGACCGACCGCACCACTCTCCAGAGGGTAGAAAATAGGCAGAGTATTGATGAAATTCACCTTGCCCACTCTTAGCGTCTCGGGGACTTTTATCTGAGCCATTCCAAAGCTCCTTGGCATCCTGCTGAAACAATACTCTCGACATCCTGGGCCGCCACCCGGATGGCAAGCCATTTTCTGCCCTTTTCCAGGCTGCCGTAGAGTTCGGCCAGCCCTAGATTGCGGGCGCCATTATGGGTGGCCATTTTAAGTGCCGTGTCCGGTCCTATTCCGCACTGGTCCATGAGAACCGCCATCTCTTTGAAGAGATTCAGGTCATCGTTGCTGGCGAGGCTGTCCGTGCCGAGACCGCAGGAAATCTCAGCTTCTAGTAGCTGGTCCACCGGCGGCAGACCATGGCCGAGGAAAAGATTACTGCGTGGACAGAGGCATACGGCTGCCCCGGAATTCTTCAGTAAACTGATTTCTTCCTCTTCCACCTTGACTACATGGACGCAGAGGCTAAGGCCATCGAGAAAGCCCAGCCGGTCCAGATAAGTAATGGCGCCACATTCAGGGGGTTGCCATCGATCGGGGGCCATGCCGCGCTCTTCGAGAAGATCCCTCAAGGGTCCCTGGCCTGTATTGAGAAAAAGAATCTCCTCCTCAGACTCTGCAGCGTGTATGGTTACAATTTTTGCTCGCTCGGAGCCCCATGCCTTCACTTCTTTTATCAGGGCGGCCGAGGTGGTGTAGGGAGCATGGGCTGCCAGGCTAACCTCTTCCTCCCCGTTTGTCAGTGCCTGCCGGGCATGATCGGGAAGCCAGCTAAGGACCTCCTCTAGACTATCGGCATGTAATCCAAATAGTTCCACAAAGGTGCGCGTCAGTATCATCCCTTGAATATTTTCACCAACAAACCTCCCGGAGGAACTGATGTCTCCGACTATACCGGTTCCCAGAGCGTGCATGGAGGCAAGCGCCTCTGCCTGCGCAATCATCAGTTCCTCTGCATCCACGCTCTCCCCGACAGCCAGCAAACTTCGGATCCACTCAGCCATGCTGCCCTTTGCCCTTACCTTTCCGGCCAGACCGCTCAGATCCAGATGGGCATGTGTGTTGACCAGCGCTGGAAGCAAGGCGACCTCACCATGGTCCCTCGCTGGAGCCTCGAGCCATTGGCGGCGGAGCAGTTGAAAGGGTCCCACGTCCAGAATGATACCGCCGGCCACCACCACTCCTCCATCCTCAATGGCCGGCTGGTTTATGGGGACAACCAGCCGGGCCCGGTGTAGAACTGGACGGGAATGGGCTTGACCCGGAGACTGGGGGCCGCGAGGACTCGGTGAATAGAGGTTTATTTTTTTTCTGGTCATAGTTTTCCAGCAGGCAGTTGTTTCAACTAGGCACTAGGGACTAGGGACTAAGCACTTAGAACTGCATGTTGTAACGGAGATACGGAGACGCAGCGACACAGTGCAGGTGGCTAATTTATCTCCGCATCACCGTATCACCGCGTCGCCGTTGTCGTCTATGAGCTCATAGCTCATAGTACGCTGTCTCGGCTCGTATCCTGCATCGGTGATGATTCTTATAATCTCTTCAACTGAAAGCCTGTGCTTAACTACCGCGGCAGCGACCACGTTCTCCTCGATCATGGTGCTGCCAAAATCGTTGGCGCCAAATTGCAGAGCAACCTGGGCTACTCCCGATCCCATGGTTACCCAAGACACTTGAAGGTTGCGGACGTTATCCAGTACCAACCGGCTCATCGCCAGCGTCCTCAGGTAGTCCACTGCAGTGGCTGGGGTTGCCTGGAGCGCAGTATTTTGTGGTTGGAAACTCCAAGGGATGAAGGCGGTGAAGCCAGCCGTCTTGTCCTGAAGCTCCCTAATCCTCAAAAGATGCTGCAGCCGCTGCTCCACGGTTTCTATGTGTCCGAACATCATGGTGGCCGTTGTTTTCATGCCAAGACCATGAGCGCATGCCATTACCGCCAACCATTCGTCGCTGCTGCATTTGCCGGGTGAAATCCTGCTGCGAACTTCGTCCACCAAGATTTCGGCACCACCTCCCGGGATCGAATTGAGACCACTTAGCTGTAGTCTCCTGAGAACCTCCTCCAGATCCATTCCCTCTGTCCGCGCCAGGTGAATTATCTCAGGGGGTGAGAAACCGTGGATGTGAATTGGAAAGCGCTCCTTGATAAAGCCAAGCATCTCCTCATAGAAGCTCAAACCCAGACCGGGATGCAGCCCTCCCTGCATCAGAATCTGTGTTCCACCGAGCGCGAGGGTTTCTTCGATCTTGGCAGCCAGTTCCTCGTGGCTGAGTACATAGCCGTCTTCAGCGCCTGGCTGTCGATAAAATGCACAGAAGCGACAGCCGGATATGCAGATATTGCTGTAGTTGATGTTACGATCGATCACGTAGGTCACTACCTGATCGGGGTGCAAATTGAATCGG
>JASFEM010000263.1:0-3776 GCA_050124835.1 Syntrophobacterales bacterium | reverse complement strand
TGAGGCCGCAGTTTTTTGATCTCTCTGACAAGGTCCAGGTAGTAAGAAAAGGGCAGATCAGGGTGGCAACCCCCAACCACGTGAATTTCTGTGATGGGTTCGTTTAAACGTTCACTGACCTTGGCCGCCACCTGGTCGACACTCAGCACAAAACCACCTTCCTCACCGTGTCGGCGGCTGAAAGCGCAGAATCGACAACCGTTAACACAAATGTTGCTGTAGTTGATGTGCTGGTTATAGACCCAGTAGGTTTGTTGGCCGTGAAGCCGCTCGCGAACCAGGTTGGCCAAAAAACCGATGGCGAGCAGGTCCTGGGATCGAAACAGCCGGATACCGTCTTCCCGTGAGAGTCTGCGTCCGTTAACTACCTTTTCGTAGATATCGGCCAGTTCGCCATTTTGAACCCAGCGCCTTCCCATATCGGTTTCTTGTCCGGAAATCATGAAAAACGCCTCTCAGCAAAGAGGTCACAATTTAGGCATAGAGCATAGGGCATAGGGAAAAGCATAGAATGGTAAATAGTGAACCGTTAGAGAATGAATCCGTTTACCTTTTACCCTTTACCGTTCACCTGTCTTTTTCTCTCTGCGGCCGGCTCACCGAGAGATGACCCACCAGCTGCCATTCCCAGTCGTACCATCTCAACGCAATCCTCGATCCTTGCTTCGATGACCTCTTCATTCGCCTGAAAGAGTCCCAGGCCTGAATCCATGTAGGCCACACAATAAGCTTGAAGGAAGCGGTCCAAAACCGCATCCAGAAAAAAGGCTGCCATCTCGGGGTCGAGATCCCGCCGTAATTCGCCCCGACGCATGCCAGCCTCGATCATGGGTCGCAGATAGTCCATGGAGAACAATCGGATGGTCCTAAGCAGATCAGCTCGGAAGGGAAAGTCCTCCTGGAACAGCATTTTCAGGTAGATCTGATAAATCCTGGGATGGTGCCGAATGAACTGGATACCGGCTTGCAGAGATTTGGCAAGGCGAATGAAAAAATCGTCTCCCTCGGTCTCCGCCTTGACCCGCTTCAGCCGTCGCCGCACCAGACTCACGGCATGTTCAAAAATATGAAAATAGAGGTTCTTCTTACTGCCGAAGTATTGAAAGATTGAGCCTTTGGCGATTCCAAGATGCCCAACCATCCGGTTGATGCTGGCCTTTTCATAGCCCCACCGGGAGAACTCATCAATGGCGGCATCCAGAATACGATCTTGCTTGTCAGCCGCTAGCTTGGTGAAGGTGGGTCGGGTGTAAGCGGGATTTTGCATGTGAGCTATTGGAATTCCTATTTTCACGACTGGGAAAATGACCAGGTGGTCATCATAGGAGCGTTCTGGCTTTTGTGTCAAGATTTATTTCATGGCGCCCAGCTAACCTGTCGAATACGTCAACTCTCCAAATGAACCGACGCGGGGACGGAATCAGCAGACAGTATGCAGCAGGCAGCTAGCAGCTCATTTTTGACCGTTAATTATGTTACTAATTAGACCTTTACAGGAATTAAGAGGCATGGAATACTCTGCGATCAAAGTTTGGCTGCCGGCTAGATGAGGTCACTATACGTTTTTTCGATTCCTTATTCCGGTGTCGCTTGGGTTTCAGAAGGAACCAGCTGATGAGCAGAAAGAAAAGTACTGGAGGACTTTGTGATGATAATCGAACAGGTGACGGTAGGTGAGATGGAGGTATTTTGCTACGTGATTGGTTGCGAAGAGACTCGCGAGGCAGCAGCTATTGATCCTGCTGGCGACAAAGGTGACATAGATAAAATAATTGCTCTGTTGGAGGAAAAAAATCTTCAACTTTCCTATATCATCAACACTCACGGTCATGCGGATCACACCTATGGCAATCAGCTCTTGGCCAGCCGCACCGGTGCCAAGACAGTGATGCACGAGATAGATGACGATCTCTTCACCACTGAGGAAGCCAAAGGTTGGGCAGCGGCATTCGGTCTTTCCGCTGCTCCACCGGTCGACATCCGGATATCAGACGGTGATCGGCTGCCATTGGGTAAGTTGAACGTGGAGTTCATCCATACGCCCGGACACACTCCCGGGGCCGTATGTGTCCTGGTGGAGAACAATCTTTTTACTGGCGACACACTTTTTGTGGGGGCTGTAGGAAGGACTGATCTGCCGGGCGGTTCAATGGAAACGTTGCTCAATTCAATTGAGAAGAAGCTGCTACCCCTGCCCGGAGAAACAGTAATCTGGCCCGGCCATGATTACGGCGATCAGCCCACGTCAACCATGGCCCGCGAGATGGAGACCAATCCTTATATTACCGACTTTATCTTAGACACTTAAAGGTAAGCCATAACATTTGAGGAGAAGCGGTGAGAAAATAGCTCCCGTGTCACCGCGTCAGTTTAAACCATCAATGGCTAGCCTAGAGAAAGGAAACTCCATGCCTAAGACGATTTACTTTACCAGCCTTGCCTCCCCCTGGGGCCCTATGTTTCTGGCGGGTACTGAGGTGACTATATGCTCTTGCCAGTTCATTGGTGGCAAGGATGTTTCCAGCCTACTCGATCAGGTGCAGAAAAAACACTATGATGCTTTGCTGAAAGAAGATGCACTACCTTTGGCTGCAGCAGCGGCCGACTTGAACCGGTATTTCTCCGGTGAACAGGGTCATCTCAGTCATCCTTTGGATCTCCAGGGCAGTCCTTTTCAGATGGAAGTCTGGTCTGCGCTTCGGGAGATTCCTCCGGGCAGTGTCGCCACTTACGGAGAGATTGCCGTGCGAATTGGCAGACCCGGTGGTGCCAGGGCGGTGGGACAGTCCTGTGGGCGTAATCCAGTGGTTCTTTTTGTCCCCTGCCACCGGGTCGTCGCCGCCAATGGGGGGCTCGGGGGCTTTGGGAGCGGAGTAAGCGTGAAGAAAGCGCTTCTCGATCACGAAGGGGTTAGGCTGAAGTAATCGGTAAACGGTGAAGGGTGAAAGGTGAGGGGTAAGGGGTAACTATCCAACTGTTTACCATTTACCTTTCACCATTCACGCTTCACTCTTCACCCAAAAAACGTGTCCAATTCATGCTTTAGTTCCCGCTGCATCAGTTCGGCCACCGCTTTTTCCGGAGGTTGATCCTCATAGAGAATTTTGTATATCTGGTCGCAGATGGGCATTTCAATCCCCCTCTGCTGGGCCAGGTTGTAAACCGAGCGCGTGGTCTTGACCCCTTCGGCTACCATTTTCATCTCGGCGAGTATCTCTGCCAGTTTCTTCCCCTGTCCAAGTTGATACCCTACGGTGCGATTGCGGCTGAGGTCCCCGGTACAGGTGAGAACCAGATCACCCACGCCAGCCAGTCCAAGAAAGGTCAATGGGTGGGCACCCATGCTGGTGCCCAGGCGACTCATCTCTGCTAGGCCACGGGTCATCAGCGCCGCCCGAGTATTGTGGCCAAGACCTAAACCATCTATCATCCCGGCAGCCAGAGCTATGATATTTTTCAGGGCACCAGCCATTTCCACCCCGATTACATCCGTACTGGTGTAGACCCTGAAATAATCCGTAGAAAACAGCTCTTGAACTTCCTGGGCTACCTCCTTGGATTCAGAGGCAACTGTTACTGCGGTGGGGACTTTCTTGACTACCTCACGAGCAAAGCTGGGACCAGAGAGAACGCCGTATTCCCAGCTGATGCTGTCCGGCATGATTTCTTGCCAGATTGCCGACATGGTTTTCAATGACTCGTTCTCGATACCCTTTGTGGCACTAATTACCACAACTGGCCCTTTCAGAAAATCAAGCATTTGCATGGCAACATGT
>JASFEM010000262.1:0-3792 GCA_050124835.1 Syntrophobacterales bacterium | reverse complement strand
TATTTCACCAAGCGGCAATGGTCTCAGTGCCTAAGTCAGTTGAGGATCCTATCGAAGCCGCTTTGGTAAACGATCTCGGCACACTAAATGTTTTAGAGACTGCCCGGCTCGCCAATGTAAAGAAGGTGGTTTTTGCCAGTTCATGTGCAGTTTATGGTGACTTACCTACGCTTCCCAAGCGGGAAGAAATGGCCACCAGGCCACTGAGCCCCTATGCCGCCAGTAAACTACACGGGGAGACTTACGCTTGTCTGTATAGTGATCTTTACGGCCTTGACACCGTCTGCCTTCGTTATTTCAATGTGTACGGTCCAAAACAGGACCCGACCTCACCCTATTCAGGCGTAATATCCGTCTTTATGGACAAGGCTAACCGAGGCGAAACGGTCACTATTTACGGCGATGGAGAACAATATAGGGACTTTGTTTTTGTGGCCGATGTGGTTCGGGCAAATTTGCAGGCGGCTCTCAACGAGAACGCTTCAGGCTTAATAATCAACGTGGGTACTGGCAGCTCTGTCACCATAAACCAACTTTGGAAAGATATCTCCAACATCGCCGGTGTGGGAAGTGAGCCGCACAGAGCACCAGAAAGAGAGGGTGACATTCGAGAGTCGGTTGCCGATATCTCACGGGCCCGGCAAATTCTAGGCTATGAGCCAAAGTATAGTTTTTTAGATGGCTTAGAGCTGACCTGGCAGTGGTACCGCAGGAGAAACACTAGGCACTAAGCACCAGTCATTAGTCATTTGGCTGCAAGCTGCTTGCTGTCCGCTGCCTGCTGCAATCTCCCAGCTAAATTATCTCCGCGTCATCCAGCAGTGCCTAGTCCCTAGTGCTTAGTGCCTAGTTTTTCTACAGATTGTATATCTCTACAGGTTCAATCTCTTCGGCAAGGTCAAATCCAAAAACTCTGGAGTAGAAATAAAGTTCACCGTCCAGAGCTCGCTTGATCGTCTCAGCGCGGCGGAAGCCATGCTGCTCGCCTGCAAATGGAACGTAAGCAACAGCTAACCCTTTGGCCTGCAACGCATCCAGCATCATCTCGGCTTGGTTTGGGGGAACTATCTCATCCTCGAGCCCCTGGAAGAGTATAAGAGGACATGAGAGCAGATGAGTAAAGTGGATGGGCGAGCGTTCCCGATAAATGTCTTGCCTTTCAGGATAAGGTCCTATAAGTCGATCCAGGTAGCGTGCTTCAAATTTATGGGTTTCTTTTGCAAGGGCCTCGAGATCACTTATTCCGTAATAGCTGGCGCCCGCCTTAAAAATGTCACGAAAGGTAAGGGCACAGAGGGTTGTGAAACCGCCGGCGCTGCTACCCCGAATGGCCAGCCGCTTAACGTCTACCCTGCCCTGCTCGGCTAAATATCTCGCTCCATTCACGCAGTCGTCGACGTCCACTATGCCCCATTGCCCATCCAGTCGTTCTCGATAGTCTCGACCATAGCCGCTGCTTCCGCCGTAGTTTACATCAAGCACCGCAAAGCCTCGACTCGTCCAGTATTGAATGTCCCAGGCGAGCGAGGTTGAGGTGGCACCTGTGGGTCCCCCGTGGCTTTTTACTAAAAGGGGTGGCGTTTCTCCCCTTGGTGCTTCATAGGCTGAGTTTTTCGGCGCGTAGAAGAAACCGTAAGCGGTTTTACCACCTTCTGTAGGAAACTCAATGATTTCTGGTATGGAAAGATAACCGCTCTCGATCTCAATATCGCTAGATTGTTTAATAATCTTCAGGCGATTACTATCAAGATCCAAGCTAACGATAGCAGGCGATTCCGTGGGTGAGCCGGCACAAAACACTGCCTGTTTCGGAGATGCTCTCAGGTTCCAGACTTCAGTGTAAGGGGTCTCAATAACATCCAATTGGCCCGTGGTACAGTTCAGGCTGGCCAGGTGCCAGATTCCCTTACTGGTGAATGTGCAGATGATCCGTTCAGTCGAGACAAAATCATAGGTGGACATGTCAAATAGCCACTGGGGTCTGCCGAATTCGAAATTTTGCGGACATAGCGGCTCTGAGCCCTTCTGGCTTGAACGGTAAATATTCCACCATCCGGTCCGATCCGAAACGAAATAGAGGACACCGTCTGGCGACCACTCCGGCTGGAATATGGATTCACTAACACCCCCTGCGACCTTTTGAACCTCTCCAACCAATCCATCCGGCCTCAACTCTCCCACCCATAGTTCGGTACCGTCCCAAGGCAGATTGGGATGATTCCAGGTGAGCCATGCTAGCTGAGAGCCATCCGGGCTGATTCGTGGGTTTGAGTAAAAGTCATTTCCAGAAATTAGCAGCCGTTCCTCTCGGTTATCGCTCAAGGCAACCGCAACGACTGTGTTGACAGGCTCCAGCTCACCATTGCTGTGATCTTCTCGGACGCAGATCAACCGATTTCGGAATCTGTCCACAACGATGTCAGCGTAGCGCGTGGCGGCCTCAAGGGTTATGGGTTTTGGTTGTCCCGATTCCTGACGATATAGCCGCTGGTCAGCGAAATTAACGAAAAAGAGAGTTGAATCGAGGACGATGAAGCTGCCACCGCCATACTCGTGGACCCGGGAGCGGACATTGAACTCCTTTGGAGTAATATTCTCGATTTTCCCCTCAGAGCCCCAACGTAAAACAACATTTCGGCCTCCCTCCGCCGGACGAGACTCACTCCAGTAAACGGCCTCTCCATCCAGAACGATTTGTCCAAGTTTAATGGTTTCGGAGACAATCAATTCTGACGTGATTGGGGTCTTCCACGATCCATAGGGTTTCGTAGCCATACCATTCTTCCTCCTAAGATTTTACTCCGTCAGCAGCAGCCCCTACGGGTTTTCCTCAGTGGCCGAGAAGACTGGAAAATATTTCCATCTGATATAAGCTAAGTATATTTAATTGCTATTATTAAAATAATATTCTAATATTTTGCTTTAGGTTTTGTATGCTTTGGATTGTTTACTCGTCTATCCCAAGCGTTCTTTTCGCTTGTTGAAGATCGCCGGTATTGAAAAATTCCGGGTAGTAATTTAAAGCAATTCTCTCTAGGCTAAGACCGCCCTCCTTGTCGAGCTTCAAAGCATTTTCCTTGTCTTCGACGCTCAAACGCCACTGGACGAATGGGATGAGTCTCAGATAATTGCCCTTGTGTTGACGCCATTTACTTAACCTTCTTGCCGCCTCAGGCCCAATAATCCTCGCTGTATCTTGTTCGGATTTATGAAGCAGCTCTTCCAGAGTTGGCTTGGTTCCCATCGTGCTGGTCTGTTTCTTTTCGATATACTCAGCCAATGCTGTCAATATGAGTTCCTTCAGGGTGATGCCCTCCAGGGCTGCTGTTGCTTTCGCTTTTCGATGGAGCTCCTCTGGAAAGGGTCTAATTGTGTATGCTGTGTCTGCCATATCGCATCCCTCCTGGTTATATTTACAACGTAAATAGCAAACATAGTATAAATAGTCAATAATAAAAAGTTGTATTATTTTCAATTATTTATTCGACAATTTTCACACGGTGATTCTTGTCGCCACTTCTAGGGTATACGCTACAAACAGGTCTACTTTAAGTGGTATGCATCTGTTTGAGTTCTCGAAGTCACCACCTTTCTACCAATGCTTCAAGGTGGTGCATCCTCCGACGAAAACAATTTGCAGACAGCGTGCTGACCGTGACCTTATCTGCCAAAACATTTCGTAGTTTTTCTCATAAAAAATTGAAAGTATTAGAATAATGATTAATTTATTGCTCGTACTATTCTTTACTTTTAGCTGAGAGGAGAATGCATTGATAGGGGGATTTGCCACGC
>JASFEM010000261.1:0-3793 GCA_050124835.1 Syntrophobacterales bacterium | reverse complement strand
AACCGGATTGCTTGTTAGTCAGGCAGGATTCGGCTGCTATCGCGCAGACATCAGTCTTCCGACACACAAAGAGGCTCTGAGAGCAGCTCTTCTTGGTGGGATTAATCTGATTGATACGAGTTCCAACTACGGTGACGGCGGTTCAGAGAAGCTTGTTGGAGTTGTTCTGCAGGAGCTTATTTCATCTGGAGATCTTCGGCGAGAGTCGGTGGTGGTGGTTTCCAAGGTCGGATACCTCCAGGGACAGAATTATCAATTGAGCCAGGAGCGTAAGAGAAAAGGTGATCCTTTCAAGGAGCTGGTCCTTTATGCTGAGGGGCTAGAGCACTGTATTCATCCGGAGTTTTTGAAAGATCAATTGACTCGCAGCTTAGCACGGCTTGAGATGACCACTTTGGATTTTTACCTTCTCCATAATCCCGAATACTTCTTGAGTTGGGCTAACAAAACGGGGATATCTTTGGATGAAGCTCGTGAGAATTATTATGATCGTATAAAGCGAGCCTTTCAGCACCTCGAAGGTGAAGTGGAAGGAGGGAGAATCAAGTACTATGGCATCAGTTCCAACACCTTCCCCTACCCCGCCACCAATCCAGAGTTTACATCATTGCAGACGATCTGGGAGATTGCGGAATCTATTTCGAGGCAGCACCATTTTCGCCTCATTCAGTTGCCCATGAATCTTTTGGAAACCGGTGCGGTTACCGAAAGTAACCAAGCCAATGGTCAAAGTGTGCTCGAGTTTGCTCGTGAGAAAAATCTGGGAGTGCTGATAAATAGACCGTTGAATGCAATTGATGGCAACAGGCTCATTCGTCTCGCTGATGTGGACTCGAGAAAACCGGCGAGCGAGGATGAAATTAATGCGCGAATAGAAGCACTTGTCCGTTCGGAACAAGTGCTAAAGAATAGAGTTCTTCCAGAGCTCAATTTGACGTCATATCCCCAACAACAAATAATGGAGCAGATCTCAATCGGCGAGATTCTGAGGCATCACTGGCGAAAATTTGGCACTTACGAGCGTTGGCAGGAGTTGCAATCGAGCTATTTCTTGCCTCGATTTCTAGGGGTTGTACAGTTTTTGTCACAAAACCTGGATCTTACAGAGGAAGCATCCAATTGGATAGCCTCTCACAAGGAATTGCTTGAAGAAACATTTGGAAGTGTTGCTTCAATATATCAGGGAGCTGCTGCGGAAAAATCGGCCCAATTGCGAGCCATGGTATCCCCGGTTGACAAGGAATGGGCTGAAGCTCAACCCCTGAGTCAGATGGCGGTTCGAGCTCTGCGGTCTACGGCGGGAATAACGACCGTTCTGGTTGGTATGCGTCAGGAGGCCTATGTCAAAGATGTACTTGAGGAACTCGGCCGCCAAGTCAAAATCCAGGAAAGAACAGAATCCTGGCACAAGCTAGGGAAGATGAGGATGTGATCTACAACCCGGTCATCTTCTGAGAAACGGATGTTCGGTAAAAGCCTCACTCGACCTTCACTTTTGTCACCTTTTTCTTCTTTTGATTTTCCAGCGATGAAATTCTTTCGTCGATCAAAGTTCTAAAAGCTCGAAGAACCTCCATCCTGGCATTGCGGAGATGGGTAAAAAAGCCGCTGTATTGTTCCTTCGCTTCATCCATCATTCTGCTGGAAAGACAAAAGGGACAACAGCAGGTCGGGTGCTCCACCCTCGCTTTAGCCTTCTCCTCCTTCTTGGCTTTGCTCACTGCTTCCTCCAAACTCAATTAAAAGATGGTTTTCCTCGAGTCGAGCGCTGCGGGGCTCCATTACAGCATAAGCCCGAGGAAGGACGATGTTCTTTTTGAAGTTTCCAATTTTGATGATCAGTTCGTCGCCGATCTTACTTAGATCGATCTCTTTTTTGGTGACAAAGGGGAGATAGAGTTTCACGAAGCTGCGGCCATCTATCCTGGCGAGCTCGTACGGTCTTTGTTTGAAAAAAATCTGAGTAGGGTCTTTGCCTTCATAGAGATTCTTTCCAAACTCGAGGAGCTTCTCATAGCCGAGAATTTCACTGTCGTATAAAGGCGCCTTGAATATGGGAAGTGGATGGAAGTAGGTCTCAGCCAGATCAAGGTACTTCTGCTGATTATTTCCCCAGACCCTCAAGTAATCGTCGTCGAATCCAATTGGAAAGACCCTGTTTACTATAATTGCATCGATGGAGGTTTGGTGCAGGCTGAAGAACATAAACGCTCGTTGGGTCTCACGGAGTACCATCTTTTCTGGATTGGTGACGAGGCGCACCGAGGTAACGTCTGGGTCGGTAAGCAACTGATCAATGCCCTTGAGGCGCGCATAGAGACTCTCAATGTTAGCGAAGTATTCGTCCTCTGGTAGGGGAATATCCACCATCCTGCGAGCCACTGGACGCACAACACCAAAGATCTTCCGCTCCAACCGGAAGACCTTCTTCATGTACCATTCCAGGGCTGTGGGCATGCTGATGAAGCGGATCGATTCTGCGGTTGGTGCACAATCGAGAATGATCAGATCGTACGTCTGCTCATTTACATACTTGTTTATGTAGAGGAGCGCGCTTAACTCCTCCATGCCAGGGAAGACAGCCAGCTCTTCAGCTAACACATCATCAATTCCCGAAGTATTCAGCAAAATAGAAATATAGCTGTGCACCTCACTCCAGTAGTTGTTAATCTCTTCGTGCACATCCAGTTCCTGGACCCAGAGTTGCTCGCCTGCCTCAATGGGTTGGCCGCGGTTCTTGTCCATTAGGGCTCGATCCAGGTCGAAAGCATCGCTGAGACTGTGGGCAGGATCCAGGGACATAACCAGAGTCTTGAGACCCGTCCGCGCGGTAATGATTCCTGTAGCACCGGCCACGCAGGTTTTTCCTACTCCTCCCTTGCCGGCGTAAAGCAAAATTCGCATTGAGATGTTCCTGTTGAAAAGAATTAAGAATTAAGTAGTCAGGAGTCAGTAGTCAGGAGCCAGTAGTGTACTGATATTTTGAATGATTTCTTGTGCTTTCTTATCTTCTGTCTCCTATTTCCTATCTCCTGTCTCCTATCTCCTAATGCCAATTTAAGCAAGACATAATCAAGACAATTAATATTATAACTAATTATATACTAGATTCCGAAGAGTCGTTTGGCATTGCTGGTGGTGATGCGGCGAACTTCCTCTATATCCCTGCCTTTGATGCGAGAGAGTTCTCTTAAGGTGATCGTGAGGTCAGCCGGCTCGGAAATCTTTCCCTGATACTCCACTGGAGAGTCTGTTTCCACCAATATCTTTTCTATTGGTGCAGCTCTCATGGCGGCTTGGTGGGGTGGGCTGTAAGATAGAGCGGGGGTGGCGGAGATATAATAGCCGTCCGCGATGATCTTTTCCAGGATTTCCGGGGGGCCACTGAACCAGTGAAAGACCGCTTGTTCTATGCCTTCGTCAGCGACCATCTGGTGCGACCGCTGGTGAGAAAAACGCGAATGAACGATGACAGGACGATTGTATCGCTTTGCCAGGGAGAGTAGTCTGGAAAAGATGTCCCACTGGATCGCCTTCTTCACCTTGGTCTTGTAATCGAGTCCCACTTCACCGAGAGCGATGCAAGTTGCAAGATTGTCGTCGATGAAGCGCAGGTTTTCTTCGATGTTTTCTGCAGTTATAGACCAGGGATGATAACCGATTGCAGGGTAAACTAGTTCTGGGAATCGATTCGCCAGAGCCAGGGTAGCTTGGTTTGAGTCCACGTCCATGCCCACGGCCACGATTGCAGTAATTCCGATGTTCTTAGCCCTTGAGATTACCGGCTCTATGG
>JASFEM010000260.1:0-3822 GCA_050124835.1 Syntrophobacterales bacterium | reverse complement strand
TTACAACTACCCCTTCCTATGCTATAAGCCGCTCCAAAATGCACTAGGCACTCAAAGGCTGAGTGATAAATTAGCTGTGTCCATGAAAATCATGCCAAAGAAGTATCCTGTAAGGGAGTTTTCTATGCCTAGAATCAGAATACGAATCGTAGCGGTGGTAACCATAGCGGTAATTTTTGTGCTCTCGGGTATACCGCAAATGAGTCTAGCGGAGGAGATACCTCACCCTTTTGCGGTGGCGGTGAAATCCGCTGTGCTCATAGATGCCAATTCTGGACAAATCCTCTATGGACAAAATCCTGATGAACGAATCATGCCTGCAAGTTTTGTCAAACTGCTTACACTGTTTTTGATATTTGACGCTATTGATCAGGGCCAGGTTCTTCTCGAAGATAAGGTTTGGATCAGCAAGAAAGCCTGGCGCACTGGTGGATCCAAGATGTTTGTTCGCCAGGCAAATAGAGTTCCTCTGGAGGAACTGATCAAAGGAATCGCCGTGGTGTCCGGTAATGACGCCTGTATTGCGGTAGCCGAATTCCTTCAGGGTAATGAGGAGGCTTTTGTTGCGAAAATGAACCAGAAAGTGCAAGAGCTTGGCCTGGAAAACACTCAGTTCCAGACCGTCAATGGCTGGCCTGCCCCCGATCAATATACTACCGCCTTGGACATGGCTTTGCTCGCTCGAGCATATGTTCAAGCATACCCGGAAGCACTCCAGTACCATAAATTGAAGGAATTTACTCACGAGGATATTCGTCAACGCAATCGCAACGCGCTTCTCTGGCGAGATCCCTCCGTAGACGGGCTAAAAACGGGACATACCGAGGAGTCAGGCTATCATCTTCTGGCCACGGCCAAGCGAGAGGATCAGCGTTTCATTGCTGTTGTGATGGGAGCCAAGAGTGAAGCGCTTCGAGAGCGCGAAGCCTTGCGACTGCTCAATTATGGTTTTCGCAATTTTGTTTCAGTGGAGCTTTTCAAGAAAGGTGATGCGCTTCTACAGGTTTCCGTGTGGAAAGGAACCGAGAGCCAGGTGGAACTGGAAGCTAGTGAAGATGGGGTAATCACAGTGCCCTTAGCCCAGCAAGCGGACGTCACCTATCAAGCGAAAACTCCTGAACGGCTATTTGCCCCCATTGATACCGGTCAGACTATAGGGCAGGTAGTCATTGTCGCCAAAGACAAGGTGCTGAAAAACGTATCGCTGGTTGCCGACCGGGAAGTGCCTCTGGCTGGCTTTCTTAAGAGAACTTTTCACAGTGCTGCCCTCCTAAGCATCGACCATGGAATGAGCCTGATATTCTCTGTTGTCGTCCTCCTCGCCATGGCAGGATTGGTCTTTTATCTGAGAAGACGGAAGCCGCGACGAAGTCGCGGCACTAGGCACTAAGCACTAAACACTAGGCACAAGAAAGGCCTACGGCGGGCAGACGGTAGTCAGCTGGCAGCCGGCAGCTTGCAGCAGGCAGAATAAAATAGTTTACCACAGAGACACAGAGGCCACAGCGAAGGTTATCTTTTCCCAGGCCGGGAGACCCGCCCGCCTCGCCTTGCTCGCATGGCGGGCTGGCGACGGCCAGGGAAAAAAACCTGTCGCCTTCGGCGAAAGGTTTTTATTTGCGGGGCAATCGTAAGAGATTAGGCGACCACGTGATAGGGAGACGCGGGGACGCGGCGAAACAATAATACCAACAAGCTTTCAGTAGGCAACGCTGCGGTGGGAAGCGGCAATCATAAAGACGATCTTTTCGTCGTCATCGATTTCGTAGAAAAAACGCCAGGCGCCAATTCGATATCGCCAAGTTTCGGGATCGAAGCCCTTTAATTTCCTGATATTTGGTCCGAAGTGAGGATGCTCTCTTAATTGAGGATATACAAAATCGCGAAGCTTTTGCGCGACTTTAGCGCGTCCTGAGCTAACAATATGCAGTAGGTCGTTTTGGAACTGGTCGGTCTCAAAGATTCTGTATCTACTCAATGAAGCGCCCTTTCCTTAGACGAGCCTCCTGTGAACCCTCCCTCATACGTTTTAGGAGTTCCTGATTGGCCAGAATCTCAGCAACCTCGGCATCATCGGCAAATTGTTGCTCGCGGACCTTCGCCAAGGCAGCTGTCTCAATCAGGTTCGACAGGGACCTATTCTCGGCCTTTGCGGCTTCTAGGAAAGTGCTGTACGTTTCGTCACTGAGGCGTAATGTTACAGTCTTCGGCATATGGCACCTTTATGTTTTAATATTCGTTTGTATTCAATTTTATTCTAATAGCCACACATTGTCAATGGTTTCTAACGTGAGAAAGGCTCGATGCCTGCTGTATTTCCCCATGCTCCATGCCCTATGCCCCATGCTTTGTACTACTTACCCCTTACCGTTTACCCTTCACCCTTCACTTCCGACCAGCTTTTCCTTGACAAATTCTGTTAATTGTCGCTAAATATCAACAACCTTGTGAAAAAATCGCATAACAACCCGATGGGGGGCACCATCATGGGAATTAAAAAATATCTCGGCCTCGATCGCCGCAGCCATTCACGTTATCCAGCGGCTGTGGACGTGGAATTTCAGGTGTGGGATGCTACAAAAGAAGAGCCCCGCACCAATAAAGTACGGGGCCGACTCACCGATATCTCTCCGATAGGCGCCTGTCTTCAAACCAACCAAACCCTAATTGAGGGATATCACTTACTACTGGACGACGATCCAGGAGGCAACACTCCTCTAATTCTTTCAATGCCGCCAACATCTGAGGGAGATTCATGGACCGTCAAGGCTCAGGTGCTGTGGTACAACAAAATTGAGGCCGAACGACGATACCAGTTCGACGTCGGCCTAAATTTCGTGGATCTCACCCCACCAGAGCGAGAAAACCTCAGAAAACTCCTAAATTCTCTTTCTACTTCTTAATTCTTTTGTTTTTGTTTACCACAGAGGCACAGAGGCAATTGCGGATTGCGGATTTGGGATTTCGGATTTAAAATCTCGAAATACGAATTTCGACACTACAGATTGCCTACTGGATTCTGACTACTGGCTACTGACTACTTGAAGCTATGCTACGCGCTTTGCACTCTCATGGCATAATTGGTTCCGGCTCAACTGGCTCCATGACCTCAAGTTCATACGTACCCAGATCAAGCGGGGTCACCCAGATTTCCACATGCGTGTTGAGTGTTGTGAGCTTTATGTTGATAAGACAAATCTTGGTTTCCTTTTGATAGAATAATATGGTTCGCGGGTATTTTTGACTGGCGCGAAGTTGCCAGCCGTTCTTTGTCAGACTGGTGTCAAAGAACTTGACGAGAGAATCGTACTCAACATTCCCGTCATAAACGAGCAGACCTGTTGAAAATTCATGAGCCGTGTATACAAAGGACTCCTTTTTATCTAATTTGAGCTCTTTTGGTATAGGCACATCTGGGAACTCCCGTATGGTGACTATCGGCGATACATCCTCTTCGGCAGCGGCCCCTGAGTCAACCCTTTTGGTACATCCTGAAATAAACATCAGGAATAGCACGCAACTTAATGTAATACCAAAGAAAATCGTCTTCCAGTTTCGAGCCTGTATAATCATGACTCTCTCCTTTCCCTGTTGGGTGCTGAGTGTACCGATTTTCTTTTCGCAACAATTCCATTATTTGCATCCAAACTTGCCGTATCATCAGTCAACGCTTGTCACTTGTCAAGACCAATTGGTCATTAGTCAACTTTCAGCGAAAGCGATTTAACCACAGAGACACAGACCCGCCCGCCTCGCCTGAGCGGCCCGTCCGCCTCGGCTGAAGCCTCGCGATGGCGGGCAGGGAGCACAGAGAAAAGATTG
>JASFEM010000259.1:0-3843 GCA_050124835.1 Syntrophobacterales bacterium | reverse complement strand
TCCGTGGTCTGAGTGAAAAAAGGTCCCGGGAGGAAATTCTCGCACCTTATTACAACTCGAAGGAAAGGCTTTAAGCTCGGAGGCGAAAAGCAGGGCCGAACCTTTCTCTGCAAAGTAGAGGGGTTTGATGCCAATGGGATCGCGGGCAGCGTAAAGCTTGTCTTCGTCTGCAATCACAAAGGCATACATGCCGTCCAGGTGTTCCACCACGGAAGAGCCGTGGTCTTCGTAAAGGTGGAGGATAGCTTCGCTATCACTGGTGGTGGTGAGTTCATGTTGTTTGGCCAGTTCGGGACGAAGTTGAGGAAAGTTATAAATCTCGCCGTTGGCAATAACAGCCATGTTCCTGTTTTCGTTATAAATAGGCTGGTCGCCGCCTTGCGGGTCCATGATGCTTAGCCGACGATGCCCGAGCACACCCGGACCATGGGGTGAGACGAACATGCCCCTGGCGTCTGGTCCCCGGTGTTTCACCAACTCCATCATATTCTCTACAAGGGAGACATCTGCTCCACCCCACACACCTGCGATACCGCACATTATGTCACCTCATTTTTTAGTTACTTGCGGATTTCAAAAATTCCCACGAGACCGTGTCCCATACCTGTCCCCGGTTGCAAATCCGTCTCAAGCTTTCGTAGGGCATAACCTAGAACAGTTTCGATCACATTAGCCCGAACGTCTCCCCACTTAACCCAGCCCACGCCTTCCATTACTCTACGGACAGTGTCAATGGCCTCCTGGAGAGGTTTTGGATAAAAGGGAAGGATCTCAGGAACAAACTTCAATTTGCCAGTTTCGGAATCGTACTCGTCTAGCATACGGATGGTTTCCTTGACCAGGGTATTGGATGACATGAAGAGCATTTCAAAGAAATTATTCAGGTGGTCAAATCCTTGCCTGGGGACGAAATCCACCAGCAGGCTTTCCAGGTCAGTGCGCACGTAGCTCTCGAAAAGTGCATTGATAGGAGCACGCAATTTGGGACAGTGCTTGTTATAGTCGCCCGTGTCGAGATGGCGACCGATCAACAGGGACCTATCGAAGAAAAGCAGAGGTTTAATTTCTATCCCCGCCTCTTGTGAGGCTCTAGCGATGATGTTATCAACCTCCTCACGGCAGACCAGCTTCAACGGAAAAGATGCCACGTCTGCAGCGGCCCGCTCCTCCTCAGGGTATATGTAGGATATCCGGTAATCCATGAAATATTCTTGGTCTACCGGATGGTGCCAAAGGTCCTGCCATTCATAAGAGTAGCGGCCGAGCCAGTCGCCCATAAAGATTGCATACTCCGGCGCATGTCTACAGATGTCGGCGATGATTTTGACGCATTGTTCAGTATTGAAATGCGACAGCGTCCCGAATGAAGTAAAGTAGAAATCAAATGGAGCTTCGTCCTTGGAAATAGTTGGCGGTATACCATTGGACAGATCCTCTTGGATGAATCTCATCTTGGGGTCACTGCCGTAGTAATCCTTAGCCTGTTGGATCAGGTCGGGGTTGACGTCCAGACCCAAGTATTCCTTAAGCATGTCGTCAGTGAGTGTTGCGGTGATGTATTCATAGATGCCAGGATCTTTGGTGGTGACCCCCATAATCAAGTCATAGCCATCACCACTGCCACATCCCAGATCAAGGATGCGAACGCGCTCCAGCCGCTGCCTCTTGTGCTCCACCAGTTCGTTGAGGGCAGGACGCAAAAAGATAGCGGTTACTTGGTCTTCCCAGAATCTTCTTACATTGTCATACTTCCCGAGCAAACCCGTGGCCTTATCATACTTGCCGGTGTGAAAGGCCTGGGTGTATGCTTTTTTCTCAGACATTTTTTCTCTCCCTAGCCCGGATGTTTTATGAATTGCTGTCGCAAGACCCCCTCTTCATCCGAGCTTGTACTCAGACTGCCATGGTTTTCAGGACATCGATGGCATCAAAGGCGTCTTTGCAATAGGCATCGGCGCCGATTTCTTGGGCAAACGATGCTGAGGTGGGCGCGCCGCCAATGAGCACTTTGACACTGTCGCGCAACCCCTCTTGTTCGAGGTTTTTGATAACTTCTCCCATCACTCGCATGGTGGTGGTTAGAAGGGCAGAAAGTCCGATAAAAGGCGCCTCGTTTTCCTTGACCGCCCCGATGATTCGCTCCACAGATACATCCGTACCCAAATCAATGATCTGATAACCGGCTCCTTTCAGCATTATCGCCACGATGTTCTTGCCGATATCGTGAAGATCTCCCGCCACCGTGGCAATGACGAACTTGCCCTTACTTTTCACCCCAGCTTTCAACAAGTGGGGGCTCAGGATATCCATGGCCACACCGACACACTCAGCCGAAGCGAGCATGTCCGGGATGAGGTATTCATCCCGCTCGAATTTCTCTCCCACTTCCTCCATGGACTTGGTGAGAGCCTCGATAACGATTTCCTTCGGCTCCACACCATCTTCCAGAGCCTGATTCACCAACTCGGTAACACCGGGCTGCCCCTCCAGACCATCATCAAAACCTTCGTCTTCAGCCTCCACCCTTCCCTGAACCACATTAAAAGCGATTGCCTTTAGAAGCTCCTGTTTATCCATTGTTCATCTCTCCTCTAAAATTACCATGGAAAACAAAAATGAGTCTTAACCACGAAGAGCACGAAGTGCACGAAAGTGTCACAAAACCATTCGCTTAATCCCGCTCTTCATATATTTGACATTGAAATTCAGCAATAACCCAATTGGCATGCCTGATAGCTTCATATATGTAAGCAACTGCGCTTGGTGGATAGGCAAAACTCTATCCACACTCTTCAGTTCAATAATAATGCGATCATCCACAAGCAGGTCAATGCGATAGCCGCAATCAAGCTTGATCCCCTTGTATTGCACCGGCATGGGACACTGCAACTTGAAGGGTATACTTGCCATTTTCATTTCATGGGCAAGGCACTGTTCATAAGTTGATTCGAGTAAGCCAGGCCCCAAGTGCCGATGAACTTCTAAAGCACATCCAATGACTCGGTGGGATAATCTGTCAAATTTCATTTCCGGTGCCCCTTTCTGTTTTTCCTTTTCCTCCTACTTCACTAAAATTGCGCCCTTCGTGTTCTTCGTGGTAAATATGCTCTTTGGTTTACACTTCCTTTAGGCTCGGCAAAATACCTGGGACTTCCTCGAAAATTTTATCTACTGCAGCCTGACCCAAGTGATCTGCAGGTTCAGCTTCCAGTTTAGCCATGTAATCAAGAGCATTCTCTATGACTTTGTCCTCTAGCCCTTTGGCCTCAAAGCGATAGGGGTCAGAAACATCACCACGGTGCATCGCCTTTCGAGCGAAGCGGGCGTATAGTCGGTGGCTGGAGGCCATGACTTTCTTGACTATCCTAAGCATGTCATCTATTTCGGCCTGATCGACCTTGGGCTGTCGTAGGCAGTGCTTCACTTTACCTATCTGCTCATTGTCCAACACAGCTTGAATGGGACAGAATGTATTGGTCCGATCCAGAAGGCCAAAGGCGTAGTGAATGTATTGGGCACCACTCATAGCCATGTAGAGATGGGTAAGCAGCTTTTCAAATAGCGCCTGCATTCCGGGGACCTTGGAGTCTCCGACTCCTGCGGTGGAATAGCAGGGTACCCTGTAGTGTCGAGCCAACTGGGCACAATCTATGTTGTACTGATTAAATTCTGGACATCCGTAGAGATCGTGCAGGTCATCAAGACGGGCCCGGACGGGAACGCTTCCATAGAGAACGGGCGCGCCTTCTTTGATCAGTTGCACCAGGGTTATGCTGACGAGAAGTTCTGCATTGATCTGGGCCACCATCCCCGCCTCCTGGATGGGCGCAGAAGATCCTCCTT
>JASFEM010000258.1:0-3850 GCA_050124835.1 Syntrophobacterales bacterium | reverse complement strand
ATTCAGAAAATCTGCGGTCTCATGGCTCATCCCGAAGCTGCCGTCAACAAGTGCAGTAGCCACATCCTCCGAAGTCCTTCCAACCAGCGCCATCTCGGCATCATGAATGATTCCGGCTCCGCTCATGGCCACACCACTCAGAATGGACCTTTCCATTAGGTCGATAATAACGGGGGCGAGACCGACCTTGATGGGGTGGGCACCCATGCCCAGTAACACCGTCCGTCTCTGCCCTCGAGCCTTACAGATCCTCTGCGCCACCTCCCGCAAGTCGGCTGCCCCGAGAACGGCGGGAAGCCGTTTCAGAAATTCACTCAGGGTCTGCCCTTTTTCCCAGACCTGTCCAATTATTTCTAATGAAACCTTACTTTTACGCTCACTTAGCCGGCCAGAACGCACCCCATCCAGGGAAATGGGTTTTATGTCGCGTCGATCTTCGTTCATCGTGATGAAAGCCTCTGAAAGAGTTGATAATCCACGAGTTCACAAATGACATGGGCCATGGTTATGTGGCACTCCTGAATTCGAGGGGTATCCTTTGCCTCCACCGTAAGCAGCACCTGCGCCAAATCTGTCATTTTAGCGGAATCGGAGCCTGTCATTCCGATTGTACGTAAACCTCGCTTCCTGGCAACGGCCAGAGCCTCCAATACGTTGGCCGAGGTTCCACTCGTGCTCAAGCCCCAGGCCACATCCCCTTCGATTCCCAGCGCCTTCACCTGTTTGCTGAAAATGTCATCAAAAGTGTAATCGTTGCTGACGCTTGTGATGATAGACGTATCGGTGGTTAAAGCCAGGGCTGGCAGCGGCGGGCGTTCGATCATAAAACGATTGACAAATTCAGCCGCAATGTGCTGGGCGTCTGCAGCAGAGCCACCGTTACCGAAGATCATCAACTTGTTCTCATTGTTAAAGGCATTCACTATTACAGTGGCAGCCCTGATCAATGACTCCCGATTGAGCTCCCGGCATCGCTGCTTCACCTGAATGCTCTCCAGAAAACTGCGATCAACTATCTTTTCCATCTCCTCCATGACGACACCTGGCTTCCTTTAGACTTATCGCCCCTTCTATACCAGCCACCTATTCCTGTCAATCTCATAGCGCACAGCGTCAAGCGCCGAGACCTCACCTCATTAGTCCTTGTCGCACGAGTGATTAGGTCATTTGGCTTCGCCGTCACTACGCTGCGCTGTCATTAGGTCACTAGGTCGTTCTATAACCCGATCACCTGATCACAGCTTTGCCTTTAATGCTGATCCTTTATTCTAACGACCTAATGACTCAATGACGGGCGGTTAGCCCAAATGACCTAATGACAACGAAGTGTTATGGCAGCAGAGAGTAAGGACCAAGCACTGCCTTACGCCTTTCTCCGTTTTGCGACCAACCTTTTATTTTAACACGTCACTCCTCAGTTCTCGCTGCTTATTGAGTATCCTCAAACACACCAGTGTGGAGAGCGGAGTTACTGTTAATGTCCTGCTCTAACACCTCCCGCAGCAAATCGTAAACCGGTCCTGGGCTTCCAGAGCCAATGGGATGACCGTCAAATATTACCGCTGGTAAAATATCAAAGGTGGTGCCGAAAAGCAGGATCTCAGAACCGCTGTAAGCCTCGTTTACAGTTACGTCCTCGAAAACGACCTGCTTGAGTTTCCCTTCTAGAACCAGAGATTCAGCCAGTTCTGCCACTCTGGTTACGGTGGTGCCTTTTAGAATCCTGCTGAATCGTGGAAGCTTCAAAATCAGCTCTGATGTTACTAAACCGACGTTTTCGGTGGATCCTTCTCCTAGAAAGCCGTTCTCGTCGATGGAGATCGTATATTGCACCCCTGCATCAACCGCTTCCTTTTTCATTAGTACATTTGGGAGATAATTACAGCTTTTGATGTTTGCAAAATAGGATCTCTTTATTGGGATATTGCTGCTCTTGATGGCCACTCCCCTCTTATAATGCTCTTCCGGATACACGCTGGGTCGACATATGACAATGTAGATTTGCGAAGCGGGGCATTCGTAGGGATTGGTGGTAAACCCCCCCGGGCCGCGGGAGACGAAAAGTCGAATAAGACAATCACGGACCCCGGCAATTCGTATGGTCCCCACCACCAGATCAGCTATCTGCTCCAGGGTGTTTGGCAGCTTCAAGTAAACCGCTCGGGCCGAGCGTTCCAAGCGTTCGAGGTGGCCTTGGAGATTGTAAATATTACCGTTGACGCACTTGAAAGCTTCGAAAATCCCATCCCCGCGGTGAACCATGTGATCGTCCACAGGAACTGTCATAAGAAATGGATGGGTGACCACGCCCCCCAATACACTGCTATACATGGCCAGATAATCCCGATGATAGGATTTGACATAGGCCTCTGCCAGTCGCTGGCAATCACCCAAGCCCAGGTGACTCAGTGTCATGGCACTCTCCTCGCTCTGGTTCTTGACTGCTCTCTAGCCTTGAGCCTCTTACCATAGGAAATCCCTGCCCTGCCGTCAATGCTTCCTCAAGGTAAACGCGGCAAGCGGGTATGCCATTTTCCCTTTTCGAAATGGGGAGGTAAAGGATTTTTAAAGTGAAAAATTAACAAATTCAAGTTTGTAAGCAATCGCTATTCAAATATTTCAGTCTTTCATTTCCAAATTCACATTCTCAATTCCGACCTCCGAAATCTAAAATACGAAATTTAAGGCAACCAAAGGTACATGAACTGTGGCGTCGGTCCCTGCAAGAAAAGCCCTCCTTGCTCACTCCGGCCCAGCCAACTGTAAGGCTCTCCTTTCGACCTGGAATACATATTGGCCACATATGTTCCCGGCCGGTAGTATGTCACCACTTTAGCCTGCTCCAGCCCCACTGAGTCTCGCGCCCATTTCACCGCATCGTCAAGATAACCCAACTGATCTACCAAATGAAGTTCCAGCGCTTGCTGGCCGGTTAAGACCCGTCCATCCCCAACAATTGCCAAGTCTGTCTCGGTTAGCTCTCTTCTGCCCGCGCGAACCACCTCCAGAAATCCTCCCTGGTATTCGTCAATGATCTCCTGAAAAATCCTCCTCTCCTCAGGGGTTACCGGACGGAAGGGAGACCACATATCCTTCTTGTCTCCAGATTTCACCGACTCTTCCTCAACTCCCACTTTTTCCATCAAACCTCGCACATTAAACTTGAGTGCAATGGTACCGATGCTGCCAGTCAAGGTACTGGGTTGGGCGATTATATAATCTGCCGCGGTGGCAACATAATATCCTCCTGAAGTGGCCAAACCCAGCAAGCAAGCAACCACCCTAACCTTCCTCTTCTCTTTGTACTGTGCAATCTCGTGGTACAACAAATCGCTGGCATTCACTGTGCCGCCCGGCGAATGAATGCGAAGAATCAGCGCCTTTACTTCCTTGTCCTTGGAGGCCTTGTCAAGCTCCTCCTTCACCCTGGCAACCAAGTTGATTTCCTCTTTTAGGCTTCCTCGCTTCTCTTCTTCTTGATAAGAGAGCACCCCACTGATATCCATTAATAAGACCTTACCAGGGCCCTGCCCTTCAATCACCTTCTCTTCCAGTGGTTGCGCCGCCCGAAAAAGGCTCAGATTAACAAAAGCACACCCAGATGCGGTACCGCTGAGCAGGGCCACAGCCAGACACAAGATAAAGAAACCTCCCTGTCGCTTTTTCCGTGGATGCATGGCCACCTCCTTCCCATTCCCAATGTTAGGGTTATACAAGAGTTTCCCCAAAAATCTCATTGCGACCGAGGCATAGGGGAGGCTACTCCATAACGAGCAATTCACGCCATTTTATGGCAGTGTCCCGGTTAAGAAAGCACCAAATCTTCATGCAGTCCCTAGCCGGGCGGAGA
>JASFEM010000257.1:0-3870 GCA_050124835.1 Syntrophobacterales bacterium | reverse complement strand
CGGTGACCTTGTCCTCTGTTACCGCACCTTTTCTGCTGATCTCTAATGGTTCTTTATCCTCTGTGGTAACGACAAACTTGGCTATGGAAATTGCTGCGATACTGATCAAAGCCACGAGGATTATTACGTTGAAACGTTTCTTTTTCCTTTTTCGGACATATTTGTCTACGTTCACACCACAACTGGCGCAATAGATGTCATCCGGCTGGCTGAATCCACATTTTGGACAGATCATATGTCAACTCTGCGAGTTGGGCACAAGGCACAAGGCGCAGGGCGCAAGGCACAAGGCGCAAAAGCAAAGGCAGAGTCCTTATTCACTGCAAATTGTCTGCCACCCGCTAGCTCTTATATTCTAGCTCCTTACCTGGTAACTCTATTATTTGGCCTGAAATAAGCAAAAGTGTCAACATCACAAAAGGAGCTCAAGCTCCCACTCCACGGCCTCGAGTAATAAAAGTATACGGATTTCCGGAAGTTGGGCATCTTTCTTGCTAGTTGTGTTTTTTACCGTTTTTTGCTACATGTTGGGGAAAATAGTAGAAAATTTCGCTCACCAATAGCTGGAATGCTGCTAAGATGTTTTCCTTCAAACACCGCTGGATCTGCGACATTTTGGTGCTCAGCCTGATCATCTACTTCGGGGTTGATGCATTCATTAGTGTTTTGAATGCCAGGCTCGAGCCGGTCCCGGCAGTGGATGAAGCGAAAGTAAGCGCAGCTTCCAGACCAGCAACCGACACCAAGCCTTTAGAATACTATGCCATCATATCGGAGCGTAATCTTTTTGGCGGGAGTTCAGAGAGCTTAGCTACGCCGGTGGAGGAAGAGGTCTCCTTGGAGGGAATCCCTACGGCGGCAAAAAGCCTCGGGCTAAAACTGGTCGGCACGGTCGTGGGGAACATACCTGAAGACAGCTATGCCATGATTGAAGACCTCAGCACCCGCAAACAAGAGGCCTATCGTGAAGGGGATGAGGTCAAACAGGCTCGAATCAAAAGGATCCTCCGGCACAACGTCATTATAAACACCGGAACCCGGGATATGGTACTCACCATGGAGCCCGAAGAGAGTACCGGGAAAACAGCGGCTCCGGCGCGGCGGGTCCCAACACGGCGGCCGCCAACCGCTGCCGGCACCATTCGGTTGGATCGTGAAGAACTCGAAACCTATCTGGCTGACCTCAATCAATTAATGCAAGAGGTACGCATACGCCCCTTCATGGAGGGGAGGCAGCCAGCGGGGTTTCTCGTAAGTAACATCAAGCCTGGCAGCCTTTTTTCCAAGCTGGGGCTCCGGAATGGTGACGTGATCAAAGGGATTAACGGCGAGACCATTTCAAGCCCGGATCAGGCGATCGAGCTCTATGAGAGTCTCATGGAAGGTGGCGAGGTTGACGTAGAAATCAAGCGCGGTCGGCGCAGTCAAAATTTGCGGTATGAAATAGAGTGAGTTTCAACTAGGCACTAGGCACTAAGCACTAGGCACAAAGCACTGGGCGCAAGGCGCAGGGCTCAAGGCACAGGGAAAAAGCCATTAGCCTGCAGGGCGTTGCTATTGCAATTTATTAGGTAATGACGAAGGCAATTAGGAGAAAACAGATGGCCAGGAGAGAAGTTCATCAATGCAGGTGGTTGTTGAGTTTTGTCCTGGTGCTAATTCTCAGTCTGGCGCTTCAGGTTAACGCTCAACCGGAGCGTGGGCCAAGTGCGGATGTTAGGTCGAACAAAACCATCAGCATGGATTTCGACCAGGTGGACATCAAGGTCTTCATAAAATTCATCAGCGAACTCACCGGAAAAAACTTCGTGGTGGACGACAAGGTCCGGGGCAAGGTGACGGTTCTCTCGCCCAGCAAGATATCTGTAGAAGAGGCATACAAGGTATTTGAATCGGTTCTGGAGGTGAATGGTTTCACCACGGTACCGGCAGGCAAGGTGATCAAGATTGTACCCTCGGTGGAAGCCAGGCAAAAGAGCGTGGAGCTCCGCAGGCAACCGACCTTTGTACCCCGACCCGATGACCGGATCATCACCCAGATCATGCCGCTGCTCTTTGCCGACTCCCAAGAGGTCAGAAAACTGCTGGCACCGCTGGTTTCCAAACAGGGGGTAGTGATCGCTTATGAGCCCACGGATATCCTGATCATCACCGATTTTCAGTCAAACATTCAGCGGCTGCTAAATATTGTTGAGGAGATCGACGTTGAATTTCAGGAGGCGACGATCACCGTAATTCCCCTGGATTATGCCAGCGCCGAGAGCTTGGCTCAGAAGGTGTCCATACTGTTGGAATCGAAGCAGAAGACAGCCAAACGCCGTCGGGTCGAGCCTCCCCTGAAAATCGTGCCTTACGAACGGATCAACGTACTCATCGTCCTGGCCGACCGTTTGAACACCCAAATGATCAAGGGACTCGTCAAGACTCTGGATCAACCTACTCCCATGGGGGCGGGCAATATCCAAGTGGTCTACCTGGAAAACGCGCAGTCGGAGGAGCTGGCCAAGGTACTTTCCGGGCTGCCCACAAAAGCGCAGGTAAAGGGCGAGCAACCGATTATCTCCACGGAGGTGAAGATCGTCGCTGACAAGGCCACCAACAGCCTGGTGATCACGGCCAAACCGGAAGAATTCCAGGTACTCGAACCCATCATCAAGCAGCTGGACATTCCCAGGAAGCAGGTCTACGTTGAGGCGGTCTTTATGGAAATCTCCACCGAAACGAACATATCACTCGGGGTAAACTGGAGTGTGGCCGGCAGAACGAATATCCCAGCCACCGACCAATCAGGGGTGGCGTTTGGCTCGGTTAATCCAGTGACGCCACCATCTGTGATCACTGAGGCTGGACAACTGGCCTTTCCAAGCGGTCTTACTGCCGGAGTTGTGGCATTTCCCATTACCATTGGTGATTTCACTTTCAACAATCTCGCCGCCCTGATCAATGCATCCCAGACCCAGGATGACTTTGATATCCTTCAAGCCCCCCAGCTTATGACCCTGGATAATGAGGAGGCTACGGTGGTCGTTGCGGAAAATATCCCCTTCAGCACCAGGGTGGATCAGGGGACGGCCGTTACCGACCGGGCTATTCAGAGCTTCGAATACAAGGACGTGGGAGTTACCCTGAAGATCACCCCGCAGATTAATGAGAAACGTTTCGTCAAGATGAAGATTTACGAGGAGGTGAGTCGGGTGGTGTCTTCCTCTGTGGAGAGCGGAGGTCAAATCATTTTGGCGCCAACGACTGTCAAACGGACTGCCGAGACGAACATCGAGGTGAAGGACGGACAGACGGTGGTGATCGCAGGCCTTATCGGAGAAGACTATACAGAAACAACCGCGAAGGTGCCGTGCCTTGGCGATGTTCCGGTGTTGGGCTGGCTTTTCAAAGCGGAGGATAAGACTACAGATCGCAAGAACCTGGTCATCTTCCTCACCTCCCATATTATCGCCAGCGCGGCAGAAGCGGACGAGCTCTACCGGCAGAAGTCGGAGCTCATGGAGGAACTTCAAAAGAAACCAGAGGAGGAGCCTGCTGAGGAGCCTGCTGAGGCCGAGGAGGTAACTGAAGTCGAGGAGAGTGGGAAGTAGGCAATTTGGTAATTTCGGATTTCGGATTTGGGATTTCGGATTTTGAAATTATCAGGCAGCAGACAGCGAAGAAAGATCATTTAGAAACCTATGAGATACGAGATATGACTATACCCAGATTAGGGGATGTGCTGATTGAACAAGGTGGCCTAAGCCCCGAAATCATAGAAGAAGGGTTGGAGGCTCAGGCTAAGAACGGCGAGAGGCTCGGGCAAATCCTTGTCCAGCAAAAGAAGATTAGCGAAAAAGAGTTGCTTGACGCCCTGGCCCTCCAGTT
>JASFEM010000256.1:0-3879 GCA_050124835.1 Syntrophobacterales bacterium | reverse complement strand
TATCGACTGATTGAGTGCTCCTATCTAATTTGACTTGCTCTGCCTCATTTAGGGGGAAATAATTTTGAGTTGATGAGCTTCATTTGCGCCAACCTGAAGGTCAAACCGGTCGACAGACAACCGAAGCCGTATTGGACACTTCGTTGGAAATTAATCGATGAGGCCTCGGTAAAATACTTGGTTGGGCAGGTGACCTCGGCTATTGTGTGACCAAACCACAAAATTTGCGCCAACATTTGGTTATCAAAGACAAAATCATCTGAATTTCGCTCGAGAGGGAGCTGTTCCAGGAGTTTCCTGGAAAAGGCCCGGTAGCCGGTGTGATACTCGGAAAGTTTAGCCCCCAGCATAATGTTCTCCACTAGTGTGAGAAAGCGATTCGCCACGTACTTCCAAATGGGCATGCCGCCTTTCAGGGCATAGCCGCCAAGAATTCTGGACCCCAACACACAGGGGTACAGGTCATTACCAATTATGGAAATCATCGCAGGGATTAACCTCGGGGTATACTGATAGTCGGGGTGGACCATAACGATGATGTCTCCCCCCTGCTCCAGGGCGAGTCGGTAGCAGGTCTTCTGGTTAGCACCGTAGCCTTGGTTGCGTGGATGAACCTGGACAATGGTGTTGGGCAGGGTTCTGGCGATGGCTACAGTCTCATCCTGACTGCCATCGTCCACGACGATTACCAAATCGACAATATCCTGCTCCATGACCTCATCATAGGTCTTGCGCAAGGTTTGGGCCGCATTATAGGCGGGCATTACCACGATGACTTTTTGGTTTTTGAACATAGAATTAACCCTGTTGATCCAGAGACTTTCGGACCGGGACGCTGCTGAAATACTCGCTACCAATGTCATTCTGAGCGGAGCGAAGAATCTCGCTGCTTATAAAATCAACCCGTTATGAGATTCTTCGTGGTCCCCCCATGGTGGGACTCCTCAGAATGACATATTGGATGACTTTTTTAAGCAGCCTGCCGAAGGTCCAGAAGGTTATATGTTAAACGTTATACGTTATATGGAAAAACATCAATGACCATTCTTGTACCCTTCCAACAGTGAGAGGCAATATTGAACAGTCTTCGCCTAGCACTAATAACCAATAACAAATAACGTATAACACCGCATTGAGTTAAGACTCAATGAACCCTGTAGATATTGTGTGCTTCGATGTAGTCGGCCACCCCCATAGGAACCAGATTATTGATATCTAGGCCAGCTTCCACCCGCTGGCGTACCTCGGTGGAAGAGACATGGTCGATATTTTCGGGCAACTGCAAGTTGTGGATGCGGTGGGAGTATTTTCGAATCAAGTCGTTTTCAGGGAGTTTTAGCTTCCCCCGCCGTGGGAAGACCAGTAATTGAAATGTTTCGAACATCTGCTCTATGGCTCGTCGAGGATCGGCATAAGGCCAGGATATAATCCGTTCAGCCACATCACGTCCGGTTATAAAAAATAGCTCGGGGTTTTGGGGGTAGTGTGGTTGCAGAGCCTCACAAATGTCCAGAAAAAGGCCGTGCGTGCAGAGGCCAACGGAGATAAACGGAAAATCGGTAATGCTGATCCGCATCATTTCCAGACGCTGTGCAATGGAAGCACCGAAAAGAGGTTTGTGGGGTGAAATCTTGGACAATACAAATATCACCTCTTGGAGATTAAACTGTTCCGCTGCGGCTTGAGTTAACGTCAGATGGGCACGGGTAATGGGATTGTAGACGCCGCCGAGCACGCCCAAGCGTCCATTGTTTGCGGGTAAGCCTTTTGAAGCACGAAGGATGAGGTCAAGCCGCGGGATCTGAGTCTCATGCATTCCGGTGTTGTCCACCATTAAAGAAGGAATCATCGATTATCGCCCTTCGCAGCCAGTCCAAGGCTATATAAGCTGCCGCAAGTTTTATTCTCTGCCGGTCACCGCTCAGCTGAAAACGTTCAAGCCGAAATCCTTTGTCGCAAATTAGAGCAAGAAAGACAGTACCTATTGGTGTCTGTGGCGTGCCACCTGAAGGACCGGCAAGGCCTGTCACTGCCAGGGCAATAGTTGCTTCGCTTTCTCGTTGAAGCCCCCGGACCATGGCCTCAGCCACCTCAGCGCTCACCACACCGTATCGGCTAACAAGTTCAGTGGGAACGAAAAGGTGGTGGATTTTGGCAGCAGCACTGTACGTTACCATACTCCGATCAAAATAAGCAGAACTTCCGGAAACATTGGTAATGAGGTTGGCAATGAGACCGCCAGTGCAAGATTCAGCCAGAGCCAGGGTGTAACCCCTTTCTTGCAATAGAGCCCCGACAACCGTTTCCAAGGTATCGTCCTCAACACCGTAGACGTGAAGACCCAATTTGCCGACCACGCTTTGACTAGCTTTTTCGAGGATGGCATCGGCAACATCTACAGTGGAGGCGTGGACAGTGAGGGTAAGGCGATTTTCCGGAAAACGGGGCAAGTAACCAAGACTCAGTTCAGGATATTCCGCCTCCAGTCCGGCCAGACGCTGCCCTATCTCGGACTCCATTAGTCCAAAGACGCGCAGAATTCGGTAGCGCACGGTCATCCGCTCTGGAAACCGTTCTTTGAGAGTGGGCAGAACGAACTCTCTCAACATGTCGGCCATTTCTTCGGGGACACCGGGCAAAAAGAATAAAGGTTTTGCAGCATCACCAATGTAATAGCCGGCCCTCGGGAGAATATGATCAATGCGTTGGGCACCTTCTGGAAGATCGGCCATCTTGGCGATCCCTGGCTTCATGGACATTTTGCGTTTTTTGAGATGGCCCGTGAGGATATCCCAGGACAAAGCGTCGCGACGAAGGGGCCGGCCCAGGGCCCTTGCAGCTGCTTCACTGGTGCGATCATCGTCGGTTGGACCTAGACCACCGGTGACCAAAACGAAACTGGCCCGCTCCATACCGCGAACCAGGGCGGTGGTAATGTCTTCCTCTCGATCTCCCACAACCGTAACCCAGCGGAGCAAAAAGCCTGATAGGCCAAGATGGTGGGCAATGTGGGCAGCGTTGCTGTTGACCACCAGTCCTGAGAGCAGTTCGTTGCCAACGGTAATCAGCTCACCATGCATGGTAGTCCTTGTGTCGGGTGCTAGAAGATTTAACCACAAAACTGACAAGGGAAACAATTGACGCAAAGCAGATAAAGCATTTGGTAAACAGTAAAGGGTGAACGGTAAGCGGATTTGTTCTTGAACTGTTCACCCTTTACCCTTCACCGTTTACCTTCAATGGACAATCTTGTAACGGAGCATGGCTACAGAAGCCCCGCAACGATGAGTAACAATCTCAAGGTAATATTGGCAAAAACTCCGGCGAGAACATCGTCCATAACTACCGCCCAGCCTCCCTGCAAACGTTTTTCCACCGTAGATATAGGAGGAGGTTTGACGATATCAAAACCCCGAAAAAGAACAAAGCCCAGGCAAAGGGTATAAAAACTTAGAGGAAGCCAGAGAAGACTGATAACAAAACCGGCCATCTCGTCGATCACAATACAGCTGGCATCTGATGTGCCCAGAAGCTTTTCCGCTCTACCTGCAAGCCAAACAGCCATGAGCATCAGGATGATGGCGCTGACCAACTGCGAGATATGGCTTCCCTTGTTTACCAGCATCACCAGAGGCACCGCGGCAAAGGTTCCCCAGGTGCCGGGCGCCACCGGGAGGAATCCGCTGAAGAAGCCAGTAGCCAGGAAGACTGTAAGATCATTCCTACGTGTCGCATTCACATGAAAATTCCACCTCACGTCGTTCCTCCTAAGTGACGCGGCGACCTGGAGAACTAATCCAATTTTTTCACCGCGTCCCCGTGTCTCCCCATCACCGTGTCGACTTGCGCCCTGTCACTGTATTGGTTTTTTCAAGCCGT
>JASFEM010000255.1:0-3896 GCA_050124835.1 Syntrophobacterales bacterium | reverse complement strand
GGTCGCTGTTTGGACAGTGGAGCTCGATACCCTGCGAGAATAATTCCAGCTGCAGCCCGTCGCACAGGTTCACCGGAACCATGAGCGAGAGCAGATCGTGGTAGCCGTCCGAACGCTTGCCCAGGACTCGCAAGCCCAGATTCACCTTGGCGGGGGCCCGGGCAGTGATTACGGCTGCACTGTCAGGTTTTTTGGACATAGCGCAACCGCAAATCATAGAGGATGTGCTTGACGAGATTCTCCTCGTCCGGGGTGAGATTCCCCCGGGTTTTGTCCTCTAGCATCGCGATCAGATCAATCGTCTGCTTGGCCAGGGCCAGATCTTTCTCCTGTTTGCCTGTGGCCGGATCAGGAACCTCGCCCAGGTGGAGCAACGCCGAAGTGTTCAGTGAGAAAATGAAGGTGGAAAAATTGATCTCCGGAAGCGGCGCTTCCTCTTCTTTCTCTGGCGGTGCTTCAGCCTCGACCTTCTCTTCTTCCTGGGGCCCGGTTTCTGCTTCCTGGGTTGAGGCTTCTGGCTGCTCCGCCTTCTCCTCGTCCGGTGCCGGCTCTCTTTCCTCACCTTCCTCGGTGAAGCGACGGCGATCTTTGATCACGAACCCTTTGCCTTCAATTTCTTCATCAGCCATAGCGCCATCCCCTCTATGAAAAGTGTCTAGTAAACCACAGAAGTCACAGCAGGATATTTGAGATTTTAGATTTCAGATTGAGACAATATGGCACCTGAGGACTTCCCAATCTAAAATCTACAATCAACAATCTAAATTTGCATTGCTCTGTGGTTCCATATCCCACGGTTGATGTAACACTCTTTCAGAGCTCAAGCCGTTGGACAAAATTCACATTCCCCAGCCCGAGCAACTCCTCCTGTACCTCTGGCGGCACCGGTGTGTCTGTCCTTAACAGGATGATGTTCTGGCCGCGCTCGATGACCTGGCCCACTTCCATGGTGGCTATGTTGATGCGGTGCTGCCCGAGACAAGTCCCGATAGCGCCGATTGTCCCCGGAGTGTCTATATTGTAAATGAGCAGGAGATGGCCCTCAAGGGGTGCCTCCAAGCGAAAATCATTTATCCGCACGATGCGCGGATCTTGTTTGCCGAAAGTGGTCCCTGAGACCACATTCTCGTGCTCTGTTGTCTTCATCCTTACATTGATGAGGCTGGTGAAATCCTCAGCCTCGCTGCGCTTGGTTACGCTGATCTTGATGTCCCGCTCCTTGGCCAGCATGGGTGCGTTGACAAAGTTCACCTCATCGCCGAGGATCGGCGCGAGCACGCCTTTGGTGAGCGAGACAGTAAGGGGCACCGCATCATGGCTGGCCAACTCACCAATGTATTCAACCGCCACCTCCAGGATGCCACCCTTGGTAATCTGGCTGAGAAGACTCCCAAGTCTCTCGGCCAAAGTGAGATAGGGCCTTAGCCTTACCAGAACTTCCCCGTCCACCGAGGGAACATTTACCGCGTTGCGGATGGTACCGGTACGGAGGTAGTCGACAATCTGGTTGGCCACAGCCAGCGACACATTCTCCTGAGCTTCTTCCGTAGATGCACCCAGGTGCGGGGTAGCGATGACGTTGTCCAAATCCAGCAAGGGGTTGTCCTCTGGGGGCTCTTTTTCGAATACGTCCAGGGCTGCACCCGCTAGTTTCCCTTCCTGGAGCGCCGAGTAAAGATCTTTTTCGTTGACTATGCCTCCCCTGGCGCAGTTGACCAGGAGAACACCCGGTTTCATCTTGGCGAAGCAGTCTTTGTTAATCAGATTACGTGTCTCCGGAGTAATGGGCGTGTGCACGGTGATGCAGTCAGCCCGGGCCAGGAGTTCGTCCAAACTTACCGGCTCCACCCCCATTTTTTCTATGGCTTCGGCGGGGATGTATGGATCGTATCCGATGATGTTCATCTTCATACCCCGGGCCCGGTCTGCCACTATTCGGCCGATCCGGCCGATGCCTATGACGCCCAGGGTTTTGTTGAAGAGTTCCTTGCCCCGAAACCGTTTTTTTTCCCACTGATGCGCCCGCATGGATGCGGTCGCCTGGGGAATGTTGCGGCTGAGAGCCATGAGCATGGCCACGGCGTGCTCGGCTGTGGTGATCACGTTTCCATCGGGTGTGTTCATCACCACAACACCCTGCTTGCTGGCCGCGCCAATGTCCACATTGTCCAGGCCGATGCCGGCCCTGCCGATCACCTTGAGCCGCTCTGCCGCCTCTATGACCTCGGCGGTCACCTTGGTGGAGCTGCGGATTACTAGGGCGTCGTAATTTTTAATAATTCCCAGCAATTCCTCAGGGGTGAGGCTGGTGTTGACCTCAACCTCGAAGCCCTCCGTTTCTTCCAGGACTTCAATGCCCTTCTCATGGAGTGGATCACTCACCAGTATTTTCATTGACGCTGCCATGACCTTCTGGGTCTCACCCCCGTCGGGGTCAATGCTTGCTTAGTTTTACACCACAAAGTGTAATTGGAACAATGGAATACCCCGAGACCTTTGAGGGAATCTCCTGAAAGTTTTAAAAGACTCTGGATCTCGAAAGGAACTTCATTTGACTAAGTACCATCATTCACAAGAGTTGTCAATGAGGCGGGGCTGGCTGCTGGCGGTCAATTTTCAATGCCGACAAAGTAGTTCTACCTGGACTAAAGTACCTGGCTTTGATCTGGCCCCAGAGCTCGTATTTCCTTAATGCGGCAGGCTGCTAGAGTAATGGAGTGACGGAGCATTGCAAAATATCAAATTCCAAGCACCAAATCCCAATGAAATCCCAAATTTTCACCCTGTGGAATCCTGCCTTTGGCAGGTTCGCCAGAGGCGAAATTCCACAGGGCAGGTATCCAAACACAAAAGGCGGTTTGGAATTTTTAATTTTGGTCATTTTGATTTGTTTGGAATTTGTGATTTGTTATTTGGAATTTTTAGCCGTTCCAACGTTCCATAATTCCAGCGTCCCTAGGCTCCTGTTTACGGCCGAAATTCATCTCCCGAGTTATACTTAAAGGAACTCTCGAGATCGATCATAATGCTGCTCAGTTTGCGGTTAGCCGAGGTTTTCCACTCTTCCGGGATTTCCTGCTTTGCCCTTAAGGAAAACCGGAGAGGTAATTCAACGGACTCACTACGGTTTCCCTGGCGGTCACGCACGAAAAGTGTGAGCTTGAGCCGATCCCACACAAGTGTATTGTCAGCAGGGGTCCTGAGGAACAGATAGCCGGCGAATTCCTGGGTATCTGCCTCCTTAACCGGGGTGAAATCAGTGTGGTGAATACCAACCCCCGCCTGCCATAACTGGGCGACGATGGTCCGCATGTCACCATCTGCATCTTTGGCCTTCAAATAGACTCTCCAGCTGTCGCCTGGCCGGATGACCTCAGCTGCAAACTTATCAAGTATTACCGGAGAGTTACCCATTGCGTCACCCGCTGCCTCAGCAACCTTCTGGGATGCGGTGTGCCCAGCAAGCAAGGTAACCAACAGGGCAACGAGTAGCGATTTTCTTATTTTCAACATATATTTGCACTCCAAATGTTCATATTTAGATACGCAATTTAATATAACCACTCAAAGTATAATACATAAATTCCCATTCTCAAGGTCTGGAGTACAAAGGCGTAAGGCGCAGGGCACGGGGCGCAAGGAGGATCTAAGTCATTTGGCTTCGCCGTCACTACGCTTCGCTGTCATTCATAGTCATTAGGTCGCTTTATGAATGGACCACTATATTATAGCCCAGTTTTTTCAGGTAATTACTACTTCTAAATCACCTTATTGCCTAGCATGCAGCCGGCAGTTGGCAGCTGGCAGGTTATAATGAGTATTGGCTGCTTGCTGCAAGCCTTGGCCCGCCGAAGCCATGAGGCGAAGGCGGCTGTCCGCTGCCCGCTGCATTTCCC
>JASFEM010000254.1:0-3915 GCA_050124835.1 Syntrophobacterales bacterium | reverse complement strand
TCCAACTGGAGGAAATGCCCGATGTGGCTGAAGCCCTTGACTTGAGCATGGAGATACCTGAACATCACTACGCTGTATTCGTCTCCGCAGAGCCAGTTCGATTTGATGTCTACGAAAGTGATGACGCACCCTTTTCCTATGGTTTGGGTGTTCGCCTTAGAGATCTCTCCAGAGAAGATTTCGAATTTCTTTCAACCAACGTCTTGCGTTAGCCCGATAAGCGAATAGTAGTTAGAAAAACTGACACTAACAGTCCAGTGGTGGTTGATCACTGTAAGGGCTTTACCACGCCTCCCTCACTAACCCAATCCAATCAGAAAGGGTGGTTTTTCTTGACATGGCACTGCCGGGGGCCTAATCTATAGCCAGTTCAAAATCTCTGCTTTCTGTGCATCTTCTTGACCGAATATTCGTTGTGCTTCACTCTACCTGCTGAGTTTTTGGTGCTCTAAGCGCAATCCTCATTTAGAAGAACTCAGGGGGGAAAATTACTTAAAAACTTTCCATATTATATGAAGTATCAAAAGGCAGAAAGCCCCGCTGAGGCTAGAAGAGCGTGATTTAATGATAGGAGAACCGTATGGAAAAGAAAGAGACCTACAAACTTGTGGTCACCAGGAGAGAAGCCTTCGAAATTGACGATGAGCCTGAGCACACCATGATGGTGGTTGAAATGGAGGGGGAGCCCATTGATTACCAATTGGGTGTGGCCGGCGAATTCGTCTCGCGACGCAGTGTAACAATCCATGACCGAGTCAGGGGCTGGGGTCTTATGGAAGGCTATGTTATGGCCAACTTCAAGAATGGGTCAGTATACAGCCGGTTCAAGGGTAGTCGGGACGGACTCAAAAAAGTCACCGAGGGCACCTGGAAGACCTACCTTGGTACAGGGAGTTTGGCCGGTACCAAAGGAGAAGGTACATTCAAGCTAGAACGAGCGGACAAAACGGACCAGTTTATTCTTCACATAGAGGGTGATTATGAGGCCGCGTGATTCAATTGACCTCTGCCTATTGTGATTAAATCCCTCACATTTGTATTTTCCAACCCGCCCAGCAGATTCTTCAGAATTCAGATAGCATCTTTGAAACATAGCGAAGGATTATGCTCATCTCCTCATGGAAGGAGATGGACAACCGTAAGCTTTATGTTCCCAGGCCAGCCGGCACCGCGGTAAACGGCCGTCCGCCCCCACGAGCAAAGACCCATGGCATATTTCCTGCACAGAAAAATGGATGCAACTATCATGGGGGGAGGCGTAAGATGTTCAACAAGGAAAACCGCGCAAATCCGAGAGCCGAGCTTAAATGGCCTGTTTTTGCACTAACTGATAAGGGCCCAATACTGGGAGAAACAAAGAACGTCAGCACTGGCGGAGCTTATGTCTGCTGCCCGGAACCGCTGCGACTAAACGAAGTCATCGATCTGGCCATAAATTCCCCAGAGAAGTCCCTAAATGTCAAAGCTGAAGTCGTTTGGTCGAACATCTACGGTCCTGACGATAAAATCAATCCTCGTGGTATGGGTGTTCGTTTTCTGGACATCTCCAACGAAGACCGAAAATTCATCGCTCAGGTTGTAAATGAACACTGCCCGCCCGAAGAAGTAGATCTCGAAGAGCTGGAGACTATAGCACTAGAAGTGATTGATAACTAGATCGAGAGGCATAGGGCATGGAGCAAATTCAAAAATGCTTCGCTTTACGCTTACCCATTTCCGAAACCCAAATCTACAATCCGCAATCTACACGCTGCCTGCTGTCTCTTCAGAGTCTAACTTCCACTTTGCCGTTCAAATATATCTTCACATCTCGAATAGGGACCTCTCTCCGATGGAAAATACCCGCGGCCAATGCAGATTCGGCCTCCGTTTCGGTGAAGACTTCGTAGAAGTGTTCAACACCGCCAGCACCGCTGGACGCGATAACCGGAATGGAAACGGCCTTGCTGACCGCATCGATCAGTTCAATGTCAAACCCCAGGTTGGTTCCGTCTCTGTCGATACAATTCAACAGGATTTCGCCTGCTCCCAAATTTTCGCAGACCTGTGCCAGAGTGATCGCGTCCAGGTTCCTGCCTTCCCGGCCTCCCTTTACAGTGCACTGGTACCAGCAATATCGTTCGCCGTTGGGACCCGGTATGGCGGTTTCGATCACCTGATGTTTAACCCCCTCAGGTGACTGCACATAAACTCTTCTCGGATCAATCGAGATGACCACCGCCTGGTTACCATAGACACGAGATATCTCCTCTATGGAACTCTGGCCGGTCTTCCGGCCGCTCTTCAGACATTCTTCCACAATCAGTACCGCATCGGTACCTATGGAAACCTTGTCCGCTCCGGACCTGAAATACTCGGCGGCCACCTCGAGTGCCTTGTAATTCCGACCATCCTTGTCCGTATAATCCCTGATCCCGCCACCTATGGTGAGAGGCACGAAGACATTCTTCGAGGTCTGCCTGAGTACCTCCAGCATCGGCATGTCTTCAAGGGGAAAATCTCTGAAGCCCGTAATGTTGAGGAAGGTTATCTCGTCAGCACCCTCCTGGTAATACCTGCGCGCCAGTTCAACCGGTTTACCCAGGTTTCTGACGGCCCCGTTTTCACGGACGTCGTACTGATCCCCCTTGGTCACCACCAGATCTCCCTGATCGTTGGAGCGGACGTCCAGGCAGGCGATGATCCGTTTGGCGAGCCTGGTTGGCTCAGACCGGAGAGCAGGTCTGCTCTTTTCAACGCTGGTTTCCAGAAAATTCTTCAGAATTTTGAGTCCGGCGCTGCCGCTCTTCTCCGGGTGGAACTGGGTGGCTATGATGCTGCCTTTCTGTATGGAGCTGACAAATTCATAGCCGTAGTCGGTTGTCGTCAGGACGGCCTCTTTATCCCCGGAAACCACATGGTAGGAGTGGACAAAGTAGAATTTTTCGTCGCCGCGAAGTCCATTGAATATCACCGATGGCTGCTTGATGTTCAGGCCGTTCCAGCCGATGTGTGGAACTGAAAGGTCAATGGCAAATCTTTTCACCGAACCTGGAATGATGCCCAAACCTCTGACACCAGGAGCCTCCTCACTGTATTCAAACAAAGCCTGCAATCCCAGGCAGATTCCCAGAAACGGACGACCCGAGCGGAGATACGCTTTCAAGGGTTCAACATAATCCTTTTGATTTAGAATATTCATCATACTGCCGAAAGCTCCAACTCCGGGAAAAACCAGCTTTTCGGCAGACAGGATATCCTCGGCCGTCGTTACAACTTTGACCCTTTCACCCAGGCTTTCGATTCCGTTGATGACGCTCCTCACATTGCCAGCGCCATAATCCAGAAAAGTTATCATTTTCTGTCCTGTTTACCTTTCTAAGTAAATAATTTGGTGATGGAGTTTCTTATAACACTATTACGATTAAGACAAGCCTCTGGGTGTAGGACTATGCACTAGGCACTAAGCCACTAGCCTTTTAAAACAATCCCATTACAAGCCCCTGAATTGGATGCCAGCTGTCATGGGAATGCTTGTCTTTTGTACTTCCTGAGCGCAGCGAGAGAGAGCAGTGGAAAAACATTTCTTGCACAGGAGAACATCTTCATCCTCACTGTTCTTGACAAAGACGGTTAGCACCATATCTTTCCACTCAACCTCCCTCTTGATGCTTATCTTTGCGTAGAGCAAATCCGTCTGAAAAACGTCTTCAGTAATTTCAAAATTGCTCTTGCAGAGGTAACACTCTCTCATAAATTTCCCTCTGGATCAGATTCTTTGTCCAATTCTCAATCAACCCAATCTGTTCAAAAAAATCACTTCATTTAGTTGTTTCTTTGCAGGCGATGGCCTTTCATCCGAGTATCCAGCCGCGATCAAGGCGATCAGGATGTACGGCTCCGGGACATTCAAAAGTTGCCTGATGGAGTGCACGT
>JASFEM010000253.1:0-3957 GCA_050124835.1 Syntrophobacterales bacterium | reverse complement strand
CACTGCGAATCAGGACAATCCCCTGATGGAGGGGCTGAAACCCATTCTCGGTATTGACGTCTGGGAACATGCCTATTACTTGCTTTACCAGAACCGACGTCCTGAGTACGTGGAAAACTTTTGGAATGTGATTAACTGGGAACAGGTGGGTGAAAATCTCAAGGCAGCCAGTTAGTCAGCGCCGAGAGTTCTGGCGAAAGAGGCGGCCTATTCAGGTCGCCTCTTTAATATATAAACTTAACCGTTGTTCCTATGGAATTTATCATATGGCCATGATGCCCGTACGATTGTACCTCTTCCCTGAACTGAATCGATATCAAGAGTTCCACCCGAGAGCTCTGTTCGCTCCCTCATGCTGCCAAGGCCGAATCCCCTCTCGTAAGTGTCTACAGTGAGTGCTTGTTCAATCTCGAACCCCTCACCGTTATCCTCGATGCTCAACTCGAGATTTCCATCAGTTTTGTCCAGACAAACACGAACCAGATCCGCCCCGCTGTGCTTGGCTACATTATTTAGTGCCTCCTGCAAGACCCTGTAAATCACAATTTTCAAAGACTCGGGAACGTCATTCTCCTCTATACTGATTTTCCGGTCGACATGGATTCTCGAGTATGTCTTTTGAAATTCGCGAGAAAACCAGGCTATGGTTGCCAGAATACCCAGATAATCGAGTGTGGAGGGACGCAGGTCCATTGTTATTCTGCGTACTTCTTCAACGGTATCTTGCATTAAAGGAATAATTGACTCTAAAGGTTTTGCGGTTGCGACATCGATTCCAGTTTTCATCTGGCCAAGGGCATCTTCCAGCTTAAATTTGATGGCGCTCAGAGACTGTCCAATCCCATCGTGAAGCTCCCGGGCAATCCTCCCTCTTTCGTTCTCCTGAGTGGTCAGAAGCTGGGCAGATATTCGTCTGAGTTCCTCCTCTGATTTTCGCAGTGCCCTCTCGGCCTGCTTGTGCTCGGTTACATCGAAAAACACACCGCTTACATGTTCTATGTCGCCCTCGTCACTGCAAATGATCTTTCCTCTATCTTGCACCCAGAGAATATCACCCCACTTTGTCCTGATTCTGTAGTCTCTTGAGTAAGACTTATCAGCTTTCAGGGCACTGATGAAGCTTTCTCTTGCATCGTCCAAATCCTCAGCTAGAAGTATGTCGGACCATTTCATTTTTCGGGAATTAAATTCATCTGCATGATAACCGGTTAACAGATGGATCTTGTTATCCGTGAACGCAACAGACCAATCTTTGAAACCCGTGTATACGATGCTGGGAATATTTTCCAACAACAGCCTGTATTTTTCTTCGCTGGCACGGAGTGCTTCTTCTATCTTTTTACGTTCTTCTATTTCCAGCTTTAGTTGCTCGTTTGTGATATTCAGTTTGGCTGTGCGCTCCTCTACACGTTGTTCCAGTTCATCGTGAGCCTTCCGCAACTCCTCTTGAGCCATCTTGAGATCAGTAACAACCACGGACACACCAAGCGCCACTTGTTCTCCGGTGGCGGGCCAACCAAAGGGTATCTTGGTAGTTTGGAGAAATTGTAGGCTGCCAGCTGGATCCGTAATAGTTTCTTCGGGAATCAATTTAGGTCGGCCGGTGTCGATCACTTGACGAGTGTTTGTCAGAAAGTCCTTAAGTTGTTCCTGGTTGTGCAAGACGTCTTCAAACAACGAACCGGTCAGATTCTTGACGGTGGTGCCGAGTAATTCGGCAGCCTTTCGGTTGGCTAGTAGATAACGACCATTTCGGTCATTTGCGTAAATCGCGTGGGGTACCAGGTCGATGACTCCTCGCAGAATTGCTTCACTCCCCCTGAATGCCTCCTCGCTTTGCTTAAGGTTTCTGAACATGAGGTCATAAGGCTTTAAAAGACCAGTTTCGATGATGGCCTTGTAGATAAGGTAAAAGGATATGATTTTACAAAAGTGACCAATGAGATTGAAAATGCCATAAACACTGACGTAAAGTGTAAAGGCTAGTTCGGCAACTATGGTCAACAAAATGGAGGCGACCAGCAATCGCAAAACAACTTTGTCGAATTCTTTCTGATTTCTAGTCAGAAGAAAAATGGAGACAAAAAGAATAAAGGATATGATGTACTCACTCGTCTTTTTGAAGGGTGTCAATCCAACCCCTTCAACAAAACAATCAGGGAAAATCTGCCAATAGAATATCGATCCCAGCAGAATGATAGTGACTAAGAAATAACCTGTGAATACGAATCGTGGCCTCAGTTTTCTGCCAAGGAATAGAGGCGCACAGAGAAGGGAGAGGCTTTCTATATACCTGGAAGCAATCCACAATTGGGTGGATAGATTGGCCCCATTTCCATAAAACACACCCATGCCTTTGTAGGCTAAAGTGTGGAGCAAGTCGAGACAGCCAATGAATAGATAGGCGATGCCGATAAATAGAAGATAATTGTTGTCCAAAAACCGCCTAGAGTTCCAGGTAATCATAAAAATACCACAGGCCACGACAATGCTGAAAATCTCAGCTAGGCTGTGGAAAAGAAGGTAGCTGTACAGGCTAGTCAAGTAGAGACCAAACAAGACTAATATCCAGGAGAAAATGACCAAATATTGTTTTTCACTAAAGGGCTCTCTTTTCATGTTGTCCTCACTTAACAAACCGTTCAAAATCAGTGACAGCAATCCCATCCAGAATTAACCGGCGGAATTGTAGCTAAGATTTTCTAAGGTGGAATGAATCGGGGACTCTTTCACTGATTATCAGATTACAATACCGTCAATGTCGGTGCAAGTGGAACACTTCCGATGGCGATGAAGAACTGGAGATAAGGTTTTGTACTTATCTTTTTCGCATAGATCTGGGTTATTGCGTATCCTTTTCTACATTAGCGCAAGAGGATTTGCGCCTATTTCTTTGCCGCAAAAATTAAAAGATGCCATTCCAAGCGACATACTCCACCCGATAACTACCTAATATTTAATGAAAACCGATGTAACCTTCCACATAGGCGTGCGTCTTGGTTGTCTTCTTCATCTTATTGGTACGGCTATTGTTTAACCACTCTCGTGGGACTCATCTCTTACAGGAGCTCGAGAGCTTCTTAGTCAGAAAAATTTCAACTATTTAAGCCATCTGAGAGGATGAGTCTCCCGGTCACCCAATACAAAAGTGTACTCGTCAGCTGAAGGCATAATCCGCTTTGCCAGTGATCTAGGGGGATTGTGTCCCGTATACCAAAATGCAGCCGATAAGGAGATTTAGTGAGAGGATACAATTTCTCATCAAAGTTTCATTTCTTTAACCAATGCCTCCTGAATATTATCTGTGTTGCAGCCTTGCTCTTGATTACGCTTTACCCTGTTCGAGTCGTGTATCCAGCTCAAGTAACCTTAGAATGGGAAGCCAGTTCCGATCCGGACGTTGCAGGCTATAACATCTACCAAGGCACTTACAGCAGAGATTATGATGAGTCAATGGATGTTGGAAACTGGACGAGTGCGACAATTGCAGATCTCGAAGACAACGAGACCTACTACTTCGCAGTGACAGCTTACAACTCTGTTGGCGATGAAAGCGGATACTCCAACGAAGTTTGCTTGAACTGTGCTACGGTGGACACCACGACTCCCGAGGTCAGTTCAAGTAGCAGTGGTGGTGGGTGCTTCATCACCACTGCAGCCTACGGGTCCCGGATGGCACTGCGGATCGGTCCCGTTGCTACCCTGATGCTAATTGTGCTATTTACTACCTTGTTGGTCACCGGTTGCGCCATCTTATTTAAACGTCGAATAAGAGGTTTGCGTGAGCAAGATTGGGCTCTGGACTGAGCCTGATTGCATTACGCTGTAGAAGTTTAGGCGGCAGGGTAAAAAGTGAGGTGAGAGTCATGCAGGATTGGACGTTTTTGATACAGGATTGGACAGGTTTCATACAAAGCGTGTTGTTGGTGGGATTCGGTTGGCTATTAGGCGGATTAC
>JASFEM010000252.1:0-3969 GCA_050124835.1 Syntrophobacterales bacterium | reverse complement strand
GTGTCTGAAGGGATGGCTGGCTCAAACCGTCTAGAGCTTTGTTTGGATCAGGAAGCCGAGAGGCGGACAACCGGACGCGGCGACGCGATGAGACGGCGACGCGGCAAGAAGGAGAACAAAGAGCGCGCAGCGCTCTTACCCAGCTGGCAGCTAGCAGTAGGCAGCAAGATTTCAGTCTCTCAGTGTTTAAATAATCTCTACCCTAGTTAAGATGCGGATGCTTTACTACCTCACAATCTGACTCTTATAAATACCTGCCAGCTGTCTCCTGCCAGCTGTCCTGTCTCCGTGCAAGTTCATCTGCAAGTCCGTGGCGACTATGAGACATCCCAAGACTTTCGAATCCACCCTTGGTGGAGTTTAACCGGGATCTTTAGGGTCGCGGGAGCCTCATGAGAAAATCTTTTTCCAGAAAATTTTTCGACATGGTGCGAGGTAACTTCATCTCCCGAGTGTTCGGGTTTCTAAGGGAGGTGGTGGTTGCCTTTTATTTTGGTGCCAGTCGGGCGACAGACCTCTTCGCCATCGCCTTTACCATACCCACTCTCTTTCGGCGGATTTTGGGAGAGGATATGGTGGAGAAGGCCTTTTTACCCTCTTTCCGCCAACTGATTGCTGCTGGGGAGTATCGGCGGGCCTGGATTCTAGCCTCAAGGATCTTCAACTTCATGATGCTGTTGCTCTTGTTGCTCATGGGGCTCTTTTATCTGTTCACACCAAAACTGGTGAGGTTGATCGGCGCCGGGCTCGCTGCCAGCGAGTTTCACCAGGCTGCGGTCATGACCTATTTTATCCTCCCTTTTATGGTGGCCATAGGTTTGGCCTCCTTTGTGGGCGGACTCTTGCTTTTTCTCGATGCCACTGCCACCTACGCTCTAGCGCCGGTGATGCTGAGCATCGGGGTCATTTTGGGCATTGTTGCTCTGAAGCCCTTTCTGGGTATGTATAGCATGGCCGTAGGGTTCGTCCTGGGAGGTGTCCTGCAGTTTCTCATCCAGATTCCGGTGCTCATCAGGGCCGCACGGCGCAGCGACCTGAGCATGCAATATATGATAGGAAAGGGTGAGACTGTGCCCGAACTCAAAGAGGTGGGGCGGCAGTCGGGATGGATCTTCGGGCAATCTTTGGCCGGTAAGACGGTGGAGGTGGTAGACCGGGTCCTTGCATCCTTTCTGGTTCCCGGCAGTATAGCTGCACTCTATTTCGCCCAAAGACTAGTACAGTTGCCCAATAGCATAGTTGGTCTAGCTGCAGGAAGGGCGGGGGTCACGGAACTCAATGATCAGGCGCAGCGGCATGACTGGCATGGGTTTCGCAATACGGTTGTTACCGGGTTGCGCTACAATATTGTCTGGATGCTGCCGGTGACGGTATTTCTGCTGGCATTGGTCGGACCCATTACTTCGACCGCTTTTCAGCGCGGTGCCTTTGACCGAATGTCAGTTGATCTGACAGCCCTGGCATTGTCCTTTTACGCGTTGGGCCTTTTGGGTATGGGGATTTGGAATCTATATAGCCGCGTATACCCGGCACTGAACAAGAACCAGGTTCCCCTCTACTCATCTCTGATCTGCGCACTGGTCAATGTGGGCCTGAGTTTGGTCTTGGTTCGAACCGCTCTCAGACACGGGGGACTCGCGCTCGCCTCGTCCATCGCCTTTAGTCTTAATGGCGTGCTACTTTTTTCTGCCTTCAATATTGAACTCCGCCGTCTGGGGCAAAAAGGTATTGGCTGGAAGGACCTTGGCGATACATTCCTATCCGCAGCCGCTGCCAGCGGAACGGGCGGTTTGACTGCCTGGATACTATTTCCTCGCCTCAGTGAAACCGAGGTGCTTGCCAGTCTACCTCGGATCATTTTCCATTGGGGCGAGGTGGCTGCTCTCGGGCTCGCCGCGGTTGCGGGACTGTTGATCTTTTTTGTGACCTTGGGGTATTGGGGCCGATTCCGCGGTGAAGATGCAACCGTTACAGATAGGGTGATTTTAACTGGGGGTGGCACGGGTGGCCATGTGAATCCTGCCCTCGCCATTGCCGAGGCGATCAAGCAGAAAAATCAGAATGCCCGTTTTCTCTACGTGGGATCGAAGGGCAAGGCCGAGTCGGTAATTGTCACCCGTGCTGGCTATCCCATTTACTACGTAATGGCGTGCAGTTTTCCTGGTTTTCGGCCGAGTCTGGCGCTGGTGCGCTTTGTCTTTGTCCTGTCGATAGGTATTTTGCAGTCTTTCTACCAGATTGCGACGTTTAGACCGACAACGATTGTCGGAACTGGAGGGTATGTGAGCGCTCCGGTTATCTTTGCCAATACGCTGATGCGGTTCCTCGGTATGAGCCGGGCTCGGGTTTTCATACACGAGCAGAACAGCGTACCAGGAAAGCTTAACCAGTTTATAGGTCGCCAGGCAGACAAGGTACTGCTTACCTTTCCGGAGACCAAGAGTTTTTTCCCCGAAAACGGTGTGGTGGTAGGCTATCCTGTGCGGGATTCTTTAACCAGTATGCGTGGCCTGGATGAAGGGAAGGTCCTGCCCTTTCAGATTCCTGATGGGCGACGGGTAGTTTTCGCCTTTGGTGGTTCTCAAGGGGCTCGGACCATTAATCGGGCAGTAGTGGACGCACTGAATTACCTTATGCCCCGCAGCCAGGACATTTTTGTCATTCACGGAGTGGGTTTGATGAAAAGTCCCGACTACGATGCCTGGGAGGACACTAATCAGCGGTTGCGTCTAGAATACAATGACAAAGAGCGGGAGGAAATTGGTACCTTTTATTACGCCCAGGACTATTTTCATAATATAGGTGAGATTTACACGGTGAGTGACCTTGTGGTCTGCCGTGGCGGCGCTGGCAGTCTCAACGAAATTTCGGCGATGGGAAAGTCGGCTCTCATAATTCCCAAGGCCAACTTGCCCGGGGACCACCAGGTCATGAATGCCCGCGCCATGAAGCGGGCCGGAGCAGCTGAGGTGATCTTCGAAGACACAGTTATGAGAGAGGGGATGCTTCTGGAAGAGGTGGAAGGGCAGAAGTTGGCAGAGAAAATTCTTTCCTTGCTTGATGAACCGCATCGTATTGACGAGATGGATGCGTGCTCACGTGCTTTCATGAGTCACAATGCGGTGGAACGCATTGCTTCAGAGATTGAAGGTAGCCCGCTTCGCAGTAATTTTCTTGATGATGCTCCTGCAAAAGAGTTGGAGCCACTTTTCAGCGACACTGAGCTGTTAGAGCTGCTGAGAAACCGTTGGCAGAAGGAGAAAGAAGCGTATGAACCTATCAAGTTAATCAAGGATGCTGACGACTTGGATTACTACCGCCATCGGGCTGCTTCCCTGCTAACATCTCCCAATTGGCCAGAACGGAACCTTGGCGTTAAGCTCATTGGATTCCTCAAACATGAAGAGAAACTTACTTCAATTCTTTACCTTTTGGCGGATAAGACCCGTGCCAGTAGACTGCAAAGATGGTTTGGGGGGGATTACCGGCAAGTCGGCTTTATCCGCCGCAATGCTCTGATCGCCCTCCAAATTATTAACAGGTGGGGGCCGGAGGTGGAGGCTCGAGTTTTTGAGGCACTTGAGGACGCATACTACGAAGTACGGGCTCAGGCGGCTCGAACCATAGGATGTTTTTCTGGTGAGATTATACAGAAGCAGGCTGTTACCGAGAGGCTGCTGACCCTGATCAAGGACCGATCGTTCGAGGTGGTGCGAGAGGCAGCTTTAGCACTAGGATCAGTAGGCGAAGATCGCGAAGTGGCAGATGGTTTATTGGCACTGAAGGAGCACCACTACTGGCAGGTTCGCGAGGCTGCGCTCAAGGCAGTGACTAACCTGCTACACCGGGGAGTCGTAAAAGATCGCTGTTGGCTGCTAGATGAAATTTCCCATTTCATCCTCACAACCACTGATTTCCGATCCCACTTCGCCATAAAGGAAACCTATCGTAGTCTTCATGCACTGTGTA
>JASFEM010000251.1:0-3986 GCA_050124835.1 Syntrophobacterales bacterium | reverse complement strand
CCACACATCCGCAGACTGACCAACATCAGCATTCCATATGACACGCCGTTGGCAAAGGTCGAGAAGGCAGTCAAGATCATTGAAGATACTTTAGAAAGCCACGAAGGGATGGATCCGGAATTCCCACCCCGGGTATACTTCAATGAATTTAATCCAGATTCACTGAACATTATCATGCTCTACTGGTATCACCCGCCAGACTATTGGGCTTTCCTCGCCCTTAACCAGAGGGTCAATACCCAAATTATGCAGGAGTTTGAAAAAGAGGAAATCAACTTCGCTTTCCCGACCACTCGGACGTACTTGACTCAGGACGACGGACAGTCGCTGTATTTCAACCTGGAAGGTGGCGCTCAGGTGCAAGCCGGGGGCGAAGTATTGGAACACTAGTTCGACACTCCAATGAGAAAAAGGCGACCGATTAAGTCCCGACTGTCTTCGAAACGTGGCTTGTGGTTGGGACGGCCGAGCCAAAGTCTGACAACAGATAACTGACATTCCATCTCCTCAGAAGGGAGTCACCTATGAAGATGTACATTGCCGGTGAGTGGCTGGATACCCAGGACCAAATCGAAGTGCTCAACCCTTTTGATGGCAGTATTGTGGACACTGTACCTCATGCAGGTCCGCAGGAGGTGGACCGGGCCCTGGAGAGTGCTGCCAGGGGAGCAACCATAATGGCCGAACTGGCTGCGCATGAGCGCTACCAAATCCTCAGGAAAACAGCGTCCCTTTTGGCTGAACGTCAGGAAGATTTCGCTCGTCTTATCACGCTTGAATCGGGTAAGGCCTTACTGGAATCCAGATTTGAGGTCAGCCGGGCCGTTGAAACCATGGAACTGTCTGCGGAGGAGGCAAAGCGTATCCGGGGGGAGACCATTCCCCTCGATGCAGCCCCGGGTGGGCAGGGAAAATTTGGCTTCACTTTGAGGGTCCCATGCGGCGTGATGGTGGCCATCAGCCCGTTTAATTTTCCGCTGAATCTTCTCTGCCACAAAGTCGGTCCGGCTCTCGCTGCCGGCAACGCGGTTATTGCCAAACCGCCATCCGATACACCACTCACAGGGTTGCGTTTAACCGAATTGCTTTTGGAAGCCGGTCTGCCCCAGGAAGGTATCCAGTGCGTTACCGGCCCTGGGGGGTCAGTAGGTGAGCAACTTTGTGGAGATCCTCGGGTTCGCAAAATCTCTTTTACTGGGAGCCCGAGCGTGGGCGAGAGGATCTGTCAGGTGGCCGGCGTAAAGAAAGTGACCATGGAGTTGGGATCCAACTCCCCCTTGATCATTATGCCGGACGCTGATCTCAAACAAGTAGCCAAGGCCACGGCAGCCACCGGTTACGCCCTCTCTGGCCAGGTGTGCATTTCCACCCAAAGGGTCTTGGTAAACGATCGCGTTTACGGTGATTTTCTGGATGCATTGAGGCCTGAAGTGGAATCCATCATCACCGGAAATCCCTTGGAAGAGCAGACGCAGATGGGTCCAATGATAAGGGAGCAGGATGCCATCCGGGTAGAAAATTGGATACAGGAGTCGGTGAGCAGTGGAGCCCGACTTGTCACTGGCGGAAGCCGCCAGGGAAATATTGTTACTCCTACAGTGGTCGCTGATGTGGCGGCCAGTGCAAAGATTTCCTGCGAAGAGCTCTTCGGGCCGGCTGTAGCCGTAAGCCGTTTTGACGATATCGATCAGGCTATTGCTCTGGCCAACGACTCCAAGTATGGCCTTAGCGCCGGCATCTTTACCCGCGACCTGGATTGGGCCATGAAATTCGTTCGCCAGGTCCACAGTGGTAATTTAATGGTCAATTGGGGGCCGCAGTGGCGAGCTGATTTGATGCCTTACGGGGGTCTCAAGCAGAGCGGCTTCGGCAAGGAGGGTCCCAGTTATGCGGTGGCAGAGATGACAGAACTCAAGATGGTGGTGTTCCATTTATAGAATGCAGATTGTAGAATGCGGCTTGCAGATTTAGAATTCTTATCATGCATATACTGTCTTCAAATCTACAATCTGAAATCTTAAATCTTAAATCTTTGATGCCCGGACTACCATAGAAAAAGGCCCGCCGTATGGCGGGCCTTCTGATTAACCTGCTAGCTCATCCTTCTGAAAAGGCACGAGGCGTGCATCCTGCCCCCCAAGGTGTCATGGCAGTAAGAGCAGTCCTTAACCTCCCACCTCTCCATTTCTTTGCTGTTAAGGAAATCGGTAAACTCCCGATCAAAGCTCCGGTTATCAGAGCTGAATGTCTCGAATAGGTATCTTTTATCCATAACAAACCTCCTCGTTACGGTATACCCGAAGCTTAACTCGATTAGAACTGAAGTCAAGAGGCTGCAATCCCGAGGAGTCTTCCCAAAAATGTCATTTACGATCTAGGCTAAAGCTGGATAGCTGACTTAAGCTTTTCAGAGACGATACCATTGAAATGTGCGAAACACATCTTCAACTTATCTCAACAAGTTCAATGTCAAAGTTAATGGTTTTCCCTGCAAGTGGATGATTTCCATCCAATGTTACAATTTCGTCATCAACGTGCACTACTGTGACGTCGAGCATCGCCCCTTCATCTGAACGGACTTGAAGTGCCATCCCTTGTTTTACATCAATATCTGGCGGCAATTTTGTTTTCTCAACATTAAGAATCAGGTCTTCTCTTCGATCCCCGAAAGCATCCTCTGGAGCCAGCGAGAAATTCTTTGTATCTCCTTCGTTCATGCCAATCACTGCATTTTCAAATCCCGGAAGCACACTTTCCTCTCCTATGGTAAATTCCGCTTCGAGTGGAGAGGAGCCAATAACAGTGCCATCTTCCAAAGACCCACTGTAACGAACCTTTACTTCATCCCCTACTTTTGCCTCAGCCATTTTATTCTCCTTCTGAAAATATATTTTATGAAGAAGCAGATTCTTCCTCGTCCTGTTGCTCTGCGGCGTCTGGCTTGTCTTCATCAGGTTCCTGTTTATTCTTACCCTGTCGCCGCGCCATCTTCTCGAGGGCCTTTTGCTTGCGCTTGATTTCTTTCTGCCGTTTCATAAAGCTATGTTGACCACGCCTTGCCATAATATTCCCCATCTTCAGACTGTGAAGCCGGTTTTGTCAGAACCGGCTGTTCAATGCTACAGGTTGTCCAGCGTACCCTTGAACTCAAGGACCACTATCTGCTCACTTTAGGCCATCAATGTCGCCCTACCACCTGCCTGAGTCCCAAAAGAAAAAACCCCAAAAGCCCCTTACAGGGCTCTGGGGTTATTCACCAAAACCAGTGCAAAAGGTGACTCAGTCTGACATTTCTTGACACCGTTGTCAAGACGCCCGGAATATAGGACTTTCAACAAATATCATGAAAACTAGCCACTTCTGGGCGAACCGTGCGAAAGTAAGAAGGCACAGGGTACAGGGCACAGCGGAACGACCCTCCCGCCTCGCCTGAAGGCGAAGCCGATGGCGGGCAGGCACAGGGATAGGGAGAAACGGCGAGACGGAGAATGGAGGACAGACGACAGAGGACGGAGATCACACCTCATGATTTCAAAATCCGAAATCCCAAATCCCAAATGGTCTGGCTCTATGCTCTATGCCCTATGCGCTTTGACCTAGCCCACAGGACCAGGTTTTCTTTGCTCAAAGAAAAAAGGCATCTTGTCTTAATTAGACAAGATGCCCTAGATAAGCATTTTACTGCCAACTAGATCTTGGTGACGTTCACAGCAGCAGGACCTTTTTGGCCTTGCTCCACTTCAAAAGTCACACTGTCGCCTTCATGGAGAGACTTGAAACCGGTTGCGTTGATCCCTGAATGGTGAACGAATACATCCGGGCCATCTTCCTGCTCGATGAAGCCGTAGCCTTTGCGGTCGTTAAACCACTTCACAATTCCATTAGCCATAGTGACACCCTCCTTTCACAGTTTTCTCATGGTTCCACACTTGGGGTTGCCACTTTTGACAAATGGATCTTCCCTCGAACGAAACCGGGCCGCCATT
>JASFEM010000250.1:0-4022 GCA_050124835.1 Syntrophobacterales bacterium | reverse complement strand
TGGATGACAACGTTTTGCTTAACGTCACCTGGTCGGTAGTGGGGCAAGAGGGGAAGAAGGAACTGGTGGTGCGAAAATCTCTCATAGAGGAACCAGTGCCAACCAACGACTACGAGGGGTTGGTTGCAGCCCAGAGCAACGCTTTAGCTACCCTCAGCCGGGAAATAGTCGAGGAAATAAGAAGATTAAGGTAATAGCGCGAAAAAGGCTCAGAGCTTAATTATTAACAATAGTCGCAATCCATTCAGAACTTCTCCAGTTCGTGCAAGCCCTTTATCATGATTCAGTTAGTCCTGAATTAACAATCAAGCTCTGAGCCTTTTTCTCTCACAACGGCGTCCCTGTCATTGACAGGGAGTCTTTCGAACTTATCTTCCTAGCATTATTGCAAATTCAAACCTACTTTTTGCCCGGAGGGTCGGAGCATGAGCACATCTAATCAGCCTTCGAACGACAAGTTGTTTGTGGCGAGAGCGCTCGAGGCAAGCATCCATATAGGCCTCGTTGGTCTCGTCATATTTTGGTGTTTCAAGATCGGACGGCCGTTCATTGAGATTATCGTCTGGGGCATCATCATTGCCATTGCAATCCATCCCATCCACGTCCGGCTGAAGTCCGCCCTGGGTGGACGTGATCGCCTAGCGGCAACATTGATAACAATCCTTGCACTGATTTTCCTGCTCGTTCCGACCGTTATGCTTTCCGATTCCCTCATCGAAACTGCACGGGAGTATTCGGCACAGCTCAAGGACGGGACCCTGAAAGTTCCTCCACCATCGGAGAGCGTTAGATCCTGGCCGGTCATCGGCGAACCTGTATACAAGTTGTGGAGCCTTGGCTCAGAAGATCTCGGAGCTGCGGTGAGCAAGATGGCGCCCCGACTCAGAAAGTATGGTATCTCGCTGTTGTCCGCCGCTGCTAATGCCGGAGTCGGGATTCTGGCGTTCGTGGTTTCGATCATTATCGCCGGTGTTCTGCTTGCAAATGCCGACGGTGCTCAGCAGGCTGCGCTGGCATTCTTTACGCGGCTTGCAGGTGAAAGGGGGGCGAAGTTCGTCGAACTCGCGGCGGCAACGGTGCGAAGTGTTGCCCAGGGCATTCTAGGCGTCGCAATAATCCAGTCGCTCCTGGGAGGGCTTGGGTGTCTCGTGGCCGGCGTGCCTGGGGCGGGGCTTTGGGCCCTGCTGGTGCTGCTTCTTGCTGTGGTTCAGCTTCCCCCTCTCTTGGTCTTGGGCCCGATTATTGTCTACGTGTTCTCCACCAGCAGTACGATTACCGCAGTTTTGTTTGCGATCTGGAGTGTCCTCGTAAGTATAAGTGACCCCTTTCTGAAATCCCTCTTGCTGGGTCGTGGAGTCGACGTTCCCATGCTTATCATCTTCATTGGAGCAATAGGCGGCTTCATCACCTCGGGCATCATCGGTCTCTTCGTTGGCGCGATCGTTTTTACGGCCGGCTACAGGCTTTTCTTGGCATGGCTCAAAGAGGATACACAGCCGGAACCAGAACCAAGCAAATCTGAGTAGCGACCACTACGCCCTAATATGTCCAATTTTAGCCCCAAAAATGACGATATTGGTACTAAAAACAGCCATTTCACAATATTTCAATATGTTAGCTTGGCCCGCCCCATTCACAGTGGGCTCGCTAAACTAAGGCACACATGGAGGTGATATAGATGTGTAAGAAAGTTGTTTTATGTTTCTTGGTTGGTCTTGTTTTTATCCCGGCTGCAATAGCTACCTCAAACGCTGAGGTATCAATGCCTACTGCCGAGGAGCTCTTAGCGTACGTTGGTTTCACCGATACTGAGACAAATAAGGTGATGGCTGGCGAAATCGTCTCGGGTGATCTCGAAGCATCATCCGAGAATGAGCTGGCCTTAGTCGTGGCAATGCTGGTGCGCGCCCCTGTCTCCAAGGTCTTGGACATCGTTCAAAGTGGTACGATCTACAGATTAAATAAGGATGTTATTGCTTTTGGAAATATTGGGGATGCAACCATGGATAAAGATGACTTTACCGGTTTGGGTTTTGATGCTAGCGAAGCCAAAGAGGTGGCCCAGCTCCTAAAGGTTAAGCCAGGTTCAACCTTCAATCTTTCCACAGCTGAAATCAAACGGTTCAAGGCAATTGCTTCACGCCACCAATCGAAGTCCGCCGAAAAAGATCCAGCTGTGCGGTCAGCAATCAATGCTGGATATCGAGCAGTGCTGACGGAGCGGTACAAAGCATTTCGGCAGAGCGGTCTTGGCGGGATTGCACCCTATGATAGGGGTGGCGGTAAGCAGGGCAACCCCGGTAAAGAACTCGTCGATAAAACGAAGACATATAAGCTGATGCAAAAGAGAGCGCCGGAGTTCTATCATGCCCTGCTGAATTACCCCCACGACAGTGTCGACGACATCAAGAACACTTTCATCTGGATCAAGCAACTAGTTAACAAGCGACCGGCCTTTATCCTCGGCCACAGAATGCTCCAGGTTAGGCCGAATGAATACGCCGTATCAGTCTTTCGTGAATTCTATGTGGGCCACAACTATAACTCTATGCAGCTAATACTGGTCACCTTTCCAGTCAAAGAGGGTACCTTTGTTTTTTACTCCAACCGCACCTCCACCGATCAGGTTGCTGGTTTCGGTGGTGGCATGAAGCGCAAGATCGGAGGGCAGATGTTACAAAGAGAGGTGGTTAAATTGTTCACTACTTATCGCGAGGCCCTCGAGAGGGGTGGTTCCTAAAGGTGCGTGCCATGGATATGTAGGGAGTAGGGTCGGGGGTCGGGCCAAGTTAATTAGTTGATTTTTATCAGAAAGATGTGTAAATATAGGCTTATTTAGGGCCTATATTGCTTTTTTTTGCCCCCAAAATCACCATTATTTGCCCGACTTCATTCACAACATTTGAACTTTCTCTAGTTTTTAAGTTTTTTTCTCAAACGAACTTTGTTCTATTGTTTTTAACTAATTTTTCACCACTCTTAACTTAACTTAACTAATAGGCAACATTAAAGGAGGATGGGTTATGAAAAAGAGTTTGACGTGTATCTTGGTTCTCATGGGTGTTCTTCTACTTTGCACCTCGGCTTTTGCCGGATCAGACCCGGTGACTACCGTAACCGAGGGCTGCAAGAAAGAGATCAACACTTACTGCAAGACGGTCACTCCGGGTGAGGGGCGGATCCTGGCGTGTCTCTACGCCCACAGTGAAAAGCTCTCGAACCGCTGCGAATACGCGCTCTATGATGCTGCGGCCCAGCTCGAGCGTGCTGTTGCCGCGCTGACCTATGTTGCCAATGAATGTGACAACGATCTCGAAAAGTACTGCTCATCAGTCCAACCGGGCGAAGGTCGCCTGCTCAAGTGCCTGGAGAAGAACGAAAAGAAGATTTCCGGCCGCTGCAAGAGCGCGCTGAAGGATGTGGGGCTGAAGTAGGCCATCCAGGGTGAGCAATAGATATCCGGGCCGGGGTAAACAATGCACTTTTTCTCTGCATTCAGTTTCATGGCAGTGGCACACGTGCTGATCATAATCGGCGTGTCCATTCGGATCATCAAGGTGCGGCTCCCGGTGGCGACATCTCTGGCCTGGTTGATACTGATCTTTTTCTTGCCCTTCGTGGGAGCTGTACTCTACCTGGTTTTTGCCGAGAAAGGTCTCGGGCGAAAACGTACGGCACGAGCCAAGGCTATTCAGGCCCGTTACGACAACTGGCTACGGAACGTGCCGCCGGAAATTCGGTCCGACCCTCAAGGGTTGAGTCCGGAAGCCGAAGCTCTAAGCCGCCTGACGGAAAATAGCATTAGTATACCAGGAATGTCCGGCAACCGGCTCGAATTACTCGATGCGGCCGAACCGATTCTCCGCTCCATCATCAGCGACATTGATAGCGCCAATCGATTCTGCCACCTGGAGTTTTACATTTGGCACGAAGGCGGTATGGCGGACGAAGTTGGTGAAGCCCTCATGCGGGCCGCCGGTCGCGGCGTGACCTGCAGAGTGCTTCTGGATGCAATCGGAAGT
>JASFEM010000249.1:0-4026 GCA_050124835.1 Syntrophobacterales bacterium | reverse complement strand
AATGCCCGGTGCTTCTTTGAGCCGAGACTCATGAACGTCCAGGCAGTCCAACAGCCTCAGCTGATAGCCTCGAGTTCGCAAAAATCCAGCTAATATTAGAAGACCCAATGGTTTGGACCATAAATCGTGAGCAGCGAAATCGTGGATCCATGGGTTTATTAAAAGAATGTTAGGTGCCTTTTTCATCAAAGAACTCACCTTTGCTGTCATTTTTATAATTATTTAGCACTCTGACTCAAATGAGTCCATAGTTACACGGTGCGTTACGCCTTGTGCCTTGCGCCCCACGCCCTGCGCCACTAACCATATGCGCTATGCCCTTTTACCAACGGCCTACTGACAACGCATAAGACTTTTGCCTGTGGCGCTTTGGACAAGAATAAGCTAAACTACGCCGACCGTTGCGGCAAGCCAGGGTTGTGGAGGTACTTTCCCATGGACGGATACCAGGTGGTTTTTGAGCACGAGGTGCTCTTTCGAGATTTGGACGCGATGCGTCATGTGAACAATGTGGCCTATTTAGCATTCATGGAAGATGCCCGAGTACAGTATTGGAATGCCCTGCGAAAAGATCGTGATTTGAAGGGTATTAATTTTATCCTCGCCGAGATAACCTGCCGCTACCTGAGTCCGGCACACTTCGGGGAGATTCTTTTAATTGGCATTAGGGCTCGCAATTTGGGCAACAAAAGTTTTCAGTTTGAATACCGGATGGAGGAAAAGGAAAGCGGTCGCTTGATCACAGAGGGTAAATCCGTTCAGGTGATGTATGACTACAAAGAGCAGCAGACCATGCCTCTGGACGAACGACTGCGCGACGCCGCGGCAGCGCTGGAGCAACTGACGGTGGAGGAGTTATCCAATAGTGAGTAAGGAGTCAGAATCCAGGAGTCAGAATCCAGAAGGCTGGGATGGAATATTGGAACAATGGAATATTGGCATAATGGGAAGAACGAAACCACTGCTGGGTATTTTTCTTTTGGCTTTAACCCAAAATTCCATCATTCCAGTATTCCAACATTCCAAATCTACTTGCGCCACTGACTCTCAGCACCAAACGTAATTCAGCGTTCTCTAATCAATGACACAATGATTAAAAACATCATCAAAATAATCGCCTCTGTGGCAATAAGCGTACTGGCTGGATACCTGGCATTTCGTAACGTTCACCTCAAGGAGGTGATCGCTGCCATTGGCCAGGCTGATTTGAGGCTAATTGCTCTTCTGTTTATCCTCATGATTACTGGCCAGGTGGTACGCTCGTATCGTTGGGGCCTAATGCTGGCGCCTCTTGAACCGTTGAGCCAGAGACTACTTCTCCCTATTACCAGCATTGGGTTCCTTTTTATCTGGATCTTGCCGGCGCGTCTTGGCGAAGTTACCAGGCCTTACCTGCTGGACCAAAACAGTAAAGTGGGGATGAGTCCTGCGATGGGTTCGGTGGTACTGGAGAGGATTATTGATTCTGGTTCTCTCGTAGCCCTTCTGGCAATATGTCTTCCAGCACTCCAGCTACCAAGCTGGCTGCTTGCCTCATTTAAAGGTTTTGTTTATGTGCTTCTAACCGCTGTCTTACTTTTATTGCTCGGTTCACTACCAGGGTTTCGCAATATGGTCTTGAAATTCCTGTCTCGGCTTCTACCTTCATCGCTGTCAGATGCTTTGACCCGCATAGCAGATACTTTCTATAGCGGCATGCAATCAGTGCTCAATGCGAAAAGACTCCTTGCCATCTTGGGTCTGACTTTTGTGGTATGGTCCACGGCTGTAATCTCTTTTCTGATTCTCTTCCACGCCATGGATTTGCAACTAGGGTGGTTGGCAGCGGTCACTGTCCTGGTGTTGACTTGTATTGGTATTGCACTGCCCGCAGCTCCTGGTTTCATTGGCAACTATCACTACGCTTGCGTGGTGGCTTTAGGGTTATTTGGTGTGGCCAAGGATGTTGCCCTTGCCAGTGCGATTCTGATCCATTTTCTTACTGTACTCGTAATCGTACTCATGGGCGTGTTTTTCATGAACACGTCCAAATTGAAGATTGGCTTTCCCGTACTGCGACCAGAAGTCAGTAAGCAGCAGGATAGATGACCGATGAGATATGATCTGGTCCACATAATTTTAGTGCTGATAACTTTGGTCTTTTGTAATCTCTTTTTCGGACCGAGTGATTCCTTTGCCCAAGACCCTCCAACGATAATCACTGTGATTGTGGACCCTGGCCATGGCGGTCAAGATGAGGGCGCAAAGGGATCGGGCGGTATCCTGGAAAAGCAAATAACTCTGGCTTTGGCGAGGAAACTGACTGAAGAGCTGAAGGAGACTGGCACGGTCCGTCCAATATTGACTCGGACAGATGATTACACCATTTCTTTAGACGATCGGGCTGGGCTGGCCAATCATCGCGGCGGTGACCTTTTTATCAGCCTCCACCTTGGCAACTCTTTTCTCCCTGTCCCTATGGGATTCTCGCTCTATTACTGGTCACCAGTAACAGCCGCACCTAAAAGCTCTCCCACATCACAAGAGAAGACACCCTGGGATCAGGAGAACCGGCCCTATTTGGAAAGAAGCCGCAGGCTGGCTACATTGATGCAACAGAATTTGCAAGAGACTTTGCAGTGGCCCACTGGTGGAGTACTGGCGGCCGACCTTTACTTGCTTAGAAGGGTGAAGATGCCAGCTGTTTTAGTGGAGTTAGGCTCCCTGAATCACCCGGAGGAGGCCGCCCAATTGCAAAAGCCGGAGTTTCAGGAAAGCATTGTCCGCGCAATTACCGAGACAATTATTCAATACCGCGAAGAGCAAGTGAAAGAAGCGCTTGGTGAAAGGTGAAGAGTAAAGGGTGAAGGGTAAAGGGATTATAGCCCCAACTCAGATTCTTACCGTTCACGGTTCACTATTTACCGTTCACCCTTTACCCCTTACCCTTTACCCTCTGAGCGTTTGCGCTTGCATTAACCCCGCCCCTATGATACGAAATTCCCATCCTTTTCAGTACTGCAAGACGATTCGGGACGTAGCGCAGTCTGGTCAGCGCACCTGCCTTGGGAGCAGGGGGCCGGCGGTTCAAATCCGCCCGTCCCGACCAGTATTAATTGAGGGACTTAGCTATTTCGGCTAATCCCTTTTTTCATTTGACAGTACAGCTAATGGGGTCAAATCTTTACTCTTGACTTTTCAATTCTTTTAGATCGTTAGGCATTCGCTTGCCACACACTTAAATGAAAAGTCAAGAGTAAAGATTTGACCCCTACTCAGACAGTTGGTACAAAGACATGCGCGCATTTGGGTTCGGTTGGATTTGGTTGACTCTGGGATGGCTACTTATCCTTGTTGTTGTGTTCTTGTCATTGTGGCCCGAGCCGCCTCAACCGTTAGAATTTGAGCAAAGTGACAAGTTTGCTCATGTCATCGCCTACCTGACATTAATGCTATGGTTCGCAAATATATATCCACTCAGCTCGCAGCGACTGCTTCTATGTGTGGCTTTCATCGCAATGGGTATACTTTTAGAATTCCTTCAAAATATGAGCGAGTATCGTACGTTCTCTTATGTTGACATGATAGCTGATGCCTTTGGAGTGCTACTCGGCCTGTTATTGGCTAAGACACCTCTTTCGACCTACTTATTTCGCCTCGATAACTGGTTAGTACGACTGAGCGCAAAATCCATCTAAATTATCAAAGCCTCTTCACAAATCTCACCCTTTTGCTGCCTTAAAGTTCCAACTCAAATGCCTTAGGGCACCAATGAGAGATTGATACCTACCGAAAGTGAAATTTTTTTCTCTTTCTGTAATCATTTGTACTCAATAACTCGAAGGTGTCATCTGGCAATTTATTAGCTAAGTAGTTGACAATAAACAATAATATCAAATAAGCCAACCTTGGCATGTTTTCTGCTGCAGTAAATTCCTTAAACAACTCTACAAATCAAGAACCAGCAAGGTCGCTGCCGAATAGGCGGGATAACAAAGATGAAAAGGATTTTTGCTCTATTACTGGCACTGTTCATATCCGTTGTTT
>JASFEM010000248.1:0-4081 GCA_050124835.1 Syntrophobacterales bacterium | reverse complement strand
CGGTGCCGGTGGTTTTTTTTCACCACTTTATTCCTTTGTTGTCCTTTTCCCCACTTAACAGTTGGCCAAAAAGCCAAAACGCTAATCCAATGTAAGTTACTGTAGACACTTGATTTCTGCTGACATTGACCGACCTAGTTAGTCTTTTGGCCAATTCAGCTTTGGCCTTTTGACCAAATTTGCCGAAAAGCTTAACAAACCAATACAAAGCTAACGATACAAGATACTGATTTTCCTATGTATTTAGATATATACCATGTCTGGTATTGTTTTTGCTCTAATGTCAAAGGGGGCAAAGCAATCAACATTACACCAAAAAAGTTATCTGTCAGAGGCACGCTGAAATGGGCTATGGTTCTGAACGGCGCAGACATCCCAGAGCTGAAATCGAGTGGCCCACTACGATTAGACAAGATGGGTTGTTTTTAGAGGGGATAACCAAAAATCTCAGCCATAGTGGCGCCCTTATCTGCTGTGACCACAAACTGCTTCCCGGTGAGAGAATTCGTATTGCCATTATGCTTGCGGACCGCTTACCTCTTGTAGTTGATGCTGAGGTGGCGAGATCTAGTACTGTCAGCTCTGATTTCAAGTCCGGTTTATTTGAAATAGGGGTTCACTTTATTGCCATTTCTGATGAAGACCTAAGGCTTATTGATCTCGCTGTTTCGGAACAACTCAGATCTACGGGAAAGGACTGGGCCAAGAGGAAATCGCAGGAAAACGATCCGGTTGCTTCTAATTTTGTGGAAAGACGCCGATTTCCCAGAGTCAGTGCGGACTGGCCCGTAACGATAGATTCTCCTCAAGGCTTTGTGAGAGGAAGGACGGTTGATATCAGTGCCGGAGGTGCCTTTATTTCCTGCAAGCAGCCCATGAAGCGATCTGAAAAATTCCTCATGGCCTTTTTTAACGTGCCCACGCTTGACCGGGCCCTTTCGGTTCGAGCAGAAGTCGTTAGGACAGACTTCTATTGGGCTGATGACGAGACGTTGTCTTACGGAATTGGGGTTAAATTTATCGATATTTCTGAAGAAGACAAAGAATTAGTCTCAACGTTGGTCTCACACCTTTTCAAATCCATAAGCTCAGACATGAAAGATTCCGAGACTGCAATAACTGTACATTCCTAGAAATCCTTCAACATTTAGCTGGATCAAAGTCAAACATCTTACCCACACAAGAACACCATTTGTGGAACCCCTTCCGCTCTGAACTATTGACATGGAGCTGGGAAAAGTGATAATGCCTCTCAACATTTCTTCCTAGCCCGGATTATTCATGAATCTCCGTGGTCTCCATGAAAAATCCGCCCCTAAACCCCCACAAGAACTGTCAAATGAAGCAGGCGAAGCTGAAACCCATGTATCGCTACTTGATGGTGCTCACCATCAGTTCAACCGTTGGCCTCCAAGCCTGGCGGACGCTGTTCAACAATTTCGCCGTGGAGGTTGCCGGACTGGAAGGGAGCCACATCGGCATGATTCAATCCGTGCGTGAACTTCCTGGCTTCCTTGCACTTCTTGCCGTATTTGTAATGATTTTCATCAAAGAGTATCGGTTGTCAGCATGGTCCATATTTATTCTGGGGCTTGGAGTGGCAGCAACCGGCTTTTTTCCGTCCTATATCGGGCTGCTTCTGACTACTCTGGTGATGAGTTTCGGCTTCCATTATTACGAGACAACCAATCAATCCTTAACCCTTCAATATTTTGATGAGAACACATCACCGTGGGTGCTAGGTAAGTTGCGCAGTTACGCTGCTGCTTCAAATATTGCCGTTGGTATTTCCATATACATCTTGGCAGCCTTCTTGAACTATACCCAAATGTATTTAATAATTGGCGGTTTCATCATTGCCGCAAGCATCTGGGGGCTTAATCAAGATCCTGTCGACAGAGACATTATTCCTCAAAGAAAGAAGATGGTTTTTCGTAAGAAGTACTGGCTGTTCTATTTCCTCACCTTTATGGGAGGGGCGCGACGCCAGATCTTTGTGGCATTTGCTGTGTTCCTCCTGGTAAAGAAATTTCAGTTCACTATTCAGCAGATCACTATCCTTTTTGTGATTAACAATATCATCAACTATTTTTTGAGTCCTATTATTGGAAAAAGCATCATCCGGTTCGGCGAGAGGAAGGTACTGTCGCTGGAATATTTCAGCTTGATCTTCATTTTTCTGGCTTACGCCACGGTGCAATCTAAAGCGGTGCTGGCGCTTCTTTACATTCTGGACCACATCTTTTTCAATTTTGCCATTGCTATCCGCACCTATTTTCAAAAGGTGGCGGACCCCAGAGACATTGCACCCAGTATGGCGATGGGTTTTACCATCAACCACATTGCGGCTGTAGTTCTTCCCGCCGTCGGCGGGTTGTTGTGGATGGTGGATTACCGGATTCCATTTGTGGCTGGTGCGGCCTTCAGCCTGGTATCCCTAATCGCTGTGCAGCAAATTCGGGTGCAGGCTCAAAAATAAGCCTAATCGCTGCGCTTATCCCATGATTTTCTTTGCCGTGTCCTCGGCGAGCTGCATCACATCCTCACGAGAGTCGACGTCCCCCTCACTGAAGACCCCGCAAGCCCGAATGAGATGACTGTCACTGAATCCATACCATTTGAAAAAAAAGTCGTATCGAGGGAAAACATCTGCAAACTGACTTTCGTCCGGATGCCCTTGAGCCTGAATGAAAACCAGCTTCTTACCTGGCGAAAGCCGGCATGGATTGGGGTTGGTACCATAATCGGGCACCAGATAGGAGTAGGTTCGGTCAATAAAACCTTTGAGTTGACTTGAAACATCACCGTAATAGACAGGAGTTGCCATGACCAGGATCTCAGCGTCATGTAAACGATCAAGTATCTCTGTCAAATCGTCCTCGAGTACACACTTGTCCAATTCGGTCTTGCACGCCATACAAGCTTGGCAGCCGCGATAGTTTAGTTCGTTCAAAGCAAAGGTGGTCACATCCGCTCCAAACCTCTCGGCAGTCTCACAGAATTTCTTGGCCATGGCTGTGCTATTTCCTTTTGATCGGGGACTCCCCAGTAAGCAGATGACTTTCATGGTATCTCTCTCCTTCTCAATTGCTAATCAACTTACAACTGCTTTTCCACTGCTTCAACCTTGCCCGTGATGCGGCTGGAACCGCCCTTCCTGTAGTCGCCCGTTATCGCCATATATACCCTGCTACAGTCTTTCTTCAACTCCTCAAAGCAGCGCGTCACCACCGCCACGACCTCGTCCCACTCGCCCTCGATGCTCGTTCCCATAGGGCCGAGCTTGTGGGGTAAGCCACTGTCTTTGATAATTTTTACCGCCCTCGTCACGTATTGACTAACACTTTCTCCCTTATCTAAGGGAAAGATGGAAAAATTAATGAGTAGGCTCATAAGATTTATTACCTTTCACATTTGGTGGTCAAATTTGCCAACTATCCCATGATGTGCCTTTTGGAGGAAATAGTTGCTCGAACGCTCCATCAATCTCATTAGCAACCACAGGAATCTCTTTTACCTCTTCGATCTTCCTAAAAAGATCTGAGATTATTTCTACGAATCTTACTTCAGTTGGCTGCAAGAAGCCAAAATCTGCGAGCGTTACCGCATCATAGGCCAAAAAAGTGGCAAGTGTACTGTAGTAATATCCGTTTCGAAGGTCATATGGCATGGGGGAAACATTCCTGATCACAGTGGAGCACCTCGCATTCGCAATGCAGACTCGCCAATATTTTTCCGGGATAAGATGTCTGTTGATATAGTAGTCCTCAGCGCTAGCTAATACGTGCGCACTGCAGGCCCTGGGAGGCTCGAACTGATCTTTACATTTTATATGGCCCACCTCATGCAATATCTGCCATTCCACTACTTCCATCCAGGGTATATTGCCGTGTTGATAGGCGAATGCTATCAAGAGTTCGGCGTTATCCAAGCTAAAATAGATGATTTTTTTTTTGAGATTTATACAGGTCACCGAGGCTGTTTTGAGCGCTATTGGGTGGGCTGTCTTTCTTGCGTGTTCAAATACTTGCTCTTGGGTCAGACCAATGGGCTTGAGATGCACCGCTTGTATGTGATCCCA
>JASFEM010000247.1:0-4102 GCA_050124835.1 Syntrophobacterales bacterium | reverse complement strand
GACACTTTGGAAGTCGGGGTAACGATAAGCCGGATGGAACATCTTAGGCCCGAAGGTCATGCTGGAGGGATAACCCCTCCCAATTGCGAGGGCATGACTGGTGGGGCGGTAGTCACCGGCCTCGTTTTTTACCAAAGGGTGGGTGAGGGCGAGCGTTTTTATTTCCTCAGAGTATTGGATCTGCAATACGTGCTCCGGCAGCCCTTCATACTGTACATACGAATCGACAAAGATAGCCCGCAGCGCCGAATTTGACTGCGCTTGCATATAGAGCGCTTCCAAGTCCTTCTCCTGGCTACTGCTTCTAATAGGGAGGAGGAGCGCGGCAAAAAGGCCCAACATCACAATAAGAAAGTGGAGAAGCTGAAAATTTTCCAATACTCTGGTTCTCATGCGAACCTTTCTAGAACAGCTTGGGAGAAAAAAATCTCGACTCCCACCAAGCTTTTTCTGTGACAGATGCTAACTGAAATTGTTCTGAAAAATAAGACTTGCCTTGATCGATTTCAAGGAGGGGTGGGCTGGTTATCTTGCTGCAAGCTCGAGGTCAGGTTTTGTCCACGATTGGGTTAGTAAACTGCAGTTGGTGCAGCCGGTAATACAAATGTCGGCGGGACAAGAGATCCTCATGAGTGCCGTGCTCTACAATTCGGCCGTGATGCAAAACAAGAAGGCGATCTGCCTCACGGATGGTAGAAAGCCTATGGGCGATAACCAGAGTGGTACGGCCATGGAGGAGACGTTTGAGGGCCTGTTGGATCAAGTGCTCTGTTTCACTGTCAATATTTGCCGTGGCCTCATCTAGGATGAGTACTTTTGGGTCGTATGCCATAGCTCGTGCGATAGCGACAAGTTGGCGCTGCCCAGTAGAGAGAGTCGCGCCGCCCTCATACACTGCCGTTTCGAGTTGACCGGGCAGCCGGGAAATCAGGTCTTCCAAATGAGCCATCCGCGCAATCTGCTGCAGTTTATCAGGAGACAGGTCTTGATCCAGGACTATATTCTCTTTTAAACTACCGGCGAAGAGAAAGACATCTTGCATGATCAGTCCTACCTGTGTTCTGAGCCAGGAGAGATCCAGATCATTTATGTCGCGTCCATCAAGAAGAATCTTTCCCTTTTGAGGCTGGCGGAATCTTTCCAGAAGACTGATGAGCGTAGTTTTCCCAGCACCGGTCACCCCAACAATTGCCAACGTTTCTCCCGCCTTAACCCGGAAGGAGATGTCTTTCAGTACCGGCTCACCTGGACGATACGCAAAGCTTAATTGCCGGAACTCAATGTCACCCCTGACTGTAGAAGGTCTAACTGCAGTTTGGGAATACGTTTCCTGTTCCTCGTTATCAAGAAGCAGAAAGATACGTTCAGCTGAAGCCATGGCGGACTGCATAATGCTGTACTTTTGTGAGACATCTCTGATGGGCCCAAAAAACATGCGCAGATAGGAGATAAAGACCACCAGAGCACCCAAACTCAGACTGTCTTGTAAAACCTGTCGCCCACCGTACCAGAGAAGTAGAGCGATGGTGGTCGTGGCAAGCAGCTCGATGCATGGGAAGAAAATGGCCTGGAGTATTATTTGTCTGAGTGTGGCGAGATAGTAACTGTGGTTCAAATTCTCGAAACGGCGCAAGGTTTCTCTTTCCTGGCGGAAAATCTGAATTACCCGGATGCCAGAGAGATATTCGTTGAGGGTGGAGTTGATTTGGGCAAGCTTCGCTCTAATCACGCGGAAGGCGTGGCGAACCTGAACCCCAAAAAGGTGAAAGAGCACCGCAATGAGTGGAAGAACGGTGAGGGTCACCAGGGTGAGATCCCATCGAAGATGAAATAGAATAATAAGAATGCCGGATAGCAGCACCACATCTTTCAGAAGGGTCATTACCACTGAGCTGAACATTTCGTCCAGGTTTTGTATGTCGTTGGTAATACGAGTGACGAGCCGCCCCACTGGATTGCGGTCGAAAAAGGAAAAAGACATTTTTTGCAGATGGCCGAACAACTGCATCCGCAGATCATGCATCATGTGCTGACCAGCGTAAACCATCAGCAGATTCTGGCCGAAGGTACAGATGCCGCTCAATAGGAGCAGTGCTAGAAAGATCAATCCCAAGCTATAAAGGCTGCTAATGTCATGCTGGCGCAAGCTCAAGATTTCGCCACGGGGCAACGTGGCGAGATCTCGATAATCAATGAAAACCGTCCCATTCGAAATGTGAAATAGGTGAGGGTGCCTGTTCACCACTTTTCTCTGCTCATTGGTCTGGATAGCGGCAAAATAGAAGCGATGGGGGGTAATGACGCCTTTCTCTTCAAGCCAGCGAAGCAGGCGAGGGTCCACATGATTCAATGTTTTTACAGAGATAAAGAAGTGGCCAGGTTCCTGGCCCAGATGCAACTGTCCACGAACCTGATTCAGAAAGCGCGTGAGTGGTGGCTCAGGCGGAGCTTTAGGCACCCGTACATGTCGGGCAGAGGGCAAAATATATCTGTCTATTCCCACTTTAAGCAAATAGGGCAGGGCAAGATCAAAGAGGGTGAGCATTAGTATGAGAACAGCACTGTAACCAATCACCTTGAGGTAGGGGCGGCCGTAGCCGGCCAACCGTTTCCACAGGGGCCAATCGTAGGGCTTTCCCAGCTTGTCTTCTTCGAAATACCCGTAATTGCCGTGCATAGTGAGTGCCTAAAGTGAACTAAAATGTCTAAAGTGTCTAAAGTTGGCTCTTGGTTATTTGGCTCGTCGCGTCCCCGCGTCGCCGTCTCTCCGTGTCATTCCGCACGCCCAGTGCCTAGTGCTTCCTGCCTCCTGCCCGCTGAAATCTGCCAGCTTTCTTTCTCTATCCTGCCCCTACTTCTCCGTACAACTCTTCCTCCAGTTTTTGACGGCGGAACAGTGTTGCGTAGATGCCATCTTCTGCCAGGAGTTGGTCGTGAGTTCCCCGCTCTCTTAACCGGCCCCCGTCCAGCACAAATACCACATCCGCGGCTCGCATGGCCTCTAGACGGTGTGAGGCTATGAGAGTGGTTCTGCCTTTGAAGTGACGCCTGAGATTGGACAAAATGTCCAACTCGGTTTCTAGGTCTACTGAAGAGAAGCAGTCGTCGAGAATCAGCATAGGGGTGGATAGCAAGAGCGCCCTGGCCAGGGTAAGGCGTTGCTTCTGTCCACCAGAGAGGGTAACACCGCGCTCGCCCAAAAGGGTCTCGAACTCTTGGGGCAGCGCAAGGATCTCTTCGAGCAGGTGGGCCGCTTTCGCCACTTTTATCATTTCTTCTGTGCTGGCGTCCGGCTTTCCGAAACAGATGTTGGCTCGGACCGTATCCGCAAAGACAAAAGGATCCTGTGGGACATAGGCGATGGCCCGTCGTACTTGTGCGAGAGACCAGCGATGAATCTCCTCTCCATCTAGATAGAGTTGTCCTGGGGAAATCTCATAGAGGCGCGGGAAAAGCTGACATAGAGTACTTTTCCCCGCACCAGTGCGACCAACAATCCCGGCTAACTGTCCAGGTTCAATGATTAAATTGATATCTTCCAGAGCCGGTGCAGTTGAACCCGGGTAGGTAAAAGTGAGTCCGCGGCCTTTAATGGATCCATGGGTGGGGATCTTTTCCTCTAGCCCTGGACCATCCACAACCTCGGAAGTAGTGTCCAGAATCGCTTGAATTCGGCCGAGGGAGGCTGAGCCCCGCTGGAATAGATTGATCATCCAACCAAGGGCCATCATTGGCCAGGTAAGGAGGAGCAGATAGCTGTTGAAGGCGACAAAGTCACCTGTGGAAATAGCGTTAAGAATGGTAAGCCGGCCGCCGACAACAAGGACCAGTGCCATGCTGAGGTTAGTAAATAAAAGGCTCATGGGAGAGAAGAGGCCACCGATTTTAACCATTTTAAGATTGTCGGCAATATATTCCCGACCGGTTCGATCGAAGCGATTGGTTTCAGAGACCTCCTGGGTGTAAGCCTTAATGGCCCGAATGCCGGCGAGATTCTCCCTGGCTCGCTCGGTCAACCGGGAGAAAGAGGCTTGAACCCTTCTAAAACGCTCGTAGAAAATTTTGCTTATGGACCTGGCAAAGAGAGCAATGAAGGGCATGG
>JASFEM010000246.1:0-4138 GCA_050124835.1 Syntrophobacterales bacterium | reverse complement strand
TGTATTTCGGAAATTTGAATTTGTTTAGGATTTCGATATTCGGATTTCGGTCTGGAAGATCTCTCTGTGTCTCCGTGGTTAATAAATAAAAAAGGGGAGTAAAATGGCAGCAGAAGAAAAACACCGTGCTTATCCAGTAATTCCTTCTGACCGCGGAGATGACTTGCACAACCTTGAGTATATAGAATCCGCTGATCTGGTGCTCTTCGTGGCAGGCAACCAGTTCATGGTGATGGAAAAATTGCTGAGTGATTTTCGAACCCTCCATCCCGAGGTCAAGAAGATCTTCTATGAAACATTGCCTCCTGGGCTGGAATTGAAGCAGATTCTGGCCGGGGGCGCTCTGTTCAGGGATAAACTCATCGATGTGCGACCCGACGTGTACGCGTCCGTGTCTGAAAAAGCCATGAAGCAACTTGAGCAGGAGGGTCTCATCTCCAGCGAGGATTATTTTCTCTATTTGCACAATAGGGTCGTCCTGATGTTGCCTGAAGGCAATCCGGCTCAGATCACCTCAGTGGGTGATCTTGCCCGGCCAGAGGTGCGAATTTCCCAGCCAAATCCCGAGTATGAGGACATTGCTTTCCATATTTTGGACATGTACCGACAGGCCGGTGGTGATACTCTTGTTCACCGAATTATGGAGGAAAAGCGAGCCGAGGGAACCACCATCCTCACGGTGGTTCATCACAGGGAAACCCCGTTGAGGATAAGGATGGGGACAGTTGACGTGGGTCCGGTGTGGGCGACTGAGATTCAACACGCCCAAAAAATCAACCTGGCGGTGGACGTGATAGAGCCGGGCGAAGAACTGGATCAAAGAGAGAACATAAACTACTATATCTGCAAGCTAAAGGACTCAGCCAATCCCGAGAATGGTTTAAAGTTCCTGGAGTTCATCAAGTCTCCTGCTGCCCAGGCGATCTACGAAGGCTATGGATTCGTTTCCCACTTTGCGACTTCGTAGAGCCCGTTGCCCGTAGGTCTAACCTCAAGAAATACTGGCTTATACAACTCTTTTCGCTTCTGGCTGCCAGTTGCCCGCTTCACAAAGGTTGAATCATGGCTGATGAACGCAGAAAATCAATTCTTTGTCCCAATTGTAGCAAGTTGATTAGCGCAGACGAGCAGGTTTGTCCTCATTGTGGGGCATCGCGACCTGGAGCCTGGTGGAAGAATATTCCATTAACCAGAACCTTTCTGAGCGGCGAGCAGGTTATCAGAACACTCATTTACGTCAATGCTGCTATGTATCTAATCTCTCTAGTTTTCAATCCCTCAAACATGGGTTTGTCGGCGAATCCTTTTAGATTCCTCTCTCCCTCGAGCAGGGCACTGCTAGTGCTGGGATCGACAGGCACTGTCCCCATAGATCAATGGCACCGCTGGTGGACCCTGATCTCTGCAAACTATCTCCATGGTGGCATTCTTCACATTCTGTTCAACATGATGGCTTTGCACCAGATAGGTCCCTTGGTCCTACGTGAATATGGAGCTAATCGGTTGATCATTATTTATACCTTTGGCGGTGTTATAGGGTTTTTCGTCTCATACCTTGCCGGGGTGCGTTTTACCCTCGGAGCCTCTGCTGCTGTCTGCAGCCTGATTGGGGCCAGTCTGTACTATGGCAAAAGTAGAGGGGGTACATACGGCCATGCCGTCTACAGGCAGATTAGTGGGTGGGTTCTGGGACTGTTTCTTTTTGGCTTCCTGGTGCCGGGTATAAACAACTGGGGGCATGGAGGCGGGATCGGCGCCGGTATCATCCTGGGGCTCTTGCTGGGCTATCAGGAGAGAATCAGGGAGAATTTGCTCCACAAAATCCTCGCCGCCATATGCGTTATTTTGACCATAGTAATCTTGCTTTGGGCCACGACTTCATCATTTTATTATCGCTTGCTTGGCTAGTATTACAGGTGAACGACAAAGGGTGAACGGTGAATGGTAAACAGTGAATAGTAAACGATTCGCTTAAGCTAAAGAAGGATTTCTTTTTTCGTCATGCGAACATGTTGGTCGGTCGATCATTTTTTTGATATATTTACTGATCTTACCTTGCGAATAGAAAGAAAGACGGGAGGCAGAGATGGCGAAGAACCTCGCACATAAGATTCTTGAAGCACACCTTGTGGAAGGAAAGCTCGTTCCTGGTGAAGAGATAGGTATTAGAATTGACCACACCTTGCTGCAGGATGCCACAGGAACGATGGCCATGTTGGAGTTTGAGGCGCTGGGTATTGACCGGATCAAAGCTGAGCTCTCAGCCCAGTATGTTGACCATAACCTCCTCCAGACCGACAACAAGAATGCCGACGATCATATTTACTTGCAGACAGCTTGTGCCCGGTACGGCATTCACTTCAGTCGTCCCGGCAACGGCATTTCCCATCAGGTTCACATGGAACGTTTCGGAGTTCCGGGAAAAACCATGTTGGGAGCCGATAGCCACACACCTGGCGCGGCTGGTGTCTCAATGTTGGCGATGGGAGCGGGAGGGCTGGACGTGGCCTTGGCAATGGCGGGCAGACCCTACTATTTTCCCTGCCCGAAGATTCTAGGAGTCAAGCTTACCGGGGAACTTCCGGACTGGGTGAGCGCTAAAGACGTGATCCTCGAGATGCTGCGTCGTTATGACGTCAAGGGATGCGTGGGCAAGATCATCGAATACTATGGGCCGGGAGTAATAAACCTCTCTGCTACCGACCGGGAAACCATTGGTAACATGGGAACGGAGTTGGGCGCTACCACTACGATCTTTCCGTCAGATGAGAACACCCGGGTTTACCTGGAGTCCGAGGGACGGGGAAATTCCTGGATTGAATTGTCTGCCGACGAAGGAGCAGCATATGATGAGGATGCGGAGATCGACCTCTCCAGTCTGGAACCATTGATCGCCTGTCCCTCATCTCCCGGAAATGTGGTTTCTGTCCGTGAGGTGGCCGGGACAAAAGTGCAGCAGACAATTGTGGGAAGTAGTGTCAACTCTTCCTTTCGAGATCTCATGGTGGTGGCTGAGATCGTCAAAGGACGTATCGCCCATCCGGACACTTCTTTTCACATCAACCCAGGTAGCAGACAGGTGCTGGAAAATGTGGCTGCTCGGGGTGGAGTTATGAATCTGCTGGCAGCTGGAGCCCGGATCCACCAGTCCGGTTGTCTGGGGTGCATCGGCATGGGGCAAGCACCAGGCACGGGACAGGTGAGCCTGCGTACTTTTCCCAGAAATTTTCCCGGGCGCTCTGGCACTAAAGATGACAAGGTCTATCTCTGTTCTCCGGAGACCGCTGTGGCTGCAGCCCTCAAGGGAGTTATCACCGATCCCCGGGATTTGGGCAAAGAGATGGACTATCCTAGAATTAAACACCCGGCGCAATACATCATCGACAAATCTTCCATTATTTTCCCCTCAGAGGAAGGCTATAAAACCGAAGTCGTGCGAGGTCCAAACATAAAGCCTTTCCCACAACTGGTTCCCCTTCCAGAAACACTGGCGGCTGAAGTGGTGCTCAAAGTGGATGACAACATCTCCACCGACACCATCATGCCGGCAGGAAATATGGTCCTACCTTTGCGATCCAATATTGAGGCCATAAGCGAGTTCGTCTACTATCAGATCTCGCCGAATTTTCATGGTGAGGCAAAAGAGAAGGGTGAGGTCGTGGTTGTCGGCGGTGAAAACTACGGCCAGGGATCCAGTCGGGAGCATGCTGCTTTGGCACCCCGATATCTTGGGGTCAGGGCTAAGATAGCTAAGAGCTTCGCCCGGATACATAAGGCCAATTTGTGTAACTTCGGCATCCTACCTCTAATTTTCAAGGACCCAGGTGACTACCAGCATTTGAGCAAGGGAATCAAGGTGGTCTTCAAAGACGTCAGGAATCTAATCGAACACGGGGATACGGAGATTCCCGTGGAGGTTAATGGCCGGCGCATCATCACTCTCCTGGAAATTTCCCAGCGCCAGCGCCAGTCCTTGCTCGCGGGGGGAACTCTTAATCTTGTAAAACAAGAACTGAAGGGCAACAGCTCATAGGGCAGTTACCAGCGAGCAGCTGGCAGCCGGCAGAAAGCCAAAAGAGATTTCCGCTTAAAAGAACGCGGTGTATTTAGCTCAATCTCCAAGAAGAACTCCTAAACA
>JASFEM010000245.1:0-4184 GCA_050124835.1 Syntrophobacterales bacterium | reverse complement strand
TTGCTCTTCTCTGTCACACTTTTTACCGCTAGCTCCCTAGCCTGTGGTGCCGCTCCCTCTTTGAAGTTTCTTATTGTAGCCAGAATACTGCAGGGATTAGGCGGCGGGGGCCTGCAACCTCTCTCGCAAGCTATCTTGTTCGAGACGTTCCCGGTTGCAGAACATGGTCTGGCCATGGCGGTCTTTGGCATGGGGGTGGTCATGGCCCCGATTATGGGGCCGGTCGTCGGCGGCTGGATAACAGACAACTTGAGCTGGCGCTGGGTGTTTTACATCAACCTGCCGGTGGGATTGCTGGCACTGGTTCTCGCAATCTTCTTTATCTACGATCCTGCTTACATTCGCCGCAAAATAATGCGCATAGACACCTGGGGCTTACTCCTGCTCACCCTCGGTCTTGGCTGTCTCCAGATAGTACTTGACAAGGGCGAGCGGGAGGACTGGTTCAACTCACCTTTCATCGTCTACCTCAGCATCATTGCCGTTGTCGCTCTGGTCACTTTCGTTCTGGTTGAGCTCCGAACCGAACATCCAGTGGTGAATCTCCGCGCCTTCAAGGAACGAAGTTTTGCCACCGGCAATTTGATCATGTTTACGGGTTTCGGCTGCATGTTCGGCAGCTTTGTCCTACTGCCCTTGTACGCTCAGAAATTGATGAATTACAACGCTTTTTGGGCTGGCCTGGTCCTTGGACCGGGAGGTGTGGCCAGCTTTATAATAATGCCCATAGCCGGAATCCTCATGAAAAGAGGTATAAATCCAAGATACCTATTGGCACTTGGTCTTATGGTAATGTCCTATGCGATCTGGCTGATGTCCGGCTTCAATTTACAGGCCAGTTTTCTCGCTATCGCCGGCCCCCGGATAATTCAAGGTTTCGGACTTGGTCTATTCTTCGTACCCTTAGCTACAGCTACCTTTATGAACATCCCGAAAGAACAAACCGGTAATGCCTCTGCCATTTTCAACCTCCTTCGTAACTTGGGTGGAAGTTTCGGGGTGGCAATAAGCACAACCATCCTCGCCCAGAGAGCCCAGTTTCATCAGACGTTCTTGGTTGAAAAGACAACACCCTACAATGCATCTTTTCAGATCCGATATGAGCAGCTCCTTCAGTGGCTCCAAATGCACCGTCCAGACCTGGCAAACCCTACTACCACCCTGGCACTCATCTACCGGGAGCTACAGAGACAAGCCAGCATACTGGCGTTCAATGACACCTTCTGGCTTCTTGCCTTTGCCACAGCCCTTTTAATACCGCTGACGCTCCTTTTACGAAGAATCGCGCCCACAAGCCTGCCCACGGAGATACACTAACAGGTGGCACGCCGATCTTCGCGGTCTCGCGAAAGCAATTCATAGAATGTCCGGGCTAGTCATTGGTGCTGTGAAGTGTTAAACTTCCCCGCGATAGATACGGTCAGATGTGTTTGAACATTTTGGGGGGGGGTGTTCAGGAGTCTTCTAATTTTTCTGATCTCGAAACCCAAAACTCAGTGCATGGATTTTTACTTACCAAATGCTATTTGACTTCCATATTCATACGCGTGAGTATTCGGATTGCTCCATAAGCTCGGTGGAGGAAATGTGCCGTCGAGCAGTTGAGGTAGGACTAGCGGGAATAGCTTTGACCGAGCATGATGTCTGGTGGCCTGGGGCTGATGTCAAGGAACTGGAACATAGGTTTCCAGAGCTCGCTATTATGCGAGGAGTCGAATACACCTCACCAGAAGGACATTTCCTCGTCTTTCTACCCAACCCTGAAAACGGTGAGCTCCCGGCCTGGCGCTCTGTATTGGAACTGATCCCCATGGTGCACCATTTTGGCGGCATTGTTGTCTGGGCCCACCCCTTTCGCTTTGATAAACGTCGGCCAGCCTGGCTGGATTATGTTCGACCTGACGGCATGGAAGTGGCTAGCAGTAACATGCACCGCAAGGCTGAAAACATGGCAAAGAGAGTAGCCGCACAGAAGGGCATCATGACGTTTAATAACAGCGACGCTCATCATGTGAGCAGTATAGGCAGGTATGGTAACGAGCTGGATGTCCCGCTGACTTGTGTCGAAGATTTCATCACCTATGTTCGCAACCACGCATACAGAAATGCCAGAAAGCCTGCTTCTCCTGTGGGAGCGGTTTTTTAGCCGCGATGTATCGCTTCCCCGATCATTTGGATGGTATAGCTTCGAATGGCTCGAACGGTTAGCAAGACCGAAACTTACCTGGGATACACTATTCTGCTTGTCCTGGTGATCATCGGAGGTGTGATCTACCTGAGACAGTTCCAATATAATCCCGCCATCCTTACCCCCGCCGACATTCAGGCAAGAATTTCTGATCAGCCGACTCTCAGCACTTCTCCTTCGTTAAAAATAATCCAGTACACCCCTGAGGGCCTAAAACCATTGACCCCACCCGAGACCTTCGGCCCTGAAAACCTCTCTGAAAAGATCAACGGCAAGGCCGAGCTTTATCTTTCTGCTGGCTTCGTCCGTCTCATCAGCCAGCGTCTTGCAGCCGAAAAGGAGTCCGGAGCCTGGGTGGAAGTATTCGTTTACCACATGGGATCCGTCCAGAACTCTTTTGCGGTCTACAGCCTGCAGCACCGTTATGATGCGGAAAAGTTAGACTTGGGCAAATTCGCTTACAAGACGGAAAACGCGGTCTTTTTTGTTCACGGTCCTTACTACGTGGAAATCATTGCCTCAGCTGTGCAGGAGAGGCTTTCTGAGTTGATGGTCTCTTTCGGCAAGATTTTTGTCCGCCAAACAAAAATAAGTGAAGGCGTAATCAGCGAATTGGCCCTATTTCCCTCACGCTACCTTAATGAACAAAGCTTCACCTTGATCCCCTCGGACGGTTTCGGCTTCCATCGGTTCAATTCAATTTTCACCGCACAATACACCGTGGGGGAGACTGAACTGACCGCATTTTTGTCTCAGCGAAACAGCCCGGCTGAGGCGGCGGAATTGGTGGAGGCCTACACCTTGTTCTTACTGGCAAACGGCGGCACCGAGGTGAAACGCAGTCTGGACATTCCCGGAGCGAGGCTGGTGGAAATCATGGACACCTTCGAACTGATCTTCAATCATGACCACATCCTGGCGGGAGTCCACGAAGCGGAGACCAGAGATGCGGCTGAAAAAATTGCCATCATGTTAAAACACAACCTGGAGGGGGCTGGGCGGTGAATCAAATACCAGAGCCTCAACAAACAAACCGGAGAGATTTTCTCCTACGCATGCTCAAGGCGGGTATCTCTGTTACCGCTGCCTGCTCTTTAAGCTATTGGTTTTATGACAGCGTAGGTCCTGAGAGGGCAGGGGCGAGGGAGCAACTCGTTACACTCCCCAAGTTCTCTCTGCCAGACCTCGGTGGCAAAATGAGTGTGGTCACCGGTGAGGATCGAAAAGAGACCTTGAATCTGGCCGTCAAAGCTCTCGGCGGCATTGAGACATTCATCCAGAAGGGTGACCGGGTCCTACTCAAAGTGAACGCCGCCTTCGCCACCCCACCGATGCTTTCGGCGACCACGAATCCGCAACTGCTCACAGAATTGGCTCGACTCTGCTATAAGGCAGGCGCTTCTTCAGTAGTGGTCACTGACAACCCCATAAATAATCCGGAGAGCTGTTTTTCCCTGACCGGCATCGGCGATGCAGCCAGGTCAGCGGGGGCAAAAGTTGTCCTTCCCAGAGAGAATTATTTCCAACCGACAACGCTCTCTGACGCCACTTTGATAAGAAACTGGCCGATCCTCTGGGACCCCTTCCTTGGCATAAACAAGGTAATAGGCGTCGCACCGGTAAAGGATCACCATCGCAGCGGCGCTTCCATGTCCATGAAGAACTGGTATGGCCTCTTGGGCGGCAGACGCAACATTTTCCATCAGGATATCCATACCATTATCAAAGAATTGGCTATGATGGTCAGGCCCACTCTGGTTGTCCTCGACGGCACTACAACCATGATGACCAATGGTCCCACCGGCGGTTCGCTGGCCGATTTAAAACAGACGAACACCATGATCGTGAGCACCGATCAAGTGGCCGCTGATGCTTTCGGAGCTACCTTGTTGGGCAAGACCTCGGCTGAACTGCCCTATATCGCCAAAGCGGAAGCCGCCGGCTTGGGCACGGGTGATTATGAATCACTCAAACCGATACGGCTGGGTGTAGTCTA
>JASFEM010000244.1:0-4191 GCA_050124835.1 Syntrophobacterales bacterium | reverse complement strand
TAGCTAAGGGGAGCCATCCCACATTAAACAAGATTAATCTCCACACCCATATCTATTATCTTCGTGTTCTTCTTTTTCTTGGTGCTAAAACACAACAGTTTACTAATGACCACTGACCACTGACCACTGACCACTGACCAATAACCAATGACTACTGACAATGGACCTGAGTAACCAGATTCTCCAGTACGTGATTTCCGGCATCACCAATGGTGCCATATATGCGGTGATCGCCCTCGGTTTTACCATTATCTACAATGCCACCGAGGTGATCAACTTCGCCCAGGGCGAGTTTGTCATGCTTGGGGGTATGGCGGTGATCGCCTTGGATAGTAGTGGTAATCTCCCCCTTGGCCTGAGTTTTATATTGGCGGTCCTGGCAGTGACCCTGGTGGGCGCAATTCTGGAACGGTTCACCATTCGCCCCGTCAAGAGTTCAAACCCTGTCACCCTCATCATTATTACCGTGGGAGCCTCAATCTTTCTCCGAGGCGTAGCCATGATGATATGGGGTAAGGATGCCCTTGGTCTAAGACCTTTTAGTGGTACATCGCCGATCCATTTGGGGGGTGCTACTTTGGTGCCTCAGAGTCTCTGGGTTCTTGGCGTAACCGTAGTCGTCATGGCTGGTCTGCAGTTTTTCTATAAACACACCATAACTGGAAAGGCCATGCGCGCCTGTGCCTTCAACCGCAGGGCGGCCAGTTTGGTGGGGATCAGCGTCAACCGCATGGTCCTGGTCTCCTTCGCTCTGAGTGCAGCCATTGGGGCTGCTGCGGGTATCGTCATCGTTCCCATCACCTTGTGCGGCTACGATGTGGGAACCATGCTCGGGCTCAAAGGCTTTTGCGCTGCGGTCTTGGGCGGCTTGGGTAGCAGCCCTGGATCCATCCTTGGCGGCTTTCTCCTGGGAGTGCTGGAGGCTCTCGGTGCCGGCCTCATCAGCTCGGGATTCAAAGATGCCATTGCATTCTTCGTCTTGCTTCTGGTGCTTTTCCTCAGGCCAAGCGGTCTCCTCGGGCCGAAGGAAATAAAACGATTTTGAGGGAAGAGATGGCAAAGGGCACAAGGCGCGAGGCAAACTTAGGTCACTACGCTTCGCTGTCATTAAGTCATTGGGTTATTAGGTCGTACCAATGAATGTTTGTGAATAACAGCGGAGCCAAATGGCCAATGACAAGTGACCAATGACAAATGACTAAATTGACTCGTCTTCTTAAATACAAATGGTTCCAGGTTGGTAGCTTCGGCTTGCTGCTGGCGCTTTTGCCTCTCATGGTAACGAGTCGCTACTACCTCAATGTGATGATCTTCATCGGCATTCACACCTTGCTGGTAGTTGGGCTCAACCTGCTGATGGGGTATGCCGGCCAGATAAGTCTGGGTCATGCCGCTTTCTTCGGACTTGGAGCCTACACCTCCGGAATTCTCAGCGCTACCTATCAGGTGTCTCCGTGGCCGGCCATGGTGGCGGCCGTTGCCGTCACCGTGGCGGTGGCCTTGGTGGTGGGAGTGCCGACGCTCAAACTCACCGGGTACTACCTGGCCATGGCTACTCTCGGTTTCGGCATCATCGTCTATATCTGTTTCAAGGAACTGGTCTGGCTCACCGGTGGGCCTTCCGGCCTGGTTGGCATCCCGGTTCTCAGCATAGGTGGCATAACTCTCGATGAACCGGGAACGTATTATTATCTCGTTTGGGGAGCCACATTGGCGGCAATAGCTATAAGCCTCAACATCGTTGACTCCAGGGTCGGCAGGGCGTTGCGCGCCATTCACGATAGTGAAGCGGCGGCGAGGGCTTCTGGTATTTCCACAGCTAAACTGAAGATCTGGGTGTTTGTTATCAGTGCAGTCTATGCTTCGGTGGCTGGCAGTCTCTATGCCCACTTTATTACGTTTATCAGCCCCAGTTCTTTTGATTTCATGTTTTCCATAAAGTTGGTGACCATGGTTGTGGTGGGCGGTATGGCCAGTATCTGGGGCGCAGTGTTCGGTGCCGCTACCCTTACCGTACTTCCCGAGTTGCTGACCGCTTTTCACGACTACGATATCGTACTTTTCGGACTGATCCTCATGGTGGTCATGATCTTTCTGCCACAGGGGCTGACCAGGGGTGCACTGGACGCCTGGGAAAAATACCGCTATCAACGGCAGAAAGGTTTGATCCTGAACGGCTGAGACTTGAAAGCGGTACGAAAAGCATTACGTGAAGACAAGACAATCCTAAAAGATGACTGAAGTAACACTTCTAAAAACTGACGAACTCTCCAAGTCCTTTGGCGGCATACATGCGGTCCGGCAGGTGAGCTTTTCGGTTCAACCGGGACAGATAAAGGGGATCATCGGCCCCAATGGCGCCGGTAAGACAACCCTATTCAACCTGATCACCTGCTTTTATCCAGCAGACTCAGGCTCGATCCACTTCAACGGTCACAGCCTGAGCAGCTTGGTGCCTCACCAGGTGGCCGAGCGTGGCATTGCGAGGACATTTCAAAATGTGGAACTCTTTGACCGGATGAGTGTGTTGGAAAATGTCATGGTGGGCCGACACCCGAGAACCAGGGTCGGTTTCGTCGGTGCCGCCTTTCGTCTGTCCCGGGCCCGGAGAGAAGAAGGGAAAATCCGAGAAAAGGCCCTGGAAATCCTGGACTTCGTTGGCCTGGTCGAGCGTGCTGATAGTTCCAGTTCCTCTCTGCCATTTGGATTGCAACGGGTGCTTGAAATCGGCAGGGCCCTGGCGACCGACCCCCGCTTGATATTGCTGGACGAGCCGGCTTCAGGGCTAAACGCGGCGGAGACCCGCGAACTGGGTCAATTGATTTGTCGAATCCGTGATGCCGGAATCACCGTGGTGCTGGTGGAACATGACATGAGCCTTACCATGGAAATCTGCGACGAAATATTGGTGATGGACTATGGCAGTACTCTGGCGGAGGGCACTCCCCGGGAAATCCAGGAGGACCCCTTAGTCATAGCTGCCTATCTAGGAGATGAACCTCTTGCTTAAGATTCGCAATCTGCAAACATTCTATGGCCGGATTCGGGTCCTGGACAACGTCTCCCTTTCAGTGAAGCCGGGCGAGATCGTCACCTTGATTGGCGCCAACGGCGCCGGGAAAAGCACCATACTCAACACCATCTCCGGGCTCATTTCCTCGTGGCAGGGGGAGGTTTTTTTTCAGGGTGAGCGGATCAATGGCGAGCCGCCGGAGGCGATCGTTCGTATGGGCATCTGTCAGGTTCCCGAAGGTAGGCAGATTTTCCACCCGTTGACTGTGCTGGAAAACCTCGAACTCGGTGCATATCTGCGCCATGGCCGGCGGGATAAGCGGTATATCCACAAGGACCTGGATATGGTCTTTTCTCTGTTCCCCATTTTAGCTGAACGGAAGCAGCAGGTTTCCGGCACGCTTTCAGGCGGAGAACAGCAGATGCTTGCCATTAGCCGGGCGCTCATGTCCCGTCCCAAGCTGCTGCTTTTGGACGAGCCCTCAATGGGCTTGGCACCCCGGGTGGTCGCCGACATCTTCCGTACCATTGGGCAATTGCGGGACGAGGGGCTGACCATCCTCATTGTGGAACAGAACGCCCGGGCCGCTCTGAAGATTGCCGAACGAGGTTACGTGCTGGAAACCGGCAAAATCATTCTCCAGGGAACCGGTTCAGAGCTCCTGGAGGATCATGACGTCAAGAGGGCTTATTTGGGAAGGGATTATCGCGAATTTACGGAAGGAAGGTCGTAAAGGTGCAAATCTGGAACCGGGAAACTGAATGTCAAGATCGGGATGACCTGGCGCAGCTTCAACTGGAGCGCTTGCAATCTACCCTTAACCGGGCCAACAAGAATGTCCCTTTTTACCACAATTGCCTGGGAGAAGCCTGTGTGGACCCCTCGGCGGTCAAGTCCCTGGATGATTTGGCCATGCTGCCGCTGACCAGCCGGGAGGATCTGAGCAAGAATTACCCGTATGGTCTGTTTGCTGTACCGCTCAGGGATATTGTGCGCATCCACACCGCCACCGGAACTGGAAGTAACCCCACGGTTAGCGGTTACACCAACAAAGACTTGGGGATCTGGACGGAAATGGTGGCGCGCGCTTTAACTGCTGCCGGTGTCATTGCAGAGGATATTATTCAGATCTGCTTCGATCCAGGGCTTGCCAACTGGGCCAGAGGCTTCAAAGGGGG
>JASFEM010000243.1:0-4212 GCA_050124835.1 Syntrophobacterales bacterium | reverse complement strand
GAGCGGCTCTGATGTCAGCAACCGCTTGTTCTTGGTGACCAATCTTTCGAAAAACTTTGGCCCTAGTGATATAAGCGTCAGCAACGACGCGACCTTCTTTTCCCCGCTGGATTACCTCTGTGGAATCGCGAACCGCTGCCTCATCTTTACCACTCAAACGGTACGCTTCGGCACGGTAACAAAGTGCCTTAATCAGATTAGGGTCCACCTTTAATGCGTGAGTGAAGTTGGCTATAGCGGCGTCATAAGATTCGTTGTAGAGGTAGCTCATCCCAAGCATCCGATAACCCTCGGCATCCTCGGGTCTGAGTCTCGTGTAGCTTTCGAAGTCCTGGATGACTTTGTCGTATTTTTCCTGAAAATAATAAAGCATACCCCTTTTTTCGTAGGCAGAGGCCAGATTTGGATCCAACTCGATAGCCTTGCTGAGATGCTGGATCTTCTTTTTCGCAGTCGAGCTTTCTAGCGCAAGTTTGACGTAGTCGTTTGCATCATCGCCATAAACAGGATTCACTAACAGCAGGATAAGTGTTAGAACGCAGGTCATAGTTGTTCTTATGTGTTTCGTCTTGTTCGCTATTTGCACGTGGAAGTCTCCTAGATGCTAGAGCTTTTCTTGCCGCCAGATCCCCTCGTCCACCAGGTCATTCAGAAGATAAGGAAATACAACGAAAGCGGAATGCACCAAGATTGTGGGTCGCGTAGGAGCACCTAAAGAGTCGATTGGGAGCTGTTAGAGATTATTTTATACCCGGTTGTAGCCAAGGGCAATCAAATATAGCAGGTCGTTCTATGTAAAAAAGTGATCGGGCAAGTGTCGACCCCGCAAGCGGGTCCCCAGTTCCGCTTCGCTGTCATTTGTCATAATTGGTGGAATGCATAACGTTTATAAAGTTGTCAGCTCTCAAATACTTATTCTTTGGTGCCTAGTGGTTATTACCAACTACTGACTAAACCTTCGCAAGGCAAGAAAGAGGGACGTCGGCTTTTTTCCGTAAATCATCTTTTGTATTGCCAGGTCGATCCATATTCCCTATTCTTAATATAATTCGCTCTGTAATGGTGCTCCTTCACCGTTATTAGTTGTTCGCTCCCCCAGCGCTGCAGTCTTCCCGTACAGATTGGACTTGGGAAAAGGCAATGAGTGCAGATTCGTTATTCCACAAATCTAAAAAAAAATGAAAAACACGCACAAGACCAAAAAACAGCTGATAGAGGAAATCCAGGAATTGCGGGAAAGACTTCACGAATTGGAGCTCTCGCAAAAACACCGTGAACAGTCCGAGAAAGCACTGCGGGAAAGTGAAGAACTATTTCGCCTGGTGGCCGATTTTACCTATGACTGGGAATATTGGCTCGCCCCGGACGGTAAATACGTTTATGTGTCGCCAGCTTGCCAGCGCGTTACCGGTTACTCGGTGAATGAATTCCACAAGGATCCAAAATTTCTCAGCAAAATAATACATCCAGAAGACCACGACGCAGTTTGTAGACACCTGGAAGAAGGCTTGGAAAACGCCCAGGTGCTGCATGTTGATTTTCGGATAATTACCCGAAGCGGTGAGGAACGTTGGATCAGTCACTTTTGCCAACCGGTTTACGGTAAGGATCAGAGCTATCTAGGCAGACGCGCCAGCAACCGCGACATCACCAGGCGCAAGCAGCTGGAAGAAGAACTGCAGAGCGCTAATCGATCGCTGAAGATGCTAGGTGCTTGCAACCATGCTCTGATTCACGCCGAGAACGAGGCGAGCCTGCTGGCTAGTATATGCCGGATCATCGTGGAGGAGGGTGGATACAAGCTGGCATGGGTTGGATTCAGAGAAAAAGACCAGAAGAAGACCGTAAGCCCGGTGGCGCAGGCGGGATATGAGGAGGGCTACCTCGAAAGTCTTCACATTACCTGGGCTGATCGTGAAAGGGGTCGCGGCCCTACGGGCAGGGCCATACGTAGTGGTGAACCGAGCATTGCTAAAGACATTCTGAATGATCCCAGTTTTGCACCCTGGAGAGCTGAAGCACTCAAGCGCGGCTTTGCATCATCCGTTGCTCTCCCTCTGACAAGCCGGGGGGAAACGTTTGGAGCCTTAAACATATACGCATCGAAACCAGATGCATTTGCTCCGGGAGAGGTCCATCTTCTCGGAGAACTGGCCGGTGATCTATCCTTTGGCATAATTGCCCTGAGAGGGCGGGTCGAGCAAGAAAGTGCAGAGGCGGCTCTGCGAAGGGCTCATGGTGAGCTGGAACAACGAGTTAAAGAGCGTACGCGGGAACTGGTGGAGGCCAACGAAAGGCTCAAAAGCGAGATAGACGAGCGCAGGAGGCTAGAGAGGATTCTCACCCAGAAAGAGAAACTTGAGACTTTGGGAGCCATCGCAGGTGAGGTGGCCCACGAGATTCGCAATCCTCTTGTCTCTATCGGCGGTTTTGCCAGACGTCTCAGCCAAAAATTCCCAAATTTAACTGAATGTGAGATTATCCTTCGCGAATCGGAACGGTTGGAGAGGATTCTGTCCCGCATAGAGGATTACTTAAAACCGGTCGAGGTCCGCTTTCAGGAGTGTTCCATCAACACTATTGTCGGTGATTGCAAGGAGCTTCTGTTACCTGAACTGGAACGAAGGAAGGTGATCTGCCGATTAGATCTTGATCCAGAACTTTCACAAGCTCGCGCGGACCCGGATATATTGAAGCAGATCTTTATCAACTTGATTCGTAAAGCGGCCGAGTCCATGGCCAAGGGTGGCAATATGGTTATAAAGACGTGGGAAACGGAGCAGGATATTCTCGCAGAGATTCGTAACCAAGCACCAGGACTGCATGTCAAACATCCTGAACAGCTCTTTATGCCTTTTGCTGACGAAGGTGAAAGTGTCGGACTGCCGCTTTGCTATCGTCTCCTCAAAGACATGGACGGAGTTCTTACTTTTTCACAAGCAAAGGATTACATGGCATTTACAGTAACCCTGCCCAAAAATTTTCTACTCGACCATTAATTCCTCAATTCCTAAATCCGAAATCCACAATCCCAAATCAAAGATCCTGGCACGCCCATTGCAGATCAGATCTGGGTCAGGAATGGCCACGCACGGGGCAGTGGTTAAACAACTTATTCTTTGTCAATAGGAAGACCCATGAAGTGCCCTAAATGCGGTCACGAGCAGGAAAACACCTTCGAGTGTGAATCCTGCGGAATCATCTTTGAGAAATACAGGCAGATTCAGGCGAGAATAGAGGCTGAGGAGGAGTCCACGCCAATTCAGATTAGCAAGCGGATGGGATCTCCAAAAAGCAAAGGTCCGTCGTACGGTTTGGTCGGTGTGGCATTGGGGATTCTCGCCTGCCTGGCTGTATACGGATTTTTCCACTATTCACACAACAAAGCATCTAAAAACAACGACCTACCCAATCAAATACCCGTGCTGGTGGAAACTGTTGAAAAAGAGCAATTGCATGATGGAATAGCAAAAACTTCTCGGCGGGCCCATACCACAAGCAATGATATCCAAAGAGCTTCCAATGCTACTGTTCTTATAGAAACCTCCTGGGGTTCAGGCTCGGGATTCTTTGTCGACAGTGGCTGTCACGTCATTACCAATCGGCACGTAGTAGAACTGGATTCCAAAACATTCGAACTGATGAAAACCGAGCAAAGTCGTTTGAAGACAATCATTGAAATTGAACGACGGGAAATTGCCAGAGCAGAAGAGCAACTGAATAATGTCTCAGACAGGAGTTATCGGGAGGGAATTGAAAAGTTCATAGAGCTCAGGAAGCAGCGGTTGAGCGAAGCGAAGGATAGGTATGAAGCTCTTGTTTCAGCCTTGGAGAGGATAGAATACGAAGCCGGTACGTCTGTGTTCAACGTAACGCTAATTGACGACAGCCAACACTCTGCCAGCATTGCTCAGTTGAGTGACAGATACGATCTTGCTTTGCTGGAGCTTGATAGATCGGATTGCCCATTTATTGAAACTGGCAGATCAAGTCGGTTAAGACAAGGTGATCCCGTCTACACCGTCGGTCATCCAATCGGGCTGCAATATAGCGTAACGTCAGGTATCGTTTCGGGTTTTCGAAGGCATGCAGGCAGGCGATATATTCAAACCGATGCTCCCATTAACCCGGGTAATAGCGGTGGTCCTTTAATTGATCGTAACGGCCAAGTAGTTGGTGTCACCACAATGATAATCGCCAACACAGAGGGTA
>JASFEM010000242.1:0-4271 GCA_050124835.1 Syntrophobacterales bacterium | reverse complement strand
TTGGAGTTTTGGTAGAAGATGAATTGCGAGCCTTTTATGAGCAATCTGAACAGAATTGCCCCATAGCCCCCAAGTATACCGACTACAATGGCGAGCAGATAGAGAGTGAGGTGCTCTTCCAACCGCCATTTTTTGAGGAAACTGCTTAGCTGAGGGCGTGCTGGCGATCTCATTCTACCTAAGCCAGTTGAGAAGTAATTTCGGAATCCGCCTTTACCCTAACCCATAACACCCTTAAATTACAATATAATAATTGTGGAATGCAAAGCGGTTGACTGGCAGCTGGCCCAATGATTGCAGGGAATCCGCATCTGATCCTTAGTTTATGATGCGATAAACTTAGTTTACCTTTCAAAAGATAGTGTCAAGAAGTAAAATTATGTTGTTAACAGTGGGTAACCATCATCAGTTGGAGAGGTGACCAGATAAGGCTTGTATCATTGAACGCAAGCCGGACCACTGGACAGTTAGGGAAAGTTATTATAGGATACGCGGTCATGTAATTTAAGCGCTCTGCAAGGGGGCAACAGGAGCCTTGGAAAACAGCAAGCAAATGGCGCGTAGCCATGAGCCAACACCCAAAGAGCTTTTCTTTAGACCTGGGCCAAAGAAAAGATTGGGTCAGTGGCTTGCGACTGGAATCTGTGGCAATGACATCACATCCTCCTGCCTCTATGTCTCTGCCATTGCAGCCGTTTACGCTGGCGTACTGGCCCCGGTGGTCTTGCTCATGGTCATCGGGGTGCTCTATCTCTATAAGAAAGTCTACACCGAGGTTGTTGAAGCACTGCCGTTGAACGGCGGCACTTATAATTGCTTGCTCAACTGCACCTCCAAGTTTGCCGCCGCCCTTGCAGCCTGCATGACCATCCTCTCCTACATTGCTACTGCGGTAATTTCATCCAAGACGGCTGCTGAGTATCTGCACACCATTTTCCCCTCCCTTGGCGTTATGGAGGGCACCATTTTTATCCTCGGGCTCTTTGCCACCCTGGCTATCATCGGTATCACCGAGTCCGCCGTGGTGGCCTTGACGATTTTCATCTTTCACATAACCACCCTGACTGTTTTTTGCGTCCTGGGATTCATCAGCCTGCCCACCGATTTTAGCATCCTCAAGGCAAACATCAGCACCCTACCAGCGGGGAAAGAGCTGCTCATTGCCATTTCCTTGGGTTTTTCAGCGGCCCTGCTCGGCATAAGCGGCTTCGAAAGCTCGGCCAACTTTGTGGAGGAGCAGGATGTTGGGGTTTTTCGCAAAACCCTGCGTAACATGCTGATAGCCGTGGCCATATTTAATCCACTCACCTCCATCCTCTCCCTTAACCTTCTACCACTGGCCGAGATTGTCGGACACAAAGACTATTTGTTGTCGGAAATGGCCCACATGATGGGAGGACAGACCTTCAAGCTGGTCATAGTCTTGGATGCCACCGCGGTGCTTTCGGGTGCGGTGCTGACGAGCTATGTGGGGGTGACCGGACTGGTGCATAGGATGTCGCTGGATCAAGTCTTGCCGCAATTTTTTTTAAAAAAGAGCCGACGAGACACGAGTCACCGGATTATTATCGCCTTCTTTTTACTCTGTTCCTCCATCCTTCTCGTAACCAAAGGAAGCCTTCTCTCACTGGCCGGAGTTTACACGATTTCCTTTCTGGGGGTTATGACTCTCTTCGGTCTGGGCGACATCCTTCTCAAGACGAGACGCAAGGAACTTAAGCGAACATATCGTGCAGGCTGGCTTACCATAATCCTTGCCATAGCGGCCACCACCTTGGGCATGGTTGGTAACGTTTTTATCGATCACAAGAACCTGCTCTACTTCCTGCAGTATTTCATCCCCACGGTTTGTTTGGTGGTACTCATGTACCTTCGAATCCCCATCCTAAAAGCAATTTTACAGGTATTGAATAATGTCATGTCCAAGTTTCTGATTTGGCGCACCATTGTGATAGACCAGATTACCGCCATAACCGAACAGCGGGTCGTTCTCTTCGCCAGAGGAGGCAGCCTGCGCCGCTTACATACTGCCTTCGAGTATATCGTCAACAACGAATCAAGCCGGTCGGTGGTGGTTTTTCACCTCTATCCAAACCCGGGAGTGAGTGAAGAGGAAGCCATCAAACAGAGTCTGGATGCGCTAGAGGAAATTTTTCCATCGCTCAGGGTGAAATTGGTATCCCGTGAGGGCAAATTTGGTCCGGAGATTATTCAAGCTGTCTCCGATGAATTCCAGGTGCCCACCAACAATATCTTTATAGGAGCCCCTGAAGAAAAGCACACTTTCTCGATCCAAGATTTGGGAGGGGTGAGGGTAATATTCTAGAAAGACAGATGTGGGATGTGATCAGTTCTATGCCATCACATAAACGCCTCTACCTAGCCTTTTGATCCTGCCCCGTTTATAGGCCCTTTGGACAATAGCCCTGATCTTGCTGTCAGCGAAGCCCGTTCTCTGTTTCAGCTTTTGGATGTTTGCGCCCTTCTTGTGACCCTTGATGACTTTTAAAACCTGGGCCGTATCAGTCATCTTTTTTTCTTTTTTCGCCGCGACTTTTTTCGGTTTCGTGGCAGCAACTTTTCTCCTCGCCGGGGCTTTTTTCTTGGGTACGCGCTTGGCTGCAAGCTTCTTTCCGGCTTTTTTGGCTTTCTTCGGTGGTCCAGGTTTATCCACCTCTACTACGAGTTTTTCGATCTCCTCGGACAAACTCCTGAGAGCACTAGACATAAAGGACAATACCGCTTCTGGACTCCTTGCGCTCGCGCTTCTTCCCGCATATTGCCTCATCAAGAGCAACATCAGTTGCTCTGGTGTAGATTCATAGGTAGTAAACCGACCAGCGCAAGCCAAACATTGTCGGCGGCGACGAATCGCGACTCTTTCCTTGGTCGGCCTTGAATCGATAACCCCAGTGTCAATCTTGCCGCAAAATGGGCATTCCATGGGAAAATCCTCCCTAATTCTATATTTCTATTCTGTAGGTGAGTAAGCCACCCTAAGACAAAACCTTGCTCACTATTTGCGTACGCGAATGAGGAGCGGTGCAGTCGCACAGATCATAATCAGCATCATGAAGATGAGGGTGAGGGTGGCGTCTAGACCAAGATGTAAGGCCAACCAGCTCAGTCCCACAACAGGTAACAAGCTCCAGCGCACTACCAGGCGCAATGCGTCATGGTCGGCAATATAATCAGCAATGGGCGGCGAGTAGGTATAGTAGAGATTCACGAAACTCTTGCCAATATCATTTTCGAGAAGGAAGCGGTCACGAAAATCGCGCAGCAACTGGACATGTGGCTCCACAGGGGACCCATAGGCCGTCATAGCGATAAAACAGCCACCGCCCCCATCGTCATCACGAGGATCTGCCGTGGTGACTATCAAGAACAACCCCTCACCACTCGAACCGGCGTAGATTCTAGTGGTGTTGCTAGGGTCTATTGCGAGAACTAAAATGTTTGAGTCGGAAAGGACTGTGTCGATGGCTGTCCAATTATCCCCGCCGTCCGTGCTTTGGAATACTCCGCCCCCTTCGGTGCCTGCGTAAACGGTGGCAGGCCTGGCAGGATCAACGGCCAGGGCTTGAACATTCAGAAATGTTCCCAGGCCGACATTGATCTGAGTCCAGGTGGCGCCACTATCCTCGCTCCTGTACACCCCTGCACCACGAGTGCCGGCATAAAGAGTAGCCGGAGTGTCAGGGTTTATGGCCAGGGCTTGAACATTAACGCCAGATAAAGCGGTTATATTCCAGTTGGCCGCGCTATCTGTACTCTTAAATACTGCTGTATCCGTACCAGCATAAAGCGTCCTTATAGTAAGAGGATCTGCTGTAGCGGAAGGGTCTATTGCCAAGGCTTGCACATTAGGGGTGGCCCCTAGACCTAAGCTGCTAGGATTAAAATTGGCTCCGCCATTGACGCTCTTTTGCACTCCCTCCTGATTGGTGCCCACGTAAATTATGTCAGGATCATCAGGATCTATCGCTAAAGCTTGCACGCTGGAACCGGCCAGACCAGAATTGTCAGCCCAGCTAGTGGCACTATTATTACTCTCGAACACTTTGCCATCTTTGGTGCCGACGTAAAGTGTGCTCGTTGTGATAGGATCTATCGCCAAGGCTTGGACATCGGTGCTGGTTAAGCCGGTATTCCTCTCAAAAAAGCTACCACCTCTATTAGCACTTTTATATACTCCATCGGCATCAGTGCCCGCATAAAGGATAGCAGTCGCACTGGGATCAATGCCGAACGCCTGGACATCCGCAGCC
>JASFEM010000241.1:0-4275 GCA_050124835.1 Syntrophobacterales bacterium | reverse complement strand
ACGCGTGTCCAATAAGGAAAACACCATTCATTCTCACAGTTGTTGACAAAATAGAAAATGATATGTTGACTGTCAAGCAAAATGGGGAGGCTTACCGGAGTGAAACGGGGAAGCTCCTTACGGTTGGACACAGAAAAAGCTCTGGCTCAAAACAAGAGTAATTTGAGTATGGAATTTCAAGCAATAAAAGGAAAGTTGAGGTCGTGCCACGAATGTGGCAGTCTGCTGAGTCAACCGCTAGTTAAGTAACCGAATGCGACGCACTTCCGCAGACCACAATCAAGGAAAAGCGAAACTTGGCGCGCTTCAGGATTGATCTCTGCTAATAAACCTCATATCATTTACGGACGAGATCGTCGGTACCTTTCAAGCGGACAGAACAGTTTCAAGGTTTTGTTCGAAAATTTTTTCTGTCGGCTTGGCAGTGCAAGTGGTCTCCGAATGTTATATGGTAATTAACTTACGAAAGCAGCAAGACCGGCAAAATTCTGTAGGGCAGATACTTTGATCATAGACCGCTATCTAATTCGAGAAATAGTCAAGCCGCTTGTGGTGATATGCACCGTCTTGGTGGTCATTTTTGCCAGCTACAGCGCAGCTCGCTACCTGGCTGATGCTGTAAGCGGTCTGCTTTCTGGGGGGACGGTCATATCCCTGGTCCTGCTTAAAATCGTGATCGCCCTGGAAGTTCTGCTGCCCACGACGCTCTACCTGTCTGTTGTAATTGCTTTGGGGCGGCTTTACACGGACTCAGAGATGACAGCCTTGCACGCCAGTGGTGTTGGTCTCACCCGGGTATTGAAGGCGGTCTTCAGATTGTCCCTGGTGGTGGCGGCTATAGTTGCAAGTTTATCGCTTTACGTTCGTCCATGGGCGTACCAGGCAAATTACAGGGTGAAGGCTCAAGCGCAGGCTGAACTGGATATCAGTCGATGGGAGGCCGACAATTTTTACGAAATTGCGCAGGGAGATCGCATTATTTATGCGGATGAAATTGACCACCAACGGAGTCGAGCGGAGGGGGTTTTTATACAAAGAGAGCGTGGCGATCGGGTGCAAGTTATCTACGCAAAGGAAGCCTATCAGGCTGTGGATGAAAAGAGCGGAAAAGAAATAATGGTGATCTTGGACGGGTACCTTTATGAATTTCCCCGCCACGGAGACCGGGGCTACATGATGAAGTTCGAGCAGTCCACGCTGCCCCTGCGACCCGAGGAGATAGAGCCTATTGGGTACAAACGTAAAGCTGCCGCCACTATGGATTTGGCGCGCTCGGACAAGTCCAAGGATATTGCGGAACTACAGTGGCGGCTTTCCACCCCTTTATCAACCATTCTTCTTGCGCTGCTCGGTGTCCCTTTGAGTCGTGCGTCCCCACGCCAGGGCAAGTATGCCAAGGTGGTTGCCGCTGTTCTGGTCTATGCTGTCTACTACAACATCAGCGCGATGGCCAAAACCTGGGTGGAACAAGGCGTCGTGGGCTCAATACCGGGTATTTGGTGGGTTCAAGTTTTACTGGCCGGTTTGTTGCTGGCCCTGTTGTTTCAACCGACGCTGGCGTTTCGATTGCGGCGCAACTGGCGCAGATCTTCCGCCTAGCAGGTCGGTCCATAATTGATAGACAGCTACCGCTTTGGAAGTTGTTCCACAGGTGCAATATCTATGAGAACCCTTGACCGCTACATGGGTATCAGTTTCCTATGGGGCTTTCTGCTTGTCCTGGCGATACTGGTTTCTTTGTTTAGCTTTCTTGAATTTGTGGGACAACTGGACGACATCGGCGACGGACAATACAAACTTCAGACCGCTGTCTTGTTTGTCGCCCTGACAACGCCCCGGCGAATTCTGGACCTGGTGCCGGTAAGTGCTTTGCTGGGTAGTATCGTTGCCCTGGGACTGCTGGCCGACAACAATGAACTTACAGCCATGAGGGCTGTCGGTCTGTCGGTGCAACGCATTTGCTGGTCGGTTCTAGCCACCACCCTGCTACTGATGCTGGCTATTGGCCTGCTAGCAGAGTTCGTTGTCCCTCCCATGGAGCAGGACGGACGGATGCGCCGCTCCCAGGCGCTCTCTGAGCCGGGAATCCTGGTGACCAAACAGGGGTTTTGGGCCCGCTATGGTTCTTCTTTCATCCGGGTTGGCAGGACCCTTCGGGGCGAAACCGCAGTCGATCTCGATATATATGAGCGTGATTCACAGGGGCGTCTTCGCGTCTTTACTCACGCTCGGGAAGCGGACATTAGTGATGACAAGCGATGGGTGCTCAGGGACATCGAGCAGAAAATTGTTGGGGAACAAGGTATCACCACACGTCACCTTCCCAGCCTGACATTGGAATCTTTTCTGGATAAGAAACAGGTCAATATCCTTGAGCTTCCGCCAGACAGCCTCTCACCTTCCGATCTACTTGCATTCGTCCGGACATTGCGCGAGAGGGGTCAGAATGCCGCTCGCCATGAATTGGCTTTATGGCAGAAGCTGGCCCTACCATTGACCACAGGCGCTATGGTTCTTCTTTCACTACCCTTCGTATTCGGGCCACCTCGGGGGTCGACTGCAGGAAGGAGAATAATGATGGGCTCAATGGCCGGTCTCGCGTTCTATTTAGCCAATCAGATCATTGCCCGTCTGGGACTGCTGCTCAATCTACATCCGGGGTTCACCACATTGGCACCCGTGGCTGCCATCCTAATCGTCGCCCTCTGGCTCATACGACGCGTTCCTTAACCAACATCCCTTTGTCTTTGGATATTGGAATTTGGGATTTCATTGGAATTTGGTGCTTGGAATTTGATATTTTCCAGTGCTCCACCACTCCATTACTCCAACTTGTGTTTTGACTTCATAAGGCTGGCTGTGGCAGTCTCAACTGTCTTTCACCCTCCAGAGTAAAACAACCTTCTGCCGTTGAATAGCAGCGCACCGAGAGTCGTATCTCCCGTTCCTGAGAGTCGTGAGACAGATGGTAAATATGGTACCGAGCACGGCGCCTAAATCTGCGACCCAGCGATGATGCTGACGGCACGCCCACAGCAGGAGTTATTCCCCCAGGTACCTGGAGCTGAGTCAGTGAAGTACGATGGGCGTGACCATGTAAAACCAGCTCTGCCCCATGCTTTGCTAAAACCGAACGGAATGTGGCTCCGTCTGTGAGCCGCTTACGCCAGCTCACCGTTCCCTTAACGGGTGGGTGGTGCATGAGCACGACCCGTAACAACTGTTGTTGGCCTGTCTCCGCGAGGATCTTTTCCAGCTTCTCCAATTGTAGTTGGCCGACACTGCCGACGGCGAGAAAAGGAGCACTGGGTCGAGCCGTGCACACTCCGATTAACGCCGTTTTGCCTCGCACCCGCAAGCTGGGAAAGGTGGCGTTGGGATTTGAGCCCTCTCCTGCAAGGAGCTGCATTGAATCGGAGACCATGTAGCTCGCCCAGAAGGCAAAGGTGCGGTTCCAGGGAGTCTTGACATAGCTGTCGTGGTTTCCAGGTATGACGGTTATCTGCGATGGCGGACCCAGTGACTGCAGCCATTGCGCTGCCTTTTGGAACTCAATGGGCAGACCGAGGTGGGTCAAATCTCCAGTGATGGCTATGTGATCCGGGTTAGTAGACTGCAGGTCTCGAAACAGGGCTTCCAGCACCTCGCCCCGGTGCTCCGAACGTCTCCGCAGTTGCCACATCAGATAGCCGTACACCCGTTTATTCAGCAGGTCCCGCGCCGCGACGCCTTCCAGAGAAGATAAGTGAAGGTCTGAGAGGTGGGCAAGCGTGAATGTATCTCGCATGGTTGTGAGCCCCAAGTTTCCAACGGTTGCAGTTACTGAGCTGTGGTCCAGCGGGCTTTACAGAAATCGTATTGACAATATACAATAGTACGTTATTTTTTGCCATGTACCTTCGCGATCACGCTTCTCGTGAATTCTTCAAACTGAATGAGGAACAGGATTGTGTCCATATACGCTTACATTTTTCAAGAAAGCGCAGTGCGACTCTGGGAACTTTCGTCTCGCCAGCGGTTAGAACGCGTGCTGGAACGTGCTGGTGTCACCGAGATCGTTGAAAATCTGGAGTCTATTCCCAAAGAAGGCTCCGCCCTTCTTCTGCGCGGCGATTACCTGTACGACGACCGTGTGATCAAGAGCCTGGTAAAGATGGAAAACGTAGTCCTTCAGGTGTCTTCAGCACAAGCCGTTGCAGCGCATGTTATGTCCAATTTAGCCCAGCAGGCACGGGACGTTCTATCTGGAGCTGCCAGCTCGGAGGATCTGAAGGG
>JASFEM010000240.1:0-4339 GCA_050124835.1 Syntrophobacterales bacterium | reverse complement strand
TTCTCTCCAGAAGTGTAGCTTCAGATCTTACTAGATCATGCACGTCCTTGATACAACTGCAAACCTTTGATGCCTGCTATCGATGTGTACTTCAGGAGGAATTATCAACCCTGATGTTTCGAACCCGACACCGACTAAAATCGCTAGGCCCGCACCATAAAACATCGTGTGCTACTAGCGGTAAACAAATAGGACCCCAAGAAAGCCTACCATCTGTAGATCATATCTACACCAAAGCTGATTGATCAGCCAATATAACTACTGGCAAGAGATGTTTAGTTCACACCGGGAGGATCAACACCAAAATCCTGGAACAAAGGAGGTCTCCGTATCACTTTTGTTGCAGGTCAAAAGAGTCAGATTAGCCCACTCTTTGAAAACATGCCCCCACAAGTGGCATCATCAAGGTTTAAATGAGCGAATAGTTTTGAATGACGCCAACTTTAGCCATTGTGAAATACACCTCAGCTGGTTTATCAATTAAGCGTCTCGGTAAGAAATTCCGTGAAACGTTTCCATGATTTCTTATCAGCCTCTTTTCTATACCGCTTCTCACCAAACACCGTAAAGGCATGTGGTGCTCCACCGTAGGTAATCATTTCGTGTGAAATACCTTTTTCCTCCAACTCGATGGCAAGCTGGGCAAACTGATCCATGGTAATGTTTTTATCTGCTGTGCCATGCAGAATTAGCAATTTTCCCTTCGTTTTGGAGTAGTCTTGACCTGCAGGTGTTTTCAATCCGCCATGAAAGGTGACAAAGCCTTTCAAATCTGCCCCTGACCTGGCGAACTCAAGTACGGCAGCTCCACCAAAGCAGTATCCCATTGCCACAGCTTTGTGGACATTGGCACCTTTAGATCTTGCAGTATCCAGTGCGGCTTGTAACAAGGCGCGCATTTTATCGCGGTCTTTATACAATTCACCGGTGTGCTGGCGTTTATCCTTTACCTCTGTTGGTCTAACTCCTTCACCAAACAAGTCTGCAGCAAAAACCGCATACCCCATATCAGCTAACATGTTGGCACGTTTCACTTCATAATCAGTCAGACCGTCCCAGTCATGGATAAGCAGTACCAGTGGGGCATTGGGAGAAGGGCTGATAAAATATCCCTCATAAGGTTCACCATTAACCTCATACGAAACTAACGTTCCAGCGGCATTGGCAGTGGTTGAAACAATCAGTATCATAAAGAGTGTGAATAGGTGCTTCATATTGTTTCTCCTTTCGAACACAAAAAGACTAGAAAGCCACGCCCTTCGCATCCGCCTCAATTGCAGCCTTGGCGGATTCGGTCAAGCGGCAGTTCATCCCATAGGGCACTCGAATCAATTTAAGCATTGACGCAAAGACTTCAAGCGTTAGTCCACAATCAAAAAAAATAAGGTGGGTACCTTTACGTATTTCATACCTAGACTCTTATCTGATTTAACATCTTGGCAAGATACATTTACTTTCTCTCATCACTGATCCAACTCGACATTTTGTACCAGGTTTATTAGGAACGATGCCGGACTGCGGGATGTTATTTCTACCGACCTACTGACTGCGTAGGGGCTTACCTGTCCCATCATTATTCACATTTTGCCCCGTCCTTTCGATCTTCCCAGGTCATTCTACAGTCGCGCCTTTTGCTTGACATGAGTCACCTCGTTAACCTAACCTGAAACTAGCTCTAATTTTCCGTTCCAGTTCACCCTAGAGAGATCGCAGATTTCCTTCTGAGCTGTTATGAAAAAAAATTGATATAACACATTGCAATAATAGTGTTAATCAGGCTGACGACAATTGGGCTTAAGGCCATGGGTATCTATTATCTTGTTGACTAGGATCGAGAAGCGAGAGTGCCGAAAACCAGTTTGCTTCTTAACGAGCTTTAACGCCCAAAATTCACCTAAAGAAATAGCCATTGAGGTTGCAATGGAAGAACAACTGACCCTTGAGCAAATCATCAATGCTGCCAGTGACGGTGTCATCGCCACGGATGCTAGCGGCTATATATCTTTCGTTAACAAAGAGGCCGAAAAAATCTTGGGGTTTAACAGAGAAAAAATCATCGGTTCATACATTCCCGACATCCTTCCGATGACTGGTTCCCTGGTTATTAAATGTTTGGAAACAGGGGAGCCACAGTTGGGTCGTCACATTCTTGGCAAGAGTGTGAGTCTGGTGGTTAATATCAGTACCATACGGTCAGATGGACGGGTGCTGGGAACTGTGTGCAACTTTCAGGGAATGCGACAATTCGAGCGCGCTGCACGAGAGCTGGAATCCTATAAATGTTTGAACAAACAACTTGACACCATTTTCAAGTCTTCATCAGATGGCATCTGGGTTTGCGACGGTGAAGGGACTGTTATCAAGATCAATGAGGCCTCGGAAAAACTCAACGGCATCAAGGCGCAAGACATCATCAGTAAGAACGTTGCCGACCTTGTTGCAGCCGGGCTGTTCGATCGATCTGTGACCCTGGAAGTACTGGAGACCAAGCGCCAGGTCAGTATTGTCCAGTATGTGAACAAAACAGAAAGACATCTGCTCGTTACTGGCACACCGGCCTTCGATGAGGAGGGGAGTATTTTTCTGGTGGTGGTCAATGAACGAGACATGACTCAGTTGAACGCTTTCAGGGAACAACTAGAAGAGACCCGTCTGGTTAAGGAAAAATTCAAAGACGAATTGGCGGAACTGAGCATGTTAGAACTGAAAAAACAGGAAATTATCGCAGAAAGTGAAAAGATGCGGCAGGTACTCAGAACTGCGCTCAAACTTGCCCACCTCGGGGCATCCAATATCCTGATTCTGGGGGAATCTGGAACCGGCAAGGGACTTTTGGCCAAATTCATCCACAAGAGTAGCAAGCGGAAGAAGAATCCATTTATTCAGATTAACTGTCCAGCCTTGCCGGAAAGCCTTCTGGAGGCGGAACTCTTCGGCTATGAGAAGGGGGCGTTTACGGGCGCCCGGGAGCAGGGAAAAGTTGGCCTTTTTGAGCTTGCCCAAGAAGGGACCCTGTTTTTGGATGAGATTGGGGACCTTCCCTTTTCGGTTCAGGCCAAGCTACTGAAATATCTGGACGACCATGAGATCATGCGTGTGGGGGGGACAAAACCGAAGATTGTAGATTGCACGATTATCGCCGCTACCAACCGTGATCTGGAAACCCTCACCAAGAAGAGAAAATTCAGGCAGGACCTGTTTTATAGGCTCAATACCTTCATCATCCGGATTCCTCCGTTGCGCGAGCGACCTGAAGATATCTTAGAGTTAGTCAAATACTTTCTGCGCAAATACAACAGGGCTTATAAACTGAGAACACGCATTTCCCCGAAGGCTCTGGAAGTTCTCCAGACCCATCCATTTTCGGGAAACGTGCGCGAAGTTCAAAACCTCCTGAAAAAGGCCGTGGTAATGAGTGATAATGAGGTTTTGGATGAATTTATTCTGAAAACCCTTGAAAGTGGGGTGGAGAAATTGACTAGGGCGGACATCCAAAAAGGGCATAAGTTGAATCTGACTGAAGAACTCCTCACTTTCGAAAAAGAAATCCTAGAAAACGCCATAGCGCGATGCAAATCCACCAGGGAGGTAGCGAGTTACTTGGGCATAAGCCAGCCTACGGTAGTGCGCAAGATGAAAAAGCATGGCCTCTCTCCAATATCGATGCATTAGTGAATCGGATAAGCTGACATCTAGCTGCTATTATTTGATATTTGATTAGCTCTCACTTGATACATATTTGTATCATTTGTCAGATGCCGGTTTTAAAAGATTTTTCACACCTTCACTGATTCATATTTGCATCACAATCCCTGCCAAGAGAAATCAGCTCTGATAGTTAACCTATTTAAATAACACTTATTTCGTCAAATGATGGCCACTTGGCCCGACTGTTGCTTTATGCTGGCGTAGACAATAGGTTACCCATCTACCAAACCAGATGTAATCTAGGAGAGACGAATGAAAAATCCTGCCAACAATGAATATCTCCGAGAACTGCGCGCGAAGGTTGTCCCTCAGGGACAAGGCAGTGTGACTCCTTATTATGTGGAGGCAGCCAAAGGCGCCGTGATCTACGACGTGGAAGGCCATGAGTTCATTGATTTCTCCGGGGGAATCGGGGTGATGAATGTGGGACATTCTCACCCTAAAGTGGTAGCAGCCATCAAAGATCAGGCAGAGAAATTCACGCACACCTGCTTCATGGTCGTCCCGTATGGACACCTCGTGGAGCTGGCTGAAAAATTGTGTAGCGTTACACCAGGGACTTTCCCCAAAAAGGCCCTATTCATAAACAGCGGGGCCGAGGCGGTCGAGAATGCCATCAAAATCGCTCGCT
>JASFEM010000239.1:0-4359 GCA_050124835.1 Syntrophobacterales bacterium | reverse complement strand
AAACGAGGCCGGTGACTACCGCCCCACCAGTCATGCCCTCGCAATTGGGAGGGGTTATCCCTCCAGCATGACCTTCGGGCCTAAGATGTTCCATCCGGCTTATCGTTACCCCGACTTCCAAAGTGTCGTTCAGCACGAAGCTGCCCACGCTAAATTTTGGGCTACAGGCAAACTCAATTACCTAGAGGGAGTGGACACAGGAAAGAATAGCAAAGTCAGGCTCAGGGGACTGATTCCCATTCTCTTTGAGTTGGACGCGTTGAAAACCCAAATGGAACATCCCTTTTGGCAGCAAACCTCAGCATCGTTTAGAAAAGGGCAGGAAGGTTATCGGCAAAAGTGGTTGGGCAAACTTGAAAGCTTGGGCAAACAATCTTACATGTATGATATGAAACCCTTACTAGATCGAATCCGGCGTACCTATGAGAAACCTTAAAAAGGCAGTAGCTAGAATCTAGGAGCCAGTAGCTAGGAGCCAGAAGGGATTTTAGATTTTAGATTTCAGATTTAAGGGCGCGGAGTTTCGCAGACAGGATAACTATAATCTGCAATTCCAATCATAAATGACTCCTGACTACTGACTCCTAAATTCTGGATTCTTTACTTATAAGTAAACTCTGTAAAAGTGACCATGGTTTCGCCTCTGCGAAACTCAATCCTTTTCACTTTTAGTTCTTCATAGCGGTATTGCACAGAAGAGTTCGAAAAGCGGGTCATCCTTTCCAACAAGCCGTCCTCATTCCACATAAAAGCCCCATAGAAATCCCTCTCTCTTAAACTACGAGTCACATGCTCGGTACCATCGGGGTAGTAATATTCACAGTGGTATAGGCCCGGCTCCTCGTCGTCGGGGACAGAAACACGGATACAAGTCCAGTGATTCCATCTTTGTTTCAAATTCCCCTCCGGCCAGCGCCGAACCTCTGCCTCGAACTTTCTCTCTCTTCGGTCAAAGATTAACATACGATGGCCTGGTTTATTTGTTTGCTTGTCCTGCCAGTGTTGTACCAGACACCACAATGTTTTATGAAGCAAGACAAAGCCCTCCCCTTGTCGGATAATCTTGCCTCCCTCAACCTTGCGAAACGCAAAAGTGAATGGGTACATCCTTTCCTCTTCAGCCGGGTGAAACTGCAATGAGCCAATACGGTCTATCAGCGCTTGTAAGCGAAGGTATCGATCGCGGTCCGGCAGCACTTCCTCAGGGATTTTCGGTGCTGCGCAGCTATTAAATAAAACAAGCAGAAGCAAATAAATTGACAGTCTTGGTCTCATCCGCGATAACCTTCTCAGGGACGCACAGATAATCACGAAATTTCTCTTCATGAAAGAGTAAAGTAGCCAGAATCGTGCCAGCCGAGAAAAGTAAATTCAAAGAACCCCTCTTTTGGGAATCTCGAGGATGGTACTTGCATGTCGAATATGGTGTCGCCAATGAAGATTGACCACCCGCATCACGGGTGATATAAGGGCCACCCCAAGGGTTAGAGTAGGCACTAGGCACTAGGCACTAGGCACTAGGCACTAGGCACTGGGCGTGGCGGGTTGATACGGAGAGACGGCGACGCGGTGACGCGGCGAACGGTTCAACGACTTTTTTCTTTCAATGTCCGATCCGACTTTAGTGAGAGCCATGGCGAATAATACTACTAAAGGTTATCTTTGCGTCATAGCTGCAGCCTTATTTTGGGCCTCATCAGGAACGGTGGGAAAAGCCTTGTTTGCGGGCGGAATTACCCCTTTGGATGTGGTCCAGGTCAGGTCCACCTTCGCATCTCTTCTGCTTGCCATGTTTTTCGTCCTTCGTGCCAGACATCTCTTTCGGATTCAACGCAGGGACCTCGGCTTTCTCATCCTGCTGGGTAGCGTAGTCATGGCCCTGGTACAGCTCACCTATTTTACCGCCATCAGCAAAATCAATGTGGCCGCAGCAATCCTGCTTCAGTACATGGCCCCGATTTTAGTAGCCTTCTACTCAATCTGCTTCTGGCGAGAGCGACTTACCGTGTTTAAGCTCCTCGCCCTCTGCCTGTCACTCGTGGGTTGTTACCTGGTGGTGGGTGGGTACAATCTCCACCTCCTCCAACTCAACCGCGTGGGCATTTTATGGGGTCTGGCTTCAGCCGTCTGCTATGCGGCATATGCGCTGTTAGGCGAGCGGGCCATGCATCGTTACTCCCCCTGGACCGTCTTATTTTACGCCCTCTTTTTCTCCGCAATCTCATGGCACATTTTCTATACCCCTTTTCAGTACCTGTGGGCCGGATTTACTTTCTTTCAATGGCTTGGGCTCATTTACATAGCCGTAATGGGCACCGCTATCCCCTTTGGTCTCTACTTCGTCGGTATCAACTACATCCGTTCAACTCGTGCTTCAATCACAGCCACACTGGAGCCCATTTCCGCCGGCTTCATGGCTTACCTCTTTCTGGGTGAAGCCTTTGAGATCCTGCAGATTCTTGGGGGAGTTTTGGTAATCGGTGCCATTGTGGTTCTGCAATTGCGGAGCGAGCAGGACGAGCTGACACCGGAGCTGATACGTGCCCAGGCCAGCCAGAGCAATCCTTCCGAATAAGATTAGTTGGGTTTTATCCGCCAAGAACGCGAATTAACGCCAAGGTGCAATTCATTATGATCATAGACCGACCAATGTATCAGCCTTAGTGTCTCTTCGCGCCCCTCGCGGACAAGGAGTCTTTGTCTGTGGCTGTCTGCGTGAGCCTGCCCGCCATGCGAGCAAGGCGAGGCGGGCGGGTCTGCGGCTAATTTAGAAAAACGCATATGTATTCAACTCCGCATAGGTTGGGCTTGAGGGCTGAGGTATTACCGCAGCGGCGTATGTTGTCAGCCTATGCAATCTTGAATGGTTAGGCCGTCCTGCATGTTGCTGCAGAGGCTGGCAATATCCGCAGCTCGGGCTGCCACTGCCTCCGGTCCGAAGGATTTGCCCCCGCAAGGGTAGCAGACCGAGCGTAAGCGGAGGGAATGGCTCAGCTTTCAAGCGTTCGTGCGGAATTAGAGCAATAGGCGTATTTAGAAATATTTTGGTTATCAGTTACGTGCATAACTGATAAGCTATAGCCATGATTCGGATAACTGATCAACTGTCGATTCCACAAGATGAGCTAACATTTACCGCCTCGCGCAGCAGTGGCCCGGGAGGCCAACACGTCAACAAGGTGAGCACTCGCATCACGCTCCGTTTCGACGTCACCAACTCACCTAGTCTTACTCCGAGCCAAAAAAGGTCTATTTTGGACAAACTGCCAACGCGAGTCAGCAAGGAGGGCATTCTCCGGGTCGTCTCCCAGCAAACTCGCAGTCAGGCTGCGAACAGGGAAACGGCAATTGAAAGATTCGTGGAATTGTTACAGTATGCGCTGAAAAAAGATTCGGTACGGAGAAAAACCGCAATTCCGCCTTCAGCCAAGCAGAAGCGGATCGACGATAAAAAGCACCGAAGTCGCTTGAAGCAAGAACGATCCCGAAAAGTTCTTCTGGATGGTTAATAGAAATTAGTGGAAGCCATTCGAAAACTCAATTTACCTTAATGACACATCGAGTTCGTGAGTCTATGAAAGGCGCCCTCTATTTAACCAGTCTGCGAAGCAAATTAGAAAGCCACCCCAAGGGTGGCTTTGTGTCAAAATAGTTGCTGTGGCAGCTTGTGGAAAGTTCTATCCACCGTCCAAGGTATGCTTTTCCTTCATGCGGTACCAGCCTTCAGGGTCTTTAAAATAATCTAGGGTGTCTTCCAGGGAAAGGCGGTGTTCTCTCTCCATGTTGGCGAGCACACCGTAGAATTCCTTTTCTACGGGATCCTCAACGCTGTCGCGTAGGTTGCTGTAGAAGGCTTCACCCTTGGTTTCAAAATCAATGGCAATTTTTACCGCCTCCATGTCATCAGTATCGGCCGTGGCTGAGGTATCTACAGACTCGACCACTTTCTTCAGGATGGACTTCATGTCCGTTCCCTTTACCTTCAGAGGTATGGTCTCCGGCCATCTTCCCTCTTCTTGCAGCTTAGTGTGGAGCTCCTGAATTCTCTTGTAGTGCTCATCTTCATCCTTGGCTATGGACTGAAACATCAATTTACCAAAAGAATTGCTGGTTCTTTCAGCATGCTTAAGGTAGAAATCCCTTTCCCTTGACTCGTTATTGAGGGCAACCTCCAAGGCCTTTATCCGCTCCTCCGTTTTACTCATCCTTACTCCTTTCAAACTAAAAATCTTTTCAAGACTGTTAGCAAGAAACCATTCTGGTCAAAAAATACCCGGTGGGAGTGGTTTTTAGCCACGATTGAGTAATATCCGCGGTGGCTGCATGCCGCTCCCACAAGATTTGTTTTCTCGAACCTAA
>JASFEM010000238.1:0-4397 GCA_050124835.1 Syntrophobacterales bacterium | reverse complement strand
CAACCCCATCAGTCCTAGTAAGACGCAGTGGCGGGCTGTGACTGCCAAGCGCTCATGCCTCACCAACCAGGCAACCAGCGCAAATAAGAAGGCTCCAATCACCATACCCACAGGAATATGGGTAACCGGCGGATGGATGGGATGGGTGTAACCGATCTTTGCCAGAGTCTGATATAGGAATTCCATCATTTTTCCCTTCCCTTCCGCGTGAGTCCCCTGTCGATATGGTGGATAATAGTGCGGATTAGAAAGCTTTACAAATTATTACTGGCTATGAGCTCGCGTCAAGGTTTAATCAAAAAGTTTATCAGGTGAAACCAAGTCTGGCCAGGATTTGCGAGGTGGGGCTAACATTGATTCTACCTTTCTTGTCTTTACTACCTAATCTGCAAATCGAACATTCTGTAATACTCAGACTTTCCACCCGACGTATGTACATACGGGGTAAAGGGCAAAAGCTCCGCCAACAACAAGATCATATCTGGCTTCCACTGAGGTGAGCGCGAAAATGGAGAAGGTATGAAAACTAGAAAAAGTAAACCACTGAATGGGATTCTTCCTCGCCCATTGGCATTTGTCTTTTCTGGAGGTACGAGCCTTGGTTCAGTGCAGGTGGGCATGCTCAAGGCGGTATTTGAGGCCGGCATAAAGCCCGATCTGCTAGTGGGAACCTCTGCCGGTGCCGTCAATGCAGCCTCTGTTGGACAGGGATTCACCGAATCACATTTGGAAAATCTTGCCACCATCTGGGGCAATCTCAAGACAAGTGATGTCTTCGGACGTTTCGGAATTAGGAATGTTTTAGGCCTGTTAAATGGTAGGGGAGCTCTCGCGTCTGCTGAAGGGTTGCGCGGAATTCTCCGAACACATTTGCCTTCTCTTCACTCAGATCTTGCCATTTCGACCGCCATCGTGGCCACAGAGTTTCTCTCAGGCAGTCCTGCCATTCTGTCAGAGGGCGACCTGGTGCGCAATGTTCTTGCCAGTACAGCAATTCCGATGATTTTCCCTTCAGTGACCGTGGACAACCGTCAATTGGTGGATGGCGGCATTGTCGCCCACGTGCCTCTGGCCCAAGCGGAGATGCTGGGTGGTAGTACCCTGGTCGTATTCGATGCTGGTTATCCCTGCAAACTGTCCAGGTCCCCTCGAGGATCCATAGAGCGAGCAATTCATTTCCTGACTCTCATGTTGCACCGCCAGTCTTTTGGTCTTCTTTCAGGATTGCATGGAAACATTACGGTGATTTATCTACCCGCCCCCTGTCCCCTTGATGTTCCAGCTTACGATTTCTCCCAGGGAAGTAGACTCATTTCAGCCGGTTTCAAAAGCGCCAGTTCTTTTTTATCTAAACTTTCTGTGACCGGTCCCGGCATCTACGGGAACCCCCACCTGCACGACGATCCCATGCACGCTCCCGTTGAAGTGGGGAGTGGTAGCGATTTCAGATTTTAGATTAAAAAGCTCAATGATCAGCAGTCAGGATAAGTAGAATCTGCAATCTACAATCTTTAATCCACCGAACTCTGACCTAGCCTGGAGGGCCGGGATTCCAGGATTGCCTTCGATGGATTCCTACGTCTAAAGCCTTTTGGCGCGGTGTTCTTTTCATATGCCTGTCTGTGAGCCAAAAAGTACTCCTTGCAAATCTCTGAGATACTTGTTACGGTACTTAATTAATGAAACACATTTCTGAAATCCTCCTTCCAAACTACCTGGGGCCTGCGCTTTTCTAATAAGCGTTGCACTTGCCCTTTCAGTGCTCACTTTCTGTGGGTCACTTTAGCATAGTCTCTCTATGCCTCTCTTTTTGGAAACCGCGAGTTTTTCTATCTAGCGCTCACTCTCGGCGAGTTCACCATTCCAGTTCACCCCTGTTGGGCACTTTTCTGATAGCCAATCAGGAGGGGGTTCAATTTTATCTCGTGGACTAGGAACCACGAAATTGATGATATTTTGCATCAATTTCAGGAGTTTATATATATGGACATGAACGCGACTCTAGTACAAATCGAACCTGCCATAGAAAATGGCAAACTAGCCGTACTCCTTGGCGGCAGCAAGCGGCGAAAGTTGTCCAGGTCAATTAACTCAAAAGTGACAACCTTGGAACAAAGTCTAGATGAGCTGATTCAACCGCGTTTGCATTACCGTATTATGAAAGCAAGGACCAAGGATGATGCTACCGTTCATCTTGAAGATGACGTTGAGTTCAGAAGCGCAAAATTATCACGGGCGTTGAGAGACGCTGAAAAAATTGTCTGCTTCATCGGTACCATCGGGTTTGACATTGAACAGGAGATTAGCAGACTCCTGGATGAACACAAACTTTCGGAGGCATACATTCTCGATGCAATGGCCTCGGTGGCAGTTGAAGACATGGTCGAACAGTTTCATCAGGATATGGCGGCCAAGTGTAGAAACGAAAGTAACACCGTTACCTTCCGTTTCAGCCCGGGTTATTGCGATTGGTCTATTACAGAACAGAAAAAGCTCTTTAGTGTGTTTGATGCCGAACAAATCGGCGTAGAACTTTTAGATTCCTGCCTCATGGAACCAAGAAAGTCGATTTCGGGAGTCTTTGGGATAGCTCCTCCTGGATCGGCTCTCCACAATCCTTGCCTCCATTGTCGAGAGAAAAACTGCAACGCCAGAAGGACCTAAAAGCCGGCAGTTGCTTTTGTGCATCCAGGGCCAGGTAGTATACACTCTCGTCATTTCACCTTATGACAAGGTGGTTATACGAAACTTAGCACATGGTGGACATAAATAAACTGTCTAATGAGAGAGGCGAAAGACGGAATGGCACGGTGCCTAGTCGGGATAACTCCCGCCCGCCGGACTGCATGCCAATAACCATCAGCCCAGGGAAGAAAGAATGAAAATAAGAAGAGGACTATCCGGGGGACAGTACAAGCCCCTAACTGAGCAAGACATCAAGAAAATCCATGAAACCTCCATGAGGGTCTTTGCTGAAATCGGCGTCCAGGTGAATTTTTCTGAGGCTAGAGAGCTCTTTCGACAGGCGGGAGCAGAGGTGGAAGAATCCTCCCGGGTCGTCAAAGTGGCGCCAGACTTGGTGCAAGAACTCATTTCCAAAGCACCCTCCATGGTCACTCTTTGCGGTCGGGCCGAAAACGGCGAGCTCGACTGTGAGATCGGTGGTGACAAAGTCTACATGGGTACCGGCGGTACCGCCTTGAATGTTCAGGATCCAGGCAGCACGGATGCTCGCCGTTCGCAACTGAAAGATGTCATGAACATGGCCCGGCTGGTGGAGGCTCTGGATAATATCCATTTCTACATGCTCAATGTATACCCAAATGACCTTCCGGATGAAGACATAGACGTAAACCGCTTTGGTGCGGCCCTCAATCGTACGCGCAAGCATGTCATGGGTGGCGTCTACACCGTAGAGGGGGTAAGAAACGTCATCAAAATGGCCGAAATCATAGCTGGTTCACCTGAAGAGTTAAGAACGCGGCCTTTCATTTCAATGGTCACCTGCAACATCAGCCCATTTAAACTGGACAAGAGTTACGGTCAGCTTGCCATAGAGGTGGCGCGCAACCGTATTCCTGTGGTTGTGCCTGCTGAGCCTCTCTGTGGAGCCACGGCTCCCATCACCCTGGCCGGTAATCTGGTCGTTCAAACTGTGGATACCCTTGCTGGGGTCATGCTAACCCAGCTGGTCAATCCGGGTACGCCGGTGCTCTACGGCTGCATTTCTTCCATTACCGACTTGCGGGATATGAAATACCTCTCCGGGGCGGTGGAAATGGGTCTGATGAACGCCGCTTCCGCTCAGATGGCGCGATTCTATAAGCTGCCACTCTATTCAACAGCCGGCATGTCCGATTCCAAGATAAACGATCCCCAGTCTGCGTATGAATCTGCGATTACAGGTCTCATGGTGGCACTAGCTGGGGGGAATTGTATCCACGATGCTGCTGGATTCCTGGAGTTCTGCATGACCGCTTCTTTCGACAAGTTGGTAATCGACAATGAGATCATCGGCATGATCATGCGAGCTGTTGAGGGCATCAAAGTTGATGATACTTCTCTTGCTTTTGACGCGCTCAAGAAAGCTGGGCCGGGTGGTCACTTTGTCTCCAGCCGTCACACCCGACGGTACATGCGCTCTGAGCAGTTCCACCCCAAGCTCAGTGACAGGGACAATCGTGACAGGTGGGAAAGTAAAGGGGCTAAAGACACCAATGCCCGTGCCACCGAAAAAGTCAACGAAATTCTCAATGGCCCAGCCCAATCCGTCCTGCCGCAGGATATTCGTGAACGAATCAAAAGTGAAATTCCCGGACTTCGGTCCTTTCTCATGGAGTAGACCGGATCAGGCAAAGGAGAAAACCGCCCATGATAGTCATTGCTGAGAAAATCAA
>JASFEM010000237.1:0-4414 GCA_050124835.1 Syntrophobacterales bacterium | reverse complement strand
ACGGTGTTTTTCTTCTGCTGCCATTTTACTCCCCTTTTTTATTTATTAACCACGGAGACACAGAGAGATCTTCCAGACCGAAATCCGAATATCGAAATCCTAAACAAATTCAAATTTCCGAAATACAGAAATACAAATGATTCAAACAGAAGACAAGTTTCTTGAGAAGCTACGTTTTCAACATTTGAGAATTAGGATTTTGAATTTGTTTCGTGCTTCGGATTTCGTATTTCGGATTTTAACCGCCTCCCTGGTAAATCCCTGATCTCAGGCCATCATGATACGGAGTAAAGTATGTAATAATCTATCAAGTCATTAACTGTAATTGTTGAGGCGTCAGATACCAGCGGAGTTTGCCCTCGTTAGTGGGAATCGACTCCACATCTATCCTGCCTAATCCACCTCTTTCAAATTGAATGGTTGCTTTGGAACCTGAAGTCAAGAGAAATGATGCGACCTCAGCGAGAGATGGAAGATGGCCAGCTATTAGAACCGACTTCTTGTCCGCAAACTGTTTGAGATAATTAATGGTCTCTTCGGCCGGGGTCATCGCCTAGACCTTCTCCGTCTCGAGAATGTCTTCCACGGGAAACCCCACTGCCTCGGCAACAATAGCAGCCGTTTGTTTGGAACGTTTTTTTGGACTAGCTATGATGACTTCAAAGCCGAGGCCCATTCTCTTGATGGCCTGAGCTGCCTTGGACACCTGGGCCTCGCCCTCCGGACTCAGTGATTCCTCGGGATCCTCATCTTTGGAAAGATTCGGCCCATGCTGCATAAGATAAATTTCCATTGCCCTCACCTCCTTTTGGAGCACGTGACGCTTTACGCCTTGTGCACCAGCAAAACAAGGTCATGCGTTATAAGTTATAGGTTATTAGTTATTAGTTTTACGTTATACGGGGAAAAGATTCAGCGACCTGTAACTTATTGTGTTCTACGCTCCTCCTCTATGATACCGATTATCATTTAACGTATAACTGATAACGTATAACTTACCAGGTCGGATCACTTTGGTGAGGTTGGTCGGACCCATTTTCTAGTCTCTACTAACCGGGCTTCACCCCTAACACGTATCGAGTTCTTCAAAAAAATCCGTGTCCACTTCAGGCGAAAGTTTTGCCAGCAACATGCTGGATTCTGTCTTGGCCAGAACCTGCAGGGGCAAACTTCCCCTTAAACGATGGTGGACATCATGCCTCAGGCTTGCCCCCATAACCACCACAGAATCATTCCCTGCCGCCTCGAGGATAATGTCATGGGGACGATCTGCTTCAGGCATGAGAAGATCACCACCCTGCCCGAGTGCGGTAGTAATGATATGGGTTTCGTGCATATGGCTGGCAGTCTTTACCAGGGATTCAAGAAATATGCTGGTTTTCTCTAGATTTAAGCCAAGCAGGTTGGGAATCTGCTTGAAACCAATCAACACGGCTGCGCCTGCGGTGAAACCCAGGATCACCGAATGAGATACGAAGTTCAACAGCGAGCCCAAACGGGCAAATCCCATGACAATTTGGATAACACCCACCATGAGGGCGAGGAAAAAAGCGAGCTCCAAATAATGGCTGCTTCCAGGTTGGGCAATTTGGATCAAGGTGCTCAACACCACCAATGAGATGGCTGTGGTGGGCCCGGTGATGAGCTGTGCTGAGCTTCCCCACAAAGAACCAACAATTGCGGGGACAATGGCGGCGTATAGTCCATACTGCACCGGAAGGCCGGCGATAAGAGCATAGGCCATGCATTGGGGCACCGCCACCACCGCCACGGTTAAACCACCAATAAGATCTGCGCCAAAATGGCGACGACCGTAGCCCCGAATCCAGGAAAGGAAAGGAATTATGTCTGCCATTCGGAGATGCATGTTGTTTCCAGCAGGCCGGTGGGTTGAACCGTTTCCCCGGCGGAGAAAAAGTCTCTCGGGGGCTTACGAAACCGTTAATGAGATTCACGAAAACAATTGTTTTCCAATACTACCCGCTTTTTCCCCTTGCGCCTAGTCATCTGGGCACTAGGGACTAAACACTAGGCACTAAGCACTAGGGACTAGGGACTATATCAAGGAGTCAGGAGTCAGAATCCAGGAGGTAAAGAATAGATTTGACTCTCTTATTCTGGCTACTGGATTCCATGAATTTGCCTGGAATCTTATGCCTCGATTGATTGTTTCAAGATGGCGGCTACCTCTTCCTCCTCAACATCTGTCCACTTTTCGTAAGCATCGGCAACGGCAAAACTCCAGCCGCTTCGAATATTGGCGCAATAGAGGGCCTCCACCTCGCCGGCCATCCTCGTCACTGAATAATGATGTCCCGTGGGTACGGCAACAACAATGTTGCTTGCCCGCAGCTTGCGCAAAGCTTCTACAGCCACGCGCATGGTAAAGCCTGAGGCAAGGCCATCATCCACCAGTATGACCTGGCGTGTAGAGAGATCTGGGAAGTCTCGATCACCGCGGAAATTTCTCACCCGCCGCCCAACCTTGCTCTTGGTTTTTTCAATTCCTTGCTTGATCTCTTCATCAGTGAGTCCAGTCCGCTCTACCAGCTCTTCATTTAAACGCACGGTTCCATCAAAAGCCACGGCCCCATAGCCAGCCTCAGTATTCCAAGGTAGCGTTATTTTGCTTACAACCGTGATATCCAAGGGCAGCCCGAGTCGTTCGGCGATCACCTTAGCTACAGGTACTCCGCCTGCGGGTATGGCCATAACCACACTGTCACCTTTGCCATATTGTTCCAGCATGCGGGCCAAAATTTCTCCCGCGTGCCCGCGTTCTCGAAACACAGCTATACGATCACGGAGCCCAGGCAAATCCACGACATTACTGGGATTGGACTCAACCATAGCGGTTCGCCCCTTTTGAGCCTTGAGAGATCACTGTCAGCTACCGATAATCGCTTTCAATCAACCAACAACGTTCAAAGGTTAGACTAGTCTTTTGGTCACGTATAGGCAAGGGGGGAATAATAGACGATCTTGCATGAATAGCTTTCATGGGGTAGAAAGTAACTACCCGACACTCCACCACTCCAGCATTAAAGAGAGAGGCGCGCTATGGATTCAAATAAGATCCCCATACCGATCCTGCAAGGGCACGACTGCTTTGCCTGTGGTACCAATAACCCCATTGGACTCAAATTGGACTTCTATCGCCAGGGTGACTCCATCTGCTCCGATGTGGTTCTCAGCCGAAACCATGTGGGCTGGCAGAACATGGCACACGGGGGAATCATATCCACCCTCCTGGACGAGGTCATGTCCTGGACTGTTATTTATTTCAAGAAAGCATTTTCGGTCACCAGGCGCATGCAGGTTAGATATCTAAGACCTGTACCAGTAGAAACAGTCCTTACCGCAAAGGGAACTATGAGCTCTGAAGGAAAATCCCGTACTTGTAGTGCCGAAGCTGTGTTGTACGACACGGAAGGAAACGTTTTGGCTAAGGCAGACGGTGAATTTGTCGTAATGAGTGGAGATAGACTTACTCACCTTCCGGAAGAATTCAAGAGACAAATGGTGGAACTCTTCGAAAAGTATGAGTAGAGCCATGGACGAAGAACGGATTCTCTTTACATCCGGCGCAATTCAGATCGAGGGCTTAATCGGACTTACGGTGGGAGATAGGGGTGTGGTTATTACTCATCCGCATTCACTTTATGGCGGCAGCATGCACAACAATGTCGTGGAGTCCCTGGTCCGCGTTTATCAGCGTGCAGGATATAGCACCTTGCGTTTTAATTTCCGAGGTGTCGGCAGTAGCCAGGGAGAATACGACGGGGGTCAGGGCGAACTGCAAGATGTCAGATCGGCCCTTCACTATCTCTCTGGGAAAGGTAAGACATCGATAGATTTGGCCGGGTACTCCTTCGGTGCCTGGGTAAATGCGATGATGGGATCATCTGGAGACACCGTTGAACGAATGATTATGATTTCACCTCCGGTAGCCTTTCTTGAATTCCCTTCGCTAAAACTCTCCCCGCAGCTCGAGCTGGTTATTGCTGGCAGCCGTGACCAGATTGCGCCGGTAGAGCTCATTAAAACCATGCTACCTGCCTGGAACCCAAGAGCCCTTCTGGAGGTGATTGAAGGAGCAGATCACTTTTATGGGGGATACACCGGCGAGCTGGAGCGCATATTGACAGCTTATTTGAAAACAGAAGGAAACTGAAGATTTCTAAACTCTGCTGGCGTCCTTCTCTTCCTCGGAGAAGCTGATGGCCCCTTGAGGACAGGCTGGAATGCAAATACCGTCGAAATCACATTTCGACTCATCGATGATAGCAACACCATCAACTATGGCAATTGCATCTTGGGGGCAGACCTTCTCGCACTCACCCGAACCGCGACACTTTTCCCGATCAACCACAATCTTCATGTTCGTTGCACCTACTCGGAAGTTTCCTAGAAA
>JASFEM010000236.1:0-4427 GCA_050124835.1 Syntrophobacterales bacterium | reverse complement strand
TGAGAACATGTGGGATGCTGAATCTCGTAGATATTTTTTTCGTGTTGATTTACCCACCGGCGAAACCAAACATACCATAGGTGTCTCCAGTGAATTCGTCAGCGATAACGAACCGGAGGATATCGTCATTTGTCTTAAATTATATAATCTCAAGGGATATCTCGAAATGTACGGAAACAAAGAGGTTCTGGTAACTGACGACGGCATAAATCCTGGTGGGATACGGGCTTCAATATTGAAATAAGTAGACAATTAGGGGTCAGGATGCAGAGGATAGATGGCAGCGGATTTTTTGGGTGAAGCCATCCACAGTGAGGACGAGTCAAACCGAATAGCAGTTCGAACCTTAAGAGGAAGGCTCGATGAGCCCGTGACGCTTGATTTTTCGACGCAAGGTATTCTTGTCAATGCCCAGTTCGCGGGCAGTTGCCACTCTCTTCCAGCGGTTTCTCTCCAGTGCCTCTTGAATAGCCCGTTTTTCCACATCTCTGAGGGTCACCCCAGTCGGCAGGTTAGGACCATTGTCGGCAGGAACCAGGTGTTTGGGCAGGTCACTGAGTTGAACGAGTTCACTTTGACAGAGAACAAAGGCGTGCTCTACGGCGTTTTCCAGTTCCCGTACGTTGCCAGGCCAGTCATGTAACATCAGTGCAGCCATTGCCTCCTGGCTCAACCCCACTATCTGTTTTCCGGTGAGACGGTTAAACCGCTCAACAAAGTGGTCAACCAGCAGAGGTATATCCTCCTTCCGTTCCGAAAGCCCCGGCAGAGGAAGCTTAATCACGTTGATACGGTAGTACAAATCCTCTCTGAACCCTCCTTGTATGACCAGCTCTTCGAGGTTTCGATGGGTTGCCGCGATAACTCTGGCATTGGTTGCCAAACTGTTGGTACTTCCCAGGGGCTCGTAAACTTTTTCTTCCAATACCCGAAGCAGCCGAACCTGCATAGCTGAAGAAATATCACCAATTTCATCCAGAAAAATGGTGCCGTCTTGCGCCAGGGCAAATCTGCCTGGCTTGTCCCTCTTGGCATCGGTGAAAGCTCCCGACTTGTACCCAAAGAGTTCGGACTCACACAAGGTGTCCGGCAGAGCACCACAGTTTACGGCCACAAACGGGCCATTGCGCCTGGCACTGGAATTGTGTATGGCCCGGGCGAAAAGCTCCTTGCCAGTCCCGCTCGCCCCCTCTATAAGCACCGTACTTTCGCTTTCCGCAAGATTAGGCAGGAACGCAAAGAGTCTCAACATTTTTTCGCTCTTGCTGATGATGTCGCCAAAGGAGTGCTGTTTGTGAAGCTCCTTGCGTAGTTCGGCGACCACGGTCAGGTCTCGAAAGGTCTCGACTCCGCCTACAACCGTGCCTTCTTGGTCACGAAGCAAGGTCGTGCTGACGCTTATGGGAATGCGTCTCTTATCCGCCCGTATGATGTGAACGGGCATGTTTTCAATGGGTTTTCCCGTTTGCATGGTCTCCCTCAGCACACATCCGGTCTCGCAGACATTCGCCCTGAAGACCTCGAAGCATGGCCGACCAGCAGCGTCCCCTCGGGGTACCCCGGTGATTCTCTCCGCAGCCCGGTTGAATGAAATGATACGGTAATCCAGGTCTACGGTGAAAACGCCGTCTGAAATGCTGTCGAGGATAATTTCGTGACTTTTCATGAATGGACGTTTGGGCTGGGTCATGGTCCCGTTTCCATCTTGAGACAAAAACCGGTCGTCAAAACGGGGCGGCAGAGTCCAAACTATTTCGTCTGCGCCCATGGACAGGAGGGAAAATATCCGGTTTTGCTGCGGCAACGCTACCCAAGCAACAGATCACTTGGCTTTCCGCAGAAGGCTGCATGACTTTTCGGCAACCCCGGGTCACACCTCACAGCAAAAAACATCGGCAGCGTCAGAGTTAACGCGAAGCCGCTTATTAACTCACTATTTTTATGATATGCAAAAAAATTTTCTACGTCAATAAAACGAGCAGGTTCATCCTGCTACTTAGGGTGCAAATTGTTCCCCCAAGCTGGCCAATCGTGGTTCAGATTGTTCCCTTTTCTTTTCCCATGCTCAGACGTATTCACACCCCCCTCTGTTCATGATTATGATGTTTTTCCAGTGAGTTATCTAGTTGACTGTGGTGACTGTCCCTTCGTGGCACGACTCTTGCCAAATACGAACCGATGGGTGCAACCCTACCACTGATCAGTCGGTTTTTCGTTCAACATATAGATTTTCCTCGTGCCTTCGGGGCAAATGTGAAGAGACGTGGCCAGAGTTGCCATTCCCATATTTCGAGCCAGGGTTTCGCCGGTTTTCGACTCCTGCTTGCAGGTAGTTGTGGTGGAGATTGAAGAGAATCGTCAGATCTCGCGCTCGGAGCTCTATCTTGACGAACTCTCGCCGCCACAGCGACTGGATGTTTTGCGACACGCCGGTGTTAGCACGGTGATTTGCGGTGGCATCAGTGACGCCTTCTATAACATGATCGAGGGTGCAGGGATCAAGACGATAACTGGAATCGCGGGAGAGATCGAGGAGGTTTTGGCAGCGTTCCTCGCCGATCGGCTTGATGAGCCGTATTTCTACATGCCCGGCCACGGCTAAGCAAATGGTTGACGTCCCTGCCAATCATGCAGAGACTCTGAGATCTTTCCCAACTCTCCGGCTCTCCAAGGGGAAAAGCGCCCAAGGAAAAGACAGACTGCCGGTCAAACAAAGGGGGTGGTAGAGGCGTAGGAACAGGCTTCGAGTAAGATTCAATGCTGAGTCGACCATGAGGAGTCTTTTGTAGAGAAAAAAGACCGAACTCGGCTCAGGCCAGATGGAGCAAACCATGAAACCATTGAAATGTGCAGTATTTGGTATTCTGGCGTTGGTTGTTTCCTTTTACTTCCCGGGTGACTCATGGTCTGAGGCCACAACCGGAGAGAACCACTGCTTCACCTGCCATACGAATCCCCGCAAGTTGATCCAGATAACCAGAGAGATCGCCGAAGCCCGTAAAGGTGAGCCGGCAAAGTCAGCGGCCATTGAGGGAGAAGGTTGAGGGGGAGAGGTGGAGCCGTTGGCTCCGCACGAGAAGGTTTATGTGGACAGTGAGTTCGCTGAGGATGAGAATCACGGCCAAATGGGCTGTGAAGAATGTCACGGCGGTAATCCGAGTGATCCGAACTGGAAAACTGCCCACAAGGGTGTGATCAAGGATCCCTCTTTCCCGGATGCTTCGGAGACCTGCGGCCAATGCCACGACGAGATTGCAGAGACATCTAAGACCAGCCTCCACATGACGCTGGCCCCATTCAAGAAAATGATCGACATGCGGGCCAATCCTGACAAATCGGTTCATGCCAAGGTGGAGGCAGCCAGAGAGTTTCACTGTAACAGTTGCCATAGTAGTTGCGGACAATGCCACGTGAGCCGTCCGGAATCGGTGGAGGGCGGTCTGCTCGAGGCCCACTTGTTTCAAAAACGGCCACCCGTGCATACTGTCTGTACGGCTTGTCACGGCAGTCGCATCGAAAAGGAATACTTCGGTAAGAATGCGGGCATTCCGCCCGATATTCACAAAGAGAAATATTTCAAGTGCGGCAAGTGTCACACAGGGGAAGAGATGCATGGAGACGGGAAAGACTACGGTAACAGGTACGAGGTCGAGAACGGGCCCAACTGTGTCGCCTGTCACGAGGAAATCTACAAGGATACCGCTGAAAACGCCAAGCAGCACAAGGATCACAAAGACAAACTGAGTTGCCAAGTCTGCCACTCCATGCCTTACAAAAACTGTTACGCCTGCCATGTTGGCAAGGACGACCAAGGCCTCAATTATTACAAGACCAAGGGATCGATGCTGAACTTCAAGATCGGCCTCAATCCGCTGCAGTCGGAGAAGAGGCCTGAGAAGTATGTCACTCTCCGTCACGTCCCGGTGGACCCGGACACCTTCAAGTTCTATGTGAATAATGGACTGAGCAGGTTTGACGCCCTGCCGACCTGGAAGCTGGCCACCCCCCACAATATCAGGCGGCAGACGCCCCAGAACAAAACGTGCAACAGCTGTCACGGGAATGGTGAGCTGTTCTTGAGTGAGAAGGACGTGAAAGCGGAATACCTGAAAGCCAACAAAAAGGTGATCGTACCGTCTGAGCTGGTTCCTCAGAAGGTGAAGGATTGAGGTATAAAGTTGGTTCAGCAAGGTGATACTCGTTAAAAGTTCATAAAAACCAGAAGGAGGGAGGTCCTATGAAAAGACGAATTGCCTACATGCTCCCACTAGCGTTAGTGCTTGCACTCGCAATCGGCGGTTGTGCCAAGAAGGCCCCGCCTCCGATGACGGCAGACCAGCTAGTGGCTGAAGCAAAAGCTAATGTCTGTGAAAAATCAGTCTCCGAGTGCAAAGGTTTATTGGATGAAGGTGGTTATTTGTTCTTGG
>JASFEM010000235.1:0-4454 GCA_050124835.1 Syntrophobacterales bacterium | reverse complement strand
GATGCCACTCGGGTGGCCATTGGGCCGTCATCTGGGCTAAAATTCGGGATGTCATCATCCCAGCCGGCGGGAAGACTGCCGTCCAAAGACGCCTGGAATTGGGCAGCTAGATCAGGATAAGCCGTCTGATAGGCAGCAAATTTCTCGTTCCATGTTTCTTCGAGTTTCTTGCCCCGCGCGGCAACCTTGCGCATGTGGTCGAGAGCCTTATCCGGGACCAAGAAAGATTCATTTTCTGGCCAGCCATAGACCTTCTTGGTTAGCTTGACCTCCTCTTCGCCCAAGGGCTCTCCGTGGGCCTTTGCCGTGTCCTGCCTATTGGGAGAACCATAGCCGATGTGTGAACGCACAATGATCAGCGACGGCCGCTCTTTTTCTTCTTTAGCTTTGGTGAGCGCATCTGCCAGCGCAGCAAGATCATTTGCTTTGTCACCAATATCCTCTACGTGCCAGTGGTAGGCCTCAAAGCGTTTGCCCACATCATCCGAGTAGGTCAGGTCGGTGTCTCCCTCTATACTGATACGGTTGTCGTCATAAACGCAGATGAGCTTAGCAAGCCCGTAATGGCCGGCCAAAGAGGCCGCCTCGTGGGAAGCGCCTTCCATGAAGTCTCCGTCACTGCAAAATGCATAGACATGATGATCCACAATGTCATGACCGTCGCGATTGAAAACCGTCGCAAGATGAGCTTCTGCCATAGCCATACCCACAGCATTCATGATGCCTTGGCCCAACGGTCCTGTGGTGGTCTCCACTCCGGGTGTCATTCCGTATTCGGGATGTCCCGGGGTCTTGCTTTCCCATTGCCGGAAATTCTTGATCTCTTCCAGTGAAAGATCGTAGCCGGTCAAGTAAAGCATGGCATAGAGAAGCATCGAAGCATGACCGCATGAAAGGATGAAGCGGTCGCGATTGAACCATTTTGGATTACCTGGATTGTGCCGGAGAAATTGTGTCCACACCACATAGGCCAACGGGGCCAATGCCATCGGAGTCCCCGGGTGACCAGAGTTTGCCTTCTGCACTGCATCCATAGAGAGTGTGCGGATGGTGTTGATGCAAAGAAGATCCAGATCCATTTTCTCAATACCCATTACCAACCCCCCATTCTGTTTGATTATCCATACGAGTGTTCTCTGGAGCTTTTGCTTTTTGCAAATCTGAACTCGAGTAAATATTTTGATAACCTTGAACCAGGTTGATTACGCTCTCCATTCCTTCTTTTGAAGGGGAAGGTCTTGCTCGTGATAGTATTCCTCCAGCTAATGAGCAGATCACGATGGGAAATCCTTGCTACATGAGGCAGGCCAGTACCTTGCACTTATCTTGCTAGAAAAGTATTACCGGACTCGAATGGGTTGACAACCCCCTTGAACTGGCAGGATGCTCTGAGGGTTAGGTGCAGTTCATAACCATCTTTGGTCCGATGTTATAGTGCATGAGAAAAACTCAAGTCAAGTGTGCATATCCCGTAAAAAGTATTAGTCCGCCTCATCCTGTGGGAGCGGCGGGATCGAAAAGTTCATTGGTTGCAGACGATTGGGGAAGTATCCTGGCTAGCCCGGATGTTTCAAGAATTGCTGTGGCGAGACCATGAAGATGGGCGTGCCAGCGGGCAACCGCAGGGTGTTGGATCCGAGGCGTACCCGAACGGTACGTCGCAGGGTTCGACACCCGAGGACGCCCGGAAGGACGGCCATATCCGTGGTCGCAGTAAGCGATTCTTGAAACATCCGGGCTATTTGGAACCAAAGCAGATTAGACTCAGATGAGGGGTACTTTGGAAACCCGTCAGTTCTCAGGAAGGACTCTCCTCGTTGAGAGCATTTTTTATCCGCTGGCAGGCTTCATCTGAGAGTGAGTGGTCGGCCATGAAATCGATTTCTTCGGCCCGCTCTGAGCAGGCATGCATCGCTTCTTTGAGAAAAAGCATCTGTTTCCAACATCGCGAGCAAAACTTACACATAAAGAGATGCATCTTAAGTGCAAGGCGCTGATAAAAAGACAATTTTTTGTCCAGCGATGCCGACATGAGCTCAGTTGCCCGCTTACACGAAAACATCATTGCTCTTTCCTATCTTCATGGTCAAACCAGTTTGTTTCTAGGCAACCCCGCAAGCGCAGGCGTGCTCGGTGGAGCATGACTCCCCCGTTAGTCGCAGAGACCTTCAAGATCTTACGGACCTCTTCGGCACTAAAGCCATCAAGTTCTCTCAAAGTGAACGCCTGTTGCAACCTCTGAGGCAGTTGGGATAAACAGTGCTGCAAAATCTCCCAGAATTCCCTTTGTTGAAATAACAGACTGGGATCGGTGCTCCACTCTGCCGGACGAGAATTCCATCCCCCCCGCTCGTCAAAAGTTTCGCCCGTAAAGCTCGCTATTTTCTCAATGTCTTCCGCTGGACGCTCTCGGCTGACTTTTCTGATGTGATCGATGATCTTGTGTTTGAGAATACCGAAAAGCCAGGTTCGAACCGAGGAGCGGCCGGCAAAACTGTCCTTAGCCCGAAGAGCTGCCACAAAGGTTTCCTGCACCAGGTCCTCGGCCACCTGCCCATCTTGGATTCGAAAGAGCGCATAGCGGAAAAGGGCGTCGCCGTGCTCATCCACCCAACTCTCGGGATCAGGTAATTGCTGGTAATCCATAAGTCACTCAAGCCTTGGCGGGTCGGGTCTCTCAGGTCTAAACCGCCGAGAGTCCACTCGGTTTGATTCTTCGGTACGCATTATCATTCATACTGTAAAAAAGAAAGCTTTTCAATCACCGATCAAGGATCGTCCACTGAAGATGGTGGACCTCGACTGGGTGCGTTGGTTGGAGACACGGGAAAAACTCAGGAGTTGAACACGAGTCGCTGTAAGGTTAATGTTCCCCATGCGACTAACCTGTCAATTGATTCATTGAATAAACGAACCCAAAAGCGATTAGGAAGGGCAACACGTGAAGAGAAAAATTCTCGCCATCCTCACAGCATTCTTCGCTATCTTTTGGCTGGTCTCTGGAGTCTATGCGAATGATTTTGATCATTCCAAGTTTGACCAGGTACTGAAGAGTTACGTGGATGATCAAGGGTTGGTAGACTATAACGGAATTTCCGGAGATCAAAACTTTTTAGTGTATATGCAGTCGCTCGAAACCGCAAAAGTAGAAGAGTTGTCCCCTAACGGTCAACTTGCTTTCTGGATCAACGCCTACAATGCGGTCACCATTGACAAAGTCATCAAGAAGAAACCGAAAAAGAGTGTGCGTGAAACCGGATTTCCGGGGCTTTGGACTTCCAAAAAATTTTTTACCAGCCCGGAACATACCGTTGCTAACCGGAGATTGAGCCCGGACGATATCGAACACGAGATTCTGCGCAAGCAATTCAAAGACCCAAGGATACATTTTGCCCTCATCTGTGCTTCCAGGGGCTGCCCGCCACTGCCTAGCGTTGCTTACACCGAGGCAAATGTCCAAACGAGGTTGGAGGAAGAAACCAAAAACTACTTGAACTCTGCCCGGGGCACGCGAATCGACCGCTCGACGAACACGCTCTACGTCTCCAAGCTTTTCGACTGGTTCGCCGACGACTTCATTCAAAAAAGCGGCTCCATAACGGCATTCATGCGACCTTATCTGGATGAAGAACTCCTGTCCTTCCTGGATGGTAAACCAAAGATATCCTACCTCAAATATGATTGGGCTCTAAATGCCCAGGCACCACTGAAGCGTGAATAAGCGACAAAAACGTAGCTGGCGGGTATTGGAGTTTTTATTCTGATACCAAACTATGGCATTCTCAGCGTTTACGCAGCACCTGGATGACGTATTGGTAAATCTCTCTTGCCTGAATGTGAGAAAGCTGTTCCACCGGAAAGGCAGGCATGATGGTTTGGGAGCCGTCACGCGCCTTCGGATTCCGGATATAAGCAAGAAAGGTGTTGAAATCTGCCAGTTGGGGAGCGCTTCTCAGTGGAAAATTGGCCTTGATCGAGTTGCCGCCGCCGGGATGGCATGCCCTGCATGATTTGTTGAACTGCTCAGCGCTAACCTGAATCTCCTCGGTCTCTGCTGCCGGCAGGGGTCCACTGCCACCGTAAATCAGCTCTCCACCAAAATAGCCGAGAGCTGTAGCATTGAGCAGGCAGAGCCCGTAGACTACCAGAACTCTAATTGAATTCTCTTTAAGGTTGCGGCCGAGGATCAAGGCGACAATAAGGAGGACCATGAGCAAAACAGCCAGGCCGATCTTCATCTTTATGGGAAACGACCAGGCTCCTCCGTAGCGGTGCTGCCAGTCCATGTAGCCCAGCAACGCCGTGGGAAACAACCCCATCAGTCCTAGTAAGACGCAGTGGCGGGCTGTGACTGCCAAGCGCTCATGCCTCACCAACCAGGCAACCAGCGCAAATAAGAAGGCTCCAATCACCATACCCACAGGAATATGGGTAACTGGCGGATGGATGGGATG
>JASFEM010000234.1:0-4455 GCA_050124835.1 Syntrophobacterales bacterium | reverse complement strand
AACTGCATTAGTTAATAAGTACCCCAGGATGCATTGCCATCGGCCTGCGTGTATGTAAAGCGATAATCTTGTCCACCAATATTGGCTGACCAATAAGGGGGAACGCTAATCAAGGTTACGTTCTGCGCTTGAAGGTAACTTCCATCGAGATTGGTAAAATTTGGAAAGGTGCTGCTCGTATTGTGTGTCACCATGTCAGCGTAACCAATGGCGGCGCTTGAGACAATAGCGCCGACTACGCCGCTGGCAGTAGCATCCGCTGCCTCTGTTCTAAGGTCAATGTACTTCGGTATGGCAATAGCAGCAATAATACCAAGTAGTACGATTACCATAATGATCTCGATTAAGGTAAAACCACGCTGGTCCCTAATTTTTGGAGTTATTCTTTGCATCCTTACCTCCCTTTTCTTCGATCACCCAAAATCTTAGCGCAGCAAGTCCACGTCTCATTACCACTATTGGTCTAATCTGTCAACGATATTTGTCGCCGTAAACCCCCAAAATTGCTACAATGAAATCGCACATAGGCTTACTAAGGGGTACCCGAAGATAACATTGCACTCACCGTTGACCGAAAGATTTATCTGCAAGAAAAATGCCATAAATAACAAAGATGTCAGAATGATAGCTTTCTATCGTAGTTCGCCGATCTTGTGAGCCAGGTTGTCGAATACTATAGTCTTCAACTCTGAGTTTTTTGCGATAAGGTCAAATGCAATTTGGCCAAATGACCAATGTTGAACACTTCTAGCGAATCAATACTCTCGCCAGGTTAAACAGGGGCAGGAAAACGGAAAGCGCAAAAAAGAATACAAACGACGCCAGACAAGCGAGTAACACCGGCTCTATCAATGTGGTAAAGCGCTTGATGGCATATTCGACATCCTGATCGTAGTAATCCGAGACTTTACCAAGGACCTCGTCCAACTTACCTGTGGTCTCACCCACCGTCGCCATCTGGTGAAGCAACGGTGGGAATATCCCCGCACGGGCCAGCGCATCAGAGAGATTCTCACCTCGCTTCACCTCCTCCGTCACCTTCCGCAAGGAGCGCGCGTAGTAGTTGTTTCCTATGGTTTCAGTGGATATTTCGAGTGTTTTCATAATGGGCAGGCCACTGGCATTGAGAGTGGCGAATATTCTGCTAAAGCGGGAGAGAACAAATTTAGACATGAGCGGCCCCATCATGGGGAAGTGAACTTTCATCCAGTCAAACCAGTAGCGACCTGGTGGTGTTCTTATCCACCAAAAGATGGCAACCACCGCTACGACCATCCCCACGATACTCTCCGCCCAGTACTTCTGGATAAACTCGTTTATGGCAATCATGGCTCGGGTGGGCAGGGGAAGTTCAGAGCCAAACTGCGAAAAGATTTTGGCAAAAGTGGGGATAACAAAATAGACCACCACGAAAAAAGCAACAATTAGAGCGCCAACCACCAGCTTGGGATATCGAGTGGCAGCCTTGACTCTTTCTCGGGTTTCCAATTCGTACTCCTGGAGAGCTGCAATCCGGTTAAGGGTATCTTCGAGGTGACCGGAAGCCTCACCAGCACGGACCATGTTCACATAGATAGAAGAAAAGATACTCGGGTACTGGGCCATGGCCTCTGAAAGGTCATTGCCGCCCTCGATATCGTCGGCGATACCCACGAGTATCTCACGCAGCCTTAGATTCTCAGTCTGCTTGGCCATTATCCTCAGACACGTCAGGAGAGGAACTCCAGCGCCCAATACCAAAGCTAGCTGGCGGTTGAAGTATATGAGTTCATCGGACCGAACCCGCCGCATATACCGGTCAGCCCAGTTAGCCCCTGTGCCTTTGGCTACTCTTATCTCTTTTTGCTTGGGCTGAATCTCAACGGGGATATATCCGAGGCGAATGATCTGCTCGGCCACCGCTGCCTTGTCTTCGCCATCCAGCACACCGGTTATGGCTTTGCCATCGTGGTCTCTTGCTCTGTATTGAAAACTCGGCATAAATTCCTCAGATTGTCCAGTTTTACGAATTTAGTCCGAGAAGCAATATTCGTACCCTTAGGCGTTCAAATCGTTAAAGCCGTTGAAGTCGTTGAAGTCGTTAAGGCTCAAGTAGCCAGGAGTCAGGAGCCAGTAGCCAGAAGAAAAGCAGCCTCTTTATGTATTTGCCTCCTGGATTCTTCTTCTGTTCTTTCTGCTGTCCGCTGCCTGCTGCACGCTGCCTGCTGTATTTCACTCTCCCAAAAACTCAGCAATCTTGGCCAGCAGTTTGTCAGCCGAAAACGGCTTGGTCATATAGAAGTCGGCTCCGGTTTCCTCTCCCGTGAGCCGATCCTGGTCCTGGGCCTCAGCGGTCAACATGATGATGGGAATCCGCTTGTACTTCTCGTCGAATTTTAGAAGTCGGCAAATTTTGAAGCCATTTATCCCTGGAAGCATGACATCGAGTATGATCAGGTCCGGCTTCTCTTTCCGAGCTCGCTCCAGACCTCGGTTGCCGTCGAAGGCTACCAGACACTCATAATCCTCCAGTTCCAGAGTCATCTGGATCGTCTCAACAAGATCAGGTTCATCGTCAACAATTAGAATCCGTTTTTTCAGCATATTTTCGCCTCAGGTTGAGACTCAGGGAAGCGGGAGTTTAGTGGCTATACTTCCAGAACCTTGTAGCCTCTCACACCCTCTATCCCTGCCCGAGATGAATCACCTTCGGTTTGGGGCCCTCGGCAGCCTTCATTGCCGCTTCAACCAGCTCTGCCGCAGTACTCACATCTTTTGGATAAGTCGCCATACCCCACACAAGCCTCAAATCATGGATCTGGCCCTTGGCCTCATCCTGCTGTTCTAATCTAGCTTTCAACCGGTTTAGCAATGCCGGGACATCTTTAGGATCAATCTCGGCAAGGAGTGAAAACGTTCCGAGAGAGGGATCCAGGATTTCTATCCGATCATTTTTTGACCGCACCGTTTTCCTTGCTGCTGCCACCACCTGGTCGAGAAGATTGAGCACCTCTTCCTGTAGATGGGGGTCAGAAGTCACCTTCGTGGCCAAGGGGACCACTTTCAGAATAATTAGAGTCGACGAGGAAAGCGTCACCTTTGCCCGCCCTATTGCAGCCGCGGCTGTACGTATCAGATATTCCCTTCTTGAAAGCTCTGGCAGAAGCACACGGAACCTGCTTCCTTTATCTGGCTCACTCTCGACCCAAACCGCACCCCCATGCGACTCTACCACCGTCTTGACGATAGCCAAGCCGAGCCCGCTTCCGCGCATGCTTTTATCTGCCGCGGGTCCTTCCCCCTGGTGAAATTTGGCGAAAATCGATTTCACATAGGCGGCTGGGATGCCCACGCCATCATCTGTAACTGTTAGTAAGAACAAGTCATCGCCCAGGTCTTCTGGCAACTGAACGACATCGTTGCTGGGTAGCCTTTCAGATAATTTAGTACGAGGCACAACCGCCAGGCTGACCAGGACATTTCCTCCTTCGGGGGTGAATTTGATCGCATTGTGAACCAGGTTGTAAACCACTTGCCGCAGTCGGTCTGCATCGGCCAGTAGAGGAGGATACTCTTTACGCAGTTTCTTTTGAAGTCTGATGCCCTTTTGCTGAGCCAGATCTTTGAGCGTGGCGAGAGCCCTTTCGACAGGCTCGGCCAAATTCACCTCTTCCAGGTGGAGCGTCAGGCTTCGTTTCTCCAGTTGACTGAGGTCGAGAACCGCCGTAACCACGTTATTGAGCCGCTCAACGTTTCTGGCAGCCAATTGCAGAAACTGGATCTGCTTGTCGGTCAGATCGCCTAGACGTTTACCGCTCAGCAAATCCAGGGCATTCTTGATTGCCGTTATGGGCGTAATCAGCTCATGGCTGGCAAATGACAGGTTCTCCGAAATGACCTGCTCCCTTTGTTGGGCCCCTCTCATATCTCTGAAGCACAATACGGTGCCGCCCGAACCCGAGGGCCCAGAAGAAATCGGACTTCCATGGACAAGATATGAAACACCAAATATGGTGGCTTCTTGTTGCCAATATCGCTGTGATTGGCTGTGCTGCTCCAATGGGTCCTGAACACTATCCTCGCCGTCTAACTCATCAAGAAGATCTGAAATGCTGGCAGCCTCCGGAGCAACTTCTAATGGATCGAAACCGAGCAAGGCCGCCAGATCAGCAAAGGTAGGAAGCGGATCGTCCTGTCTTGAGCAACGAAAGATTTTCTTACCTGTCCGGTTAATGTAGCCTATGGTCCTATTGCTATTCACAAAGACGATGCCCTCGACCGCAGCCTCGAGTATGAGCTCCACCAGGGCTTGGTCCCTGCCCTGCGTATGTGTGTCAATTCCGCTAGGTTTCACAGCATGTCGCCTCAAAGGGGAATCGTTGAAAACGTTCAAAACGTTCTATCATCCGGCTTCGCCGGTTTCGTTCAAGTCGTTTAAATCGTAAAAATTCAAGTAGCCAGGAGCCAGAATACAGC
>JASFEM010000233.1:0-4493 GCA_050124835.1 Syntrophobacterales bacterium | reverse complement strand
TCCCCCACATCCGATCGAGTAAGGGAGCTGCAGGATTGTGGCAGTTAATGTCCCGCACAGCCAGAGAGCTCGGTCTTCGCAAGAGCCGGTTGATCGATGAACGGCTGGATTATAAGAGATCCACCGAGGCAGCCCTGAGTTATCTCAAATACCTCCGGAACACATTCGGCAATTGGTCTTTAGCCCTGGCATCCTATAACTGCGGGGAAGGATTGCTCAAGAGAGAAATGAAAAAGCAAAGAGTTTATGACTTTTACAGTCTCAACCTTCCATCAGAGACCGAACGATTTATCTTTCGCATTGCGGCCGCGAAGCTAATCATCGAAAATGCAGCCCGTTATGGCTACCATTTGAAAAAGAAACAAATCTATAAGCCCCTAAAACACGATACCGTAGAGGTCAGAATCAACAGGCGGCTTCATCTGACGGAGGTGGCCACTTCCTTGGCATCAGAATACCGCGTACTGAAAATGTTGAATCCTCATATCCTCCAACACCAACTGCCGACTGGGCGATATGTAATTAGGGTCCCCTTCGGCTCGGGCCTCAAACTAGCAGCAGTTCTTGATCAATTTGATAATGAATCCTCTGGTGAACTCGCTGAGGTTCCCCCCCAACGCTACGTGGTCAAACGAGGCGACACTTTAAGCCATATTGCGCTTAAAACCGGTGTTCCCGTGCCCACCTTGAAAAAGCTCAACAACATCCGAGGATCTCTGCTAAGGGTGGGGCAAACGCTTCAATTGGCACCCTAGCCTCTGCCCTCTTCACTGACGTGCTATTTTGTTGACTACGGGTTAAAAAAATATTCACCCATCACCCTACTCTCATTTGGGTCAACATCCCAGATCGCTTGGCCCGAATGCGGATCAAACAGGCGTGTTCAGGCCACGGATTCTGAGAAATACCAATGAAAATGGTTGCAGCCACCAAAAGGGCACACCCTTTGCAACTCAAAGGAGGTAGCCAAAAGGAAAGTGGGGGGTGTTGCCATGAGGTATTTCATGGTCGGTGCTCTGGTGTTGTTAGCCCTAGGGTGCTCAGCAAAGCATGATTTCTCTAAAATCGAGCCCGCGAGTCAAAAACAGCTTGAGTTGATCAACAAGGGCTTAGATCAGAGGTATAAAATAGAGGGAGGCTGTGCCGTTAAATCCTGGAACTACAAAGATGCCTATTATGTCGCAGCCTTGATTCATCGAAGTGAAAAAGCAGACGTAGGGATTTGGTGGATTAGTGGTGACAAGGAGACACCAGGCATAATCCTGGCCGTTAATGGATTTGCCATTGTCTATAGCTCATATCCCAAAGCAAGCAAGACAAGGGTAGGAGCACGTATCACTGATGATGAGGCAAAGATATTGAAAGCCTATCTAAAAGAGGGAGGACTAGAAAAGGTAAGTACGGAAACTTGGCTCAACCACACATCCGTAACCACCGAACTTACAGAGACCGGTAATTGCTGATCCCACCTTGTTGCGGTTGTAAAGATGATCAGGTCAACAAAAACTAAAAACCTTTTTTAGCCCTTTATGTCAGCATATTGCCCGCTTGGCTTGGTCCGACCGCCAACCTTAACCTCTCCGCTTCCATTTTCCAAGACTCTAACATATTCACCGTGGACCCAGCCGTCTTCGAATTCAGCCGTTGACACCCGATGCCACTCGCCTTTCGTGTCTTTAATTATGACAAGATCACCTTTGTTTAGAGAGCCAATAATTCGATGATAGGTACCAGGTTTTGCCCTAAGGTGTAATTCATTAGTTGTAACAATAGCTTTGTTTAATGGTTTGTGATTATTGTCTGTTTCAGTAGAAGAGCTTTCAACAAGAGAATCAGAAACACTGGCTTTTTTATTGAGCTTGCTTGCTGAAGTAGATTCATTTCTTTTACGCAATTCATCCAGAATTAATTTAGTCGAGTAGCTATTTATAAAAGATTGTTTTTGCATAATCGAGATCGCGTTAACGATAATCGGAGAGCAAAGTATTATTGCGCCTAGAATCGCAAAGAAAATTCCAGGGGCAGTGTTCGCAAGCTTGAACTTCCATCCTTTGAGATCCGAGAATAAATTAAACTGGCGCTCTGTGCCTTTGATGAAGATACGATAGCCCAGGTAGAGGCAAAATATGCCGCCCAAAGAGACAATAATTGTCTCGAGGCCATTTGCTAAAGTCATAATTCAACTCCTCAAAAACTTTTAATTCTTGCTGGATGCTCCGATATTAGATTCAACCTGTATTGTTATCCTAATCATCTTCATTGGTCAGTTCAACCAAGTGAGACAAATGAAATTTGGAGCAGATATCGTGCCCAAAAGGGGTTTGTTTATTTTTATATTGTTATTAAAAGCTTAGCTTACTAGGCCCCCATGAGTATCAAGCTCATCGTGGAAAAAAAGGTGATACCTTGGGAAGACAGATGCCAATATTGAGCAGGGGATGAATTAATAATCGCGGCATCAAGGAGCTAGCTGTGTTGACTATCGTATGGAACGTCTGGAAACTGACTTGCAAAATCGGTCAAGAAGGCGCCCCGGTTGGCAACTAGAATGTCTCTGATTCGTGTTTTCTTCAGGCGATGTTGGTCTGTCTAAGTACCTTTTTGATATTCTTGTGGAACTTGTTTTGGTTGCCGGAGGAGGGAAAGGGAATGACTGTTCCAGCATTGATGACGTTGAAGCCGACGGCTTTGAGAACCGCTTCGAGCATTTGGCAGATGTTGGCTTTGACCAGCACGATTTTGACTCGCCGGTTTCCAATGATGCGCTTCAGGTCCTGGATGAGTTCCGGGAGGTCGGAGAGAATGGCCTCGTTTCTTTTTTTCATGCTTTTTATGTGGTTTACGGGGATGTAGGTGGCGTTCACCAAGAAAAGATTTTTTTTCGAGAAAGCGACCAGGCCGTCCTCTTTGGTGGCCGGTTTATGGCCTATTACCTTCATCATGGCGGAAAACAGTGGTTCACTTGTTCTTCCCTTTGGATCATAAAAATACTTGCCACTGACTGGGGGTGATTCCAGTACAAAAATGATGTTGATTTTGGCGGGCTTGTATTTGTTTCTCAGGTCGATGTAGTATGCTTTATCGTGCATAGAGGATATTTATTTCCCAACGAGAACCCTGGCAAGAAAAAAACCCCCGCCCCGCCCTGGACAATTGGCTCAAACCCCTCGCCAAAAGGATATCGTTAGTTACTAGAGAACGCCCCCTTCTTGAACAATCTTTAGAATTCTTCCCTGACTGCGTCGTGGTCGCTGAGCTGTCCAGTAAAATACTCTGCCGTTGCGCTTGTTGATGAAATAGTTTCCAAGTTGCTCAAATGGAGATCTTCCCGGATCGGTAATTAGCACCTGCTGCACGCCTGCACGTAGGGCCCGCAGAATAAGTTTTCTGAGCGGATCCACCAGCGTGTCCCAGAAGCAAATATCCGCTCCAATCAAGACATCAACCTGTTCGAAGTCTTGAACTCTCAGTCTGGTAAAGTCTTTTTTGAGAGCAGTAATCTCAACTTCATTGATTTCTGCGTGTAGACGCAGGTACGGAAGGATTTTGGCATCACCATCAATTGCGGTAACCTCGGCCCCGTGCTGTTTGACACAATAGATTGCCGCCAGTCCCCAGCCGCAGCCCACCTCGATGACGCGTGCACCGTCTGGCAATCCCTTCCGGTTGAGATAATCAATCAACAACCAGGTGGACTTCCAGACCTTGTTGCCGTGAGCAGAAGGACTGTTCATTTGCTTCAGTTTTCGTATTTCGGGGTGAGGTGAGAGGAGCGCCCGAACGCCGTAAGCTTTGATGGTTTTTTTGGGGCCTCTGCGCATTGCCTTACCGCGTTTCTGCACCAATCTCAATGTAAACCGGGGATACGTCGTGTCCGGACAGATTATCATAATACACTATTATTCTAGAAACACCCGTTTCCTGCCCCAAATCAGCCCAGTTTCGGGTATTTTATGTCGGCATATTAACAACAAGGTGTTTTGGTTTGACCGCGGACTTTAAGCAAACTGGTGATGCTGCCCCTATCATCAAGGTTCTTGATTGCCCGGAGGTCGTTTGGCTTAACGACGGAGAGCGCTGCTAGCCTCGCAGCGCTCTCACTTTTCTGCAGATTTTTTCTATTCGACGGGATAGCCGGCTTTTTCCCAGGCCAGCCAGCCGCCACCCATGTTGACCACATTTTGGTAACCCATCCTGCAAAGGGTGCAGGCGGCAAGGCAACCACGGCCCCCCGACTTACAGTACATGACAATCTTGGTGTTCTTGTCAGGAATTTGATTTGCGACTTTGAACTCCAAGAGCCCCCGGGGAATGTTTATAGCGCCCGGGACGTGGCCCATCTTGTATTCTTTTGGTTCCCTGCAATCCAAGAACAAATAACCACCTTCATCCAATAAACCTTTGCACTCGGAGACTGATTTTTCACAGACATTAGCTTTTGCTTCAGCCACTAGCTGGTCTGCCGTCATCGGAGGCGGGGCCTTCTTGGCACA
>JASFEM010000232.1:0-4497 GCA_050124835.1 Syntrophobacterales bacterium | reverse complement strand
ACGATCCACGGGGAAGTAGAGAAAATAGCAGTTTAAAGAGTCCAATTTCTGGCGAGCTACCTGCTGTCCAGATTCGGTTGTTGTGGAAACGAAAATATCGAAGTCAGGAAACTCCTGACGCAGGGAGCGGATCAAAGGTATAGCAGAAAGCACCTCACCCACCGAAAGCGCATGCACCCAGATTACTTCTTGGGATCCTGCATTCTCCCTGTGTTCCAGGCCTAACCCAAACCGCTGGCCTAGATTTTGACGATACTTGCCGGTGAAAAGTCGACGGAGAGAAAGATAGAGGAGAATACCTGGCAGTGCCAGCAGCCACAGCACATTGTAAAGAAAAATCATCTGCGCACCTGATGGCGGATTATCGACATGTCCTTTGGATGTTGACTTTGGGCCAGCTAATTGAGGCGGAGAAGACGTTTCGGCGGAATCGCCCAGACACAATCATCCTGTGGAACGCACACCCCTATCAGCATCATCAGCTGCTTCAAATTGGGCGAACTGCAACTCATATAAACGGCAATACTCACCGTTTATCTTCAACAATTCTTTGTGGCGCCCCTCTTCAACAATACGCCCATCAGCCAGAACCACTATGCGATCCGCATTCTGGATGGTGGAGAGTCGATGAGCAATGACCAGCGTTGTTCGCCCTTGCATTAGATTATCCAAAGCTTTCTGGACCTCTATCTCCGCCTCACTGTCCAACGACGAAGTGGCCTCATCCAAAATGAGAATGGGCGCATTTTTAAGCAAAGCTCTGGCGATGCACAGTCGCTGCCGCTCACCCCCGGAAAGCCGCACCCCTTGCTCGCCAATGTGCGCATCGAAACCTTGGTCCGTTTCCATTACAAAATCATGGGCGTTTGCTGCCTTGGCCGCAGCTATGATTTCCTCTTCCTTTTTATCCATATCGCCGTAGGCAATATTATTGCGGACGGTGTCATTGAAAAGAATGGTCTGCTGGGTTACCACGCCAATCTGGGATCGAAGCGAACTGACAGTTGCATCCCGGATGTCCACACCATCAATCAAAATCGCTCCATCGGTTACTTCATAAAATCGTGGGATCAAATTTACCAGGGTGGTCTTACCGGCGCCGCTAACCCCAACAATGGCGACGATCTCGCCGGCTGCTACCTTTAGATTGATATCTTTGAGTACCGTTTTGTTTTGGTAGTGAAATTGGACACGGCGAAATTCCAGCCCATGCCGTAGACGGGGCAAGTGGATGGCATCAGGCTTATCTTTGATCTCCGGGGTGGTGTCCAAAATATCATATACCCTTTGAGCCGCGGCCATCCCCTGCTGGAGGACGTTGTTAATATTACTCAACCGCTTCACCGGATCGTAGAGCATCAGCAAAGCGGCGAGAAACGAGAAAAAGTTTCCTGGTGTAGAGACACCCCGGATGACGTTGTAACCGCCGTACCAGATAATGAAAACAATGCCAACACCACCTAGGAATTCCATCACTGGTGAAGAGAGCGAACGCACGACCACCGATTTCATCAGATAGTTAAAATATTTTATGTTTTCTTCAGCGAAACGCTTCTTTTCGTATTCCTCCATGCCAAAAGCTTTGACAATACGGGTGCCGCTGATGGTCTCATGAAGGATTACCGAGATGTCACCCATTGATTCTTGGCTTTTGGTGCTGATCCGGCGGAGCATCCGACCAAACTTCACGATAGGCAGAAACGCAAAGGGAAGTATGACCATGGCTATTATGGCAAGCTGCCAGTCTCTGTAGAAGATAACAGCAATAAGGCCAACTATACTGAAGCTATCCTTGAGCAGCCCAGTCACCGCATTGGAGACGGCCCCCTGAATTAGATTGACATCGTTGGTTATGCGAGAAATCATCACCCCTGTGGGCATTTGGTCGAAGAAGGATAGCGATAGCGTCTGGAGGTGGTCGTAGAGTTTTTGTCGCAATTGTGTGACGATGCGCTGGCCAACATAGTTCATAAAGTAAGCATGGCCCCATGCGCTCAGCCCTTTGATGATAAAGACCAGTAATACCACGACGACGAGGATCTTTAGCATCTCCTCCTTTTTATTTATGAATATGTCATCCAATACCGGCTTGATCAAATAAGCGGAAGCAGCGGTGCAGACAGCCACCCCTAACATGCACACCATTGCTATGGCCAAGTGTTGCCAGTACGGTCTTACTAGCTTCAATAATCGCCGGTAGAGATTCATCTGAGGCTTATCCTCTCCTCAGTCGTTTTAAAATGAATATCAGTTTCATGTAATCCGGCAGAATAAGATTTCCCCATAAGCTCAAGGGCAATGGCTGCGGCCCTAGCAGAAGCGCCAGGGCTCCCCAGCCTCTGTCTGACATCCCTGAGACACTGCCGCATCCACTCCTGGCGCCTTGTGTCGCCTAGAATGTCCAGAACCTCCTGAGAGATTCGTTCAGGACTCGCATCATGCTGAATCAACTCCGGGACGAAAGCTTGGCTGGTAACAAGATTGACCAATGCCACATGCTTAACCCGTACCAGCCGCTTGCCGATCCAATAGGTCAAAGGATTAACTTTGTAGACCACCACAAGTGGCGTCCCGAGGATAGCTGCCTCCAGGGTTACAGTACCGGAGGCGGCAACAATTATTTCACACATCTGAATGATTTCATAGGTACTATGCTCAACCACCGTCAAAGGCAAGTCTACCTCCCTCAGGTAAGGATCCACCTGGTCAGGTCGAATGGTTGGTGCTAGTGGCATGAGAAAGCGGATCTCAGGAAGATTTTTGGCAAGAATTGTGGCAGCATCCAACATCACCGGCATTAGTCTGGACAGTTCGCTGTATCGACTGCCTGGAAGTAGACCCACCAACCGATCATTTCCGGATCGAACATATTGGCTCCTCGGCAATTCGTCCTTATCCTTTACGCTAACAACATCCAGCAGCGGATGTCCCACGAAAGAAGCCTCAACACCTGCCTCTCGGTATATTTTTTCTTCAAAAGGGAGGATAACCACCATCCTATCCACCCTTCTTTGAATAGTATTGATCCTCCCAGAACGCCACGCCCATATTTGCGGACTGATGTAGTACATTACCGGGATGCCGAGTTTTTTAGCCTTGCCGGCAATCAAAAGGTTGAACTCAGGATAGTCAATGAGGATAACCAGATCCGGCTGCCAGCGATGGAGGATCGAAGAGACCATGCGGAAAACGTTGAATATGGTGGCCAAACGGTCCACCCCAGGGAGCCCCACCACGGCCATTTCCGCAGCATCCCAGAGGAGTCCCACACCCGCCTCCAGCATGTGCTTGCTTCCCACACCCCTGAAAATAATGGAGGGATCCACAGCGCGTATGGCTTTTACCAAATTGGCGCCGTGTAGATCCCCCGAAGCTTCTCCTGCTATGATCAGTACTCTATTGCGCATGGGCCCCATCGGACTGCCTCTAGATGGAAAAACAGTCACATCATGTGGGGAGATCAGCCAGGCCGAGTGCAACTCCCAATCGCTCCGTCTGTTGCTGAATCAGCTGGCTCACTTGCGTGGCAACTTCAAGGGCTTTTCGCCCTTCCTCTCCGCTGACCATGGGCTGTTTACCGGTGCAGATTGAATCCGAAAAGGCCCGCAACTGCTCCTCTAAGGGATCGGTGTCAGCAACCGGCAGCTGCTGATACTCTATTTCCGGAAGTCCATCGGAACCTTGTTCTGGAAGCTTACGAAATATATCTACTTCTTTTTCAGCAAAATCTATGGACATGTAGCTATCCCGCTGAAAAAGCCGAAGTTTTCTCATCCTCTTGGCGGAAATTCGGCTGGCAGTGACATTGGCTATACAGCCATTGCTGAATTCTAGCCGAACACTGGCTATATCCGTGTGGGCCGTAAGAACTTTCACCCCTCCAACCTTCACATCCTTCAAGGGAAAAGGTACCAAATTAAGTATAATATCAATATCATGGATCATTAAATCCAGAATAACGTCAACCTCAGTACCTCTTTCGGTAAAGGAAGCCAGCCGATGCGACTCTATGAAGAGCGGCTGGTGCACGTATTTTCTGGCAGCTACCAATGCAGGATTGAACCGTTCAAGATGTCCCACCTGGAGGACCAGGTTGTTGTCCCTGGCCAGTTGTATCAGCGAGTCCGCCTCCTCCAAACTGACGGTCATGGGTTTTTCCACCAGAACATGGATACCTGCCTCCAAAAGATCCCGCGCGATCTGGTAGTGATCTTGCGTGGGCACCGCCACACTGACGCCGTCAACCATTCCGATAAGATCACGATGTGACGCCCTCGCCTGGCAAGAATAGCGAGCAGCCATCTCTTGCGCACGGCCAGAATCTTTATCGACCACGGCTAGCAACTGCGTTTCTGCGAGACCAGCATATTTTTCCGCATGAAATTGGCCCAGGTAGCCAACACCTACCACCGCCACGCGGGGAGCAGAGTCACTGGTCGTAATTTGCGGCTTGACCACTGTCAGTTCCACATCAGTCACAGAGTCTCTAGCGGCAAG
>JASFEM010000231.1:0-4526 GCA_050124835.1 Syntrophobacterales bacterium | reverse complement strand
TCTTCCGCCGGGGTCGAGTCAGAGTCACCTATTTTCCGCTCCGGCTCAGCGGAAACCCGTTACCGGGCAATGGACGCAAACTGGGATTGGCACGAGGGGGATAAGACTTCAGCCACCCTCTGGCTTGATCGGGCCAACGCCAAGCTGGCCCTGGCCAAAGCCGACATTACTATTGGCCGCCAGGCAATAACTTTTGGTAAAGCTTACTTTTGGAACCCTTTGGACGTATTTCTGGCATTTGATCCGAGGCAGTTCGATCGTGACTACAAGGCCGGGGTGGATGCTATACGCGCTGACGTTTCTTGGAGTCCTTTCAGCGGAGTGAATTTGGTAGCCGTAGCGGGTCGACAACTTGATGGTTCCGGAGAATTCGTCGACGATGGTAGTTTTGTGAATGCTTCCTGGTATGGCTCTGCCCTAATGGCGCACGCGTTTACCACCTATGAAGGCTGGGACTTTGCTCTCCAGACTGGGAAAATTTACGGTGGCTATCAACTCGGTGGCGGTTTGGTGGGCGAAATTGGCCCAGTGGAAACACGCGTTGAGGCGGCTTACTTTTGGGCCCAAGATGATAGCGAGCCACTGCCCGACCCACAGCAGGGGGACCTCGTGGAGGACAACTTCACAGCCGTAGTGGGTCTGGGCCACCGGTTCGACAATACCCTTACCCTGCAATTTGAGTATTTTTACAATGGCGCTGGCGATCCGGATGATCTGAATGGTTCTTTTTTCCGCTTCGCCAGCGGCAATATACTGCAAATGAGCCGCAATCTAACCGGTTTCCTCGTCAGTTACGAGTTTCAACCCATCCTCATCGGCCAAGTGATCTGGCTGCACTCCTGGGACGACGCGTCCAACAACATTCAACCCATATTGACCTGGTCCGCAACGGACAACATGGACCTCCTCGTCGGGGCCAACCTTAATTTCGGTGAGCGCCCCGAGGGGACCTCTGTTCTGGATTTCCAAATCGAGAGCGAATACGGTACCTTCCCCAATTTATACTTCATGCAGTTTAAGTGGTATTTTTAGGGTCTGGTGGACGATGCCCGCCCGAAAATAGAAAGGCCATCCTTTGTTTGGATGGCCTTTTGATTTTGAGATCCGAAGCTATAACTCGAACAATTACTTCTCTAGCGTCATCTGGATGTAGTGACAGGGACACTCCTTGGCGCAGAGACCGCATCCCTTGCAGAAGTCCAAGTCGAATTCGTACAGCCCGGTTTTGGGAGAGATCTTAACCGCATTGTCCGGGCAGTACATGAAGCAGTTGCCACAGTTGAAACACTGTCCGCAGCTGAAACATCTTTCCGCTTCATCGATAATCGCCTCAGGATCGAGTGGCGGATATAGTTCCTTGAAATGCTTCAGCCGCATGTGGATGGGCAATGCTTCCTTGTGGAAACGCCTCTTCTTCTGATAGTAATAGGTATTGAGATCCTTGGAGTAGATAACCGGCGGTCGTGACAGCCGGCTTTCCACACTACCGTCGATGTAGTCTTCGATGGCAGAGGCAGCCCGGGTTCCCTGCCCTATGGCCGCCGAAACCGTCTCCAAACCGAGGACCACATCACCACCGGCAAAGACGCCATCCACATTCGTCATGAGCTCTTCGTTGGCAGAAACCCATTTGCCGTCTCTTTTGTGGACCTCTATGCCGTCATAGTCAACTGCCTGACCTGTAGCCAAGATAACCGTGTCAGCCGGAATAACCGATTCAGAGCCCGGTATGGGGACCGGTCGGGCCCGGCCGCTGGCATCAGGCTCTTTTAACTCCATCTGGACACAAAGGATGCCCACCACCTTGTCGTCATCACTGATGATCTTCACCGGATTGGTGTGATAGCGGAACATGACGCGTTCTTCCATGGCCTCATCGATCTCGGCTGTGATGGCGGGCATCTCTACCCGGGTGCGGCGGTAGACCACGCTAACATTGGCGCCCAACCGTTTTGCCACCCGGGCACAGTCCATGGCCGTGTTGCCACCGCCAATGACCACCACATCTTTGCCGACTTCAACGAACTTGCCGCTGTTCACCTCTCTGAGGAACTCCACACCGGTGAAGACATTTTTGGTATCTTCCCCAGGAATATCTATGGACAATCCTTTCTGAGCGCCGATCCCGAGAAACACAGCGTCATAGGTTTGCATGAGTTGATCCATGGGGATATTGACGCCAACCTTGATATTACACTCCAGCTCAATCCCGAGCTTAAGAATGTTTTCAAGCTCCTGTCTCAGGATGTAGTTCGGCAGACGATAAGAGGGGATACCGTAGCGCATCATGCCGCCGGGCTCGCCATAAGCTTCATATATCTTCACCTTGAAGCCCCGCTTGGCCAAATGAAAGGCACAAGAAAGGCCGGCCGGCCCGGAACCAATGACTGCCACTTTCTCTTTTCGCGCCGCAATGAGCTTTTTATGTTCCAGATTTTCCTCCAGACCATAGTCGCCCACGGCACGTTCCGCACTGTTAATGGCCACCGCCGTGTCAAAGTCCCGCCGATTGCACCCCTCCTCGCAAGGATGCGGACAGACCCTGCCGCAGGTTGCCGGCAGGGGATTGTTACGGCTCAACACATGCCAGGCTGCCTCATAGTCCTTTTTCTCCGCCAAGGTCCTGAGAAAGCCGCGAACATCGTTCCCCGCCGGGCAGGCGTGAGTACAGGGCGGGGTTTGCATGATGTTCACGGGCAATAGGGTTCGCCATGACCCGGTCTGGTAAGGAACGACTTTGCGCAGATCCAGAGCTAATCCTAAAGGTAGCTTGTCCATAAGTAACTGACCTCTTTCTTTGTGATTAAACTGGCTGTATCAAAATCCCCCTAAATCCCCCTTTACAAAAGGGAGACTTTGAAGGTCGGTTGCCCTTTTCTAAAGACCAACATCCCATGTCACCCCCCTTTTCTAAAGGGGGGCCGGGGGGGATTTTAATGGTTTACAAATTAAACCTCTCTATGTTCTGGTTGGCAATTTCTTGAATCTCGGCCACTTCCTCGGTAGGAACACCTCTCTTGAAAAGGTGTTTGAACCTACCTTGCACTTTCAGGTACTCCTCAACCGGTACTTTCACCGGGATCTTCCTTGCATTGGTCACCTTGCCATCTACGATTTCAAATACGGGGAACAGGCCGGTATCTTTGGCTAGCCGGCAAACCTCAACGGTGAGCTCCCCGTGATGTCCCCAACCCAGAGGACAGGGGGCCAGAATGTGGATGTATTTGGGACCTTCTATGGCAAGGGCCTTTTTGATTTTGTGCTGCAGATCCCTGAAATCATCTACTGTGGCAGTGGCCACATAGGGAATCCCGTGGTCCGCTGCAATCATGGGCATGTTTTTCTTCCGGGTTCTGTTGCCGGTGGGCGTTGTGGTCGTCCGTGCCCCAAGAGGAGTAAAGCTAGAGCGCTGCACCCCGGTGTTCATGTAGGCTTCGTTGTCGTAGCAAACATAGAGCACATTGTGGCCCCGTTCGAACATGCCGCTGATGCTTTGAAAACCTATGTCCGCCGTGCTGCCGTCTCCTCCCTGGGCGATAATGTTCACCGGCCCCTTTCCCAGCGCTTTATAGGCAGCCTCAACCCCGGAGGCCACTGCCGCTGCATTTTCAAAGAGGCTGTGCAAAAAGGGAATCCGCCAGGAAGGATCAGGATAGGGCGAGCTAAACACTTCCAGACAGCCGGTGGCAACGCAGGCAATGGTATTTTCACCTGCGGCATCAGCTACCAGTCTTGCAGCCAGCGCCTGGCCGCAGCCCCCGCAAGCCCTGTGTCCGTGGGCAAACAGATCCTTTTTTTCAACGCCTTCTAGGTATTGGGATTTTTCCATTTTTACATATCTCTTTCTGCTATGAGTTCTTTTCTCAGGCCCAAAAACTCGAATTCCACCGGCTCTTTCTCCACCTTTTCCACCATGTAGCGCAAGTCATCAATTGAAATGTTTCGGCCGCCCAAGCCGGCCACAAAACTGCTGATGTTGCGATCCCTCTTCTCCGCCCTTGGGAAAGACCAACGAATGTCACTGGCCAAGATCCCACCTCTTCCCAGGGAAATGCACTTTTCCAGCACCACGATGTTCATCTTGTCTTTTAAGGCCCGGTAGACTTCTTTGCGGGGAAAAGGACGATAAGAACATATCTGCAAGAGACCTACCTTTTTCCCCTCTTCTTCCAGCTGGTCAATGAGCTCTTTTATGGTGCCCACCACCGAGCCCATGGAAACGATGGCCACATCCGCCTCTTCCAGCTTGTACGTCTTGATGAACCCGCCACTATCTCTACCGAAAACCCTGGCGAATTCAGCGCTGACCTCTTTTATGGTCTCCTCGGATTTCTCCAGGGCGCGGTGCAAGATGTAGCGGGTTTCCATGTAAAACCTGGGATCGGCAAAAAGACCGATGCCTCTCGGCCACCTGGGATCCACAATATGTCTCGGCTTAAAGGCAGGTAAAAAATCGTCCACCTCTTTTTGCTCGGGAATGTCCACCGGCTCGAAGGCATGGGTGAGAATGAAACCGTCCATGCAGA
>JASFEM010000230.1:0-4542 GCA_050124835.1 Syntrophobacterales bacterium | reverse complement strand
TCCTCTTGATAAAAAAGGTACAGACTCATCATTTTACGCCGTTCCCTTGGCTGCGGTCGCTTTTCTCCACCCATTTTGTCGGCAAAGGGTTGGAGGTCTCGGATGATTTCCCACATGGATTTGAATCTCGCGGCCGGATCTCTCTGGGTGGCACGCTTGATGAAATATCTCAATTCGTCTGGTAAATCGGGAACCAGGTTCCGGGGATCTGGCACGTCCTCTGTAACGTGCAAAGCCATCAGTTTGGCAAAGTCATCTTCTGGGTAAGGCCGTTGGCCGGTGACCATTTCGTAGACCATAATTCCAAGCGAATAGATATCGCTGCGCTCGTCCACAGATTCCGCTTCAATCTGTTCCGGCGACATATAGTAGACGGTTCCAGGTAAGGAGCAATCGACACTTCCCGGAGGGCAGGACAAGCCAAAATCGACAATCTTTGCTCGTTCATCAGCTTGGATAAAAATGTTGGCCGGCTTGACATCCTGATGAACAATACCTTGCTCATGGGCATAATTTAACCCGTTACAAACTTGAAGCAGAATGTCCACAACCTTGGATATGGGCAGCTTTGGCAATCTACCCAAAATGTAATCCAAGGGCACGCCTTCAAGATGTTCCATGATGATGAAAACCGTCCTGAAGAGCTCTTCGATGTCAAATACTCTCACAATGTTTTCATGGTTCAATCGGGCAACGATCCTGGCTTCGTTTTGAAATTTTTCTGCAAATTCAGCATTCATCGCCATGTCATGTTTCAGCATCTTGATGGCCACGGGCATATTCAGGCTTGAGTGTACCCCCCGGTAGACGATGCTCCAGCCGCCACGACCTATAACCTCATTTATGATATATTTCCCGACAGTTCTGTTCGCCGTAACCTGCTCGGTAGAAAGTCGATGAGTGACAAGTTCAGTGAGAAAATCCACCAGATCTGGATAATTGACACAAAGGGAGTCAAATTGATCTCTGGTTAAGCCCCATAGAATCATATCAGTTTCGGCATCAACACTCGCTGTTCGAGGCTCTCCGGTGAAAAGTGCGATCTCTCCCACGATATCACCGTCCCGCAGCCACGTAACCGCATGCTTGGTTCCATCTTTCTCCACACTGACCACGCAGGAGCCTTTCTGAATGATAAAAAAGGTGTCCCCTTCATCACCTTGGGCAATGAATCTGGTTTTGGCCCTTACGTGCTTTGGCGTCATACTACTCAAAAGAGGACATTTAGCCTCCAAGGAAATGGCATCGAGGAGAGGTGTATTTATGAGAAATTCCAAGTCGTGTGGGTACATCTTTCTCTTTCCCTCCTCCACACAACTCTTCGTCCCCTCTGGAAACTCGAGAGTTTCAAGAAGCTCCACCCCCAAAAGGTAGGATTCAGATTTAACCGGTGACATCTGTTCCCAAACAACTCTCCCCCGAAATGCCTGCCAATCTTTGTCATCGGGAAGCCGCGTCCACAAGTCGACTTCGGTATCCACCGGTAATCTCTGGAGAGCTTCCAGCAAAAATCCACCCTCACTCATATTGAGCAGGTAAACCAGCAAGGTGTCGCTCCCACTTCCTGTGGCATGGTCCTGCTCTTCCACTCCATAATGCGGGTGGACGATACCAACATCTGGTGCGGGCAAAACCTTCCTGGGATACCGTCTGCGCTCTGTTTGTTGGCTCATGAATATATCCTCGAAACTATGTATATATAAAAAGCCAAAAGACTTTTGACACGGGAAAAGGAAACCGGATCAGACCTCTGTTACAACAACGGCGATATTATCTTTTCCGCCTGTTGCCAGGGCCGCTGAGACAAAGGCGTCCAGTTTTTCTTTCAGGTCAGACTCTGACCTGAGAATAGACACGATTTCTTCCTCAGGTACTTCGTCGTGGAGACCATCCGTGGAAAGAAGCAGTAGATCACCCTGCCGCACCTGGAAGCTGCCTGTATCTGCCTCAAATTCCCCGTAGCCGCCGAGGCACTGAAAAACCAATTTACCCCCCGGGTGAACCCTTGCTTCCTCTTTAGTTATCTCGCCCTCTGAGAGGAGAAAGCCTGCCATGGTATCATCCACGGTTATCTGGTGAAGTTCATTGTCGCTGAAAACATAAAGCCTGCAGTCTCCCACATGGGCCCAGGAGACCGTCCCATTTTTGACGAAGGCTGCAGTCATAGTGGTGCCCATACCCTCCAAGTCCGGTTCCTGTTGAACTGCATCCATTATTCTTTTATTGGCCGTTTGCATCAGTTCTACAATATGGTCCTCCACGACCGGACGCTTGGGGTTAAAATCAGCCAAACTCTCTTTGGCCAAGTCGGCAGCCTGTTTACCTCCCACTTCGCCACCAAGCCCGTCCGCTACAGCAAGAAGTACAGAGCCGTCCTCGAACTCCTTCACGAAGAAACAATCCTGATTATTTTCCTTTTTCAGCCCTCGATGTGTAATTGCGCAACTTTCCATCCACCCGCACCTCTTCCTTCAGATGTTCGCTGAAAACCTGCAGGCACCCATTGATATGAACGCTGTTTAAAATGCTATAAACGATCGTATTGTCTATTTTAAATCTAAATAAAGAAGGGTTTTCTCGTCATGACACAATAGCACTTCAGCAGAACTCGATGAGCAAGCCACGCTCCCACGAGACCTGTGAAAAGCGCACCGCAGCAAGGTCAGCTCCAATCCATTAGTGCTCATTTTGACACAACAGTCAGCCCGGTGTCAAAAATTTTGTCAATTGTGGAGTAAGAACAGGTCGCTCTGAGTTGCCGGAAAAAGATATGACAGGAAAGTTTTATCAACTAGGCGGGGTCTCGCCAGATTTCAAGCATGGTAAGGTCATCGTTTACCTTGGCATTGCCTCTCCAGGAATCGACCTCACTCATCAGCCCTTTTCCCCATGGTGGACCTTTTGCTGTGATGAGGTATTCCATCAGACGACTGCGTCCAAAAAACCCACCCTGTTCAGTTCGCGCCTCGGTAATCCCATCAGTTATGAAAAGAACCGATTCTTCTGGCGACAGAATTATCTCTTTTTTTTCGTATTCAGCATCGGGTGTAATACCAAGTGCTACCCCCTTCAACTCAGGGACTGGCCCCAATCCGTCTCCAGCAATCCACAATGGAGGCAAATGGCCGCCACGCACAAGCTGCATCCTTCCGGTTGCCGGCCAATATCGTCCAAGAATTATGGTGGCGAAAAACCCCTCCTCAGCCAACAGCTCATACATGGCACTGTTCACGGTCTCCAGAAGTTCGTCCACCTCGCTGTGCAGCAGTGCCTCGCTGCGCATCTTCGACCACAAAGCCACCATGATCAGGGCAGCGGGGAGGCCTTTATCTGACACATCGGCTACATAGACCAACCAGCTCCCATCAGGCATAGGGATTAGATCATATACATCTCCCCCCACAAAGGCAGCGGGTACTGACACTGCCCAGACATGACTTCCCGTTCCCAATTCTGGGAGATCTGGCCAGAAAAGCGATTGTATTTGGGCAGCGGCTTCAAGCTGAGTCTGCAACCTTTGCCGCTCGACTCGGGCCTGGAGAAACCTGGATCGGGTGATGGCAGTGCTGGCCAGGTCCGCAAAGCAGCCCAGAAGCTCCTCATCAACTCCATCGAAGCAAGACTTTTCCTTAGAATTGAGTACGTTGATCACACCAAGGAGTTGATTCCCGTGTAGCAAAGGAACGCAGAGAAGGTTTCTCGTAACAACACCAGTCTTGTCGTCGGCCTCTTTGAAAAACCTAGGGTCGCTTTGCGCGTCCTCAACCATAATGGGTTCCCGGTTTGCGGCAACCCAGCCCGCGATCCCTTCGCCCATTTTGAGCTCGACGGAACTTTTAAGGATATCACTCGCTCTCTCGCCCAAACTCTCATCTCTGATAGCGGCAAACTCCAAAAGGTCGCGTTTTCGGTTGTAGAGCAAGATAGACGCGGCTTCAGCGTCCGTGACGTTTCGAGCAAGATCCAAGAGCCGAGGCAACAACGCCTCGAGAGATTCCATGTCCGCCGTGGACTGATGGGCTTCTATGAGCCTCTTTAAACGCCTGGGAATTTTCTCCTGGCTTCTATCGTCACTGTTACGACTAACGTTCAATATTCTTACGCCTTGCTTTAAGCCGCATTATTCACTGAACATAAACGCGGGGCAATTTTATAACTCACATGAGATCTGACCCCATTCTCCTGTGCTTTTGCACTATGGCGTCAATCCTCCTCCGTACCGAAACCTGTAATGGTAACTTCGTCTGGGCCAGCCGTATCTTCCACATCCAGCAAGTGCGCCGCCTCCCGAAGTATCCTCAGTGACTCCATGGCCACCTCTTCATCGATCTTGTGTATGCCGAATCCCGCATGCACGATGATGTAATCCCCCACTTTGGCATCTTCGAGAAGAAGCAGGCTGACCTTTTTTTGGACTCCGGCCATGTCTATGGTTCCCATATTGTCTTCGATGCTCATGATCTTAGCTGGTATCGCCAGGCACATACATCACACTCCCAGAAATGAGATCCGCTATAATTTCCTCCCCCTTGACGGGGGAGG
>JASFEM010000229.1:0-4563 GCA_050124835.1 Syntrophobacterales bacterium | reverse complement strand
CACCGGCATAGATTTTGGCACCAGACCGGATCAATCTCCCTTTGATGCAATTATTCCTGAAACATTTCAATTCGACGATTTTCACCACCTGGTGGATTCTCTGATCCAATGTCGTGAAATAGTTGCTGGAGAAACAGGTCAACAGGACAGCAGGCAGCCTGGTAAGGCTGAGTTATGAGCACACGCTGCCGCGGTTCTTAAGGTACGTGATGAGATGTTTCTGGAGTTCCTCTATTTCCCCTTTCGGCTAGCAGCTGACTACAAAATTCCTCGACATATTGCCTTTCCAGCACCAGCCGGCATGAAGGCAAGAAGTCCAGATCGAACACCCACCTCAGTCGAATCAACCTCATATCATTCTGGTTCCGCACCGATCTAAAGTCCGGCATTTTTCTCTGTCTAAGATCTGCCACTATTTCGCGGGAGTAGGAGGAAATGGTATAAAGGAATCAAAATCCAGCAATCAGTAGCGAGAGCAAAGGGCATAGAGTAAAAGATTCTTAATTCTTCCCCAGGCTAGATTTTCTGGAGGGGCAAATATGACCAAGCCCAATCTTAAGGACAAGTATCTGGGTTCGATGGTGGGAAGTGCTCTCGGGGACGCTATCGGCGAGATGGCGTTTCAGTACCCTAATCGCCAGAAGCTGTCTGGCATGATTGAGCGGCTGGAAGTGCTCCGCTACACCGACGACACCGCCATGGCCATGGGATTGGCAACTTCCCTTGTCCACATGGGAGATCTGGATCGGCAGCATCTTGGAGAAACCTTTCGTCGCAATTTCGAACAGGAACCTTGGAGGGGGTATGCAACCGGACCTCCAACAATTTTTTCCATGGTGCGTTCCCTGGGAATCTCCTATGCTGATGCGGCACGGAGCTTGTTCGGCGGCCGGGGTTCCTTCGGTAATGGTGCAGCCATGCGCATTTCTCCTTTGGGTTTGTTTTTCCACAAGTCTTCGGAGATTTACCAGCTAGCCTGCGGTTCAGCAGAGGTTACCCATGCCCATCCGGTGGGAAAAGATGGTGCAGCAGTCCAGGCCTGGGCTGTTGCCCTGGCTGTGAGGCTCGAAGCGGAGGAAAGATTTTCCCCTCAGGAGTTTGTTGACGAATTGGCTGTGTTTGCGCGCACCATTGAAATCCAGGCAAAGATAAGGCTTGCAGGGAGGCTGCTCGAGAAAAACACGATCCCAGATGTTGCGGCAAAACAGCTCGGCCGGAGTGTTGCAGTTGATGAGTCCATGCCCTTCGCCATCTATTCCTTTTTACAGAACCCCAATTCCTTCGAGGACTGCCTGTATTGTGCTATCATGCATGGCGGAGATCGGGATACGCTTGGTGCCATGGCTGGCGCTGTATCCGGCGCATATCTGGGGATTAAGGCCATTCCCTCAGGATGGCGCCGCAAACTGGAAAATCGGGCGACGATAGAGGGATTGGCTTTGCAGTTGGCCAGGAAAACACCACGCACTTAAGCACTAGACAGCGAGCAGCGGGCAGCTGGCAGCCGGCAAGGGGCTCAATCATTTCGGATTTCGGATTGCGGATTTCTAGCCCCGATCTTGCACCGCTCGACACTTTACTATATGGGGTAGTGATTTGAGGGGTTAACTATGAGTGATTTCAGAGACCAGATCGAACCGACAGTGCTTGTTCACCGACATACCAGAATGATGAGCATCGTTCTCAACCGTCCACGTGTATTAAATAGTATCAACCTAGAGATGATTCGCCTCATTAACGAGGCCTTGGACGAAGTTGAGTCGGATGAGCGTTTCCAGTTCGTCCTTCTATACGGGGCTGGCGAGAGAGGTTTTTGCGCCGGAGGGGATGTCAAGGCGCTCGCTCAGGCTGTGCAGCAGAATGTTTCCATCCCCGCAGATCAAATCTTGGGAGAAGAATATGATCTCTGTCTACGCCTTCATCATTTTCCGAAGCCGGTGATTGCGCTCGCCGATGGCATTACCATGGGGGCAGGTCTAGGTTTGGCAGCTGCAGGCGACATTTTAGTGGCAACAGAGCGGACCCGGATGGCTATGCCGGAGACGAGAATCGGTTTTTTCCCGGATGTCGGTGCCACGGGATGGATGTTTAGCAAATGTCCTCGAGGCTATCCTGAATACCTGGGCCTTTCAGGCTACGAGATGGTTGGCGCTGAAGCTGTGCGTGTGGGCCTCGCAACCCATTTGATGAAATCAGAGAAGATGTCAGAGCTCACAGCTGCACTGGAAAGACATTCAGAAAACCTCTCCGAGTCCAGAGCTCAGGCGGCTGAGGCTTTACTGGCCGAAATCGGCCACTTTTTTGAAAAAGTTACTTCAGCTAAGCCAGAGATGGACGAGTGGGTAGCCACCTATTTTTCCGGCAAAAGTTCTATGGTGGAAATAATGGAGTCTCTGCGACAGTGCTCTATCCAGACTAATTTATGCGATGGAGTCTTCAGTCGGTTGGCAGAACGCTCTCCCACGGCGGTGGTACTAACTTTGCAACTTTTGCGACACAACGAGGGCCGGCCCATCGAAGAAGTGTTTCAAGCTGACCTCAAGGCCGCTACGTTTATCCTGGCACACCCCGATTATGTGGAGGGTGTGCGGGCTCGACTTGTGGACAAGGATGACAACCCCCAATGGCAACCCAAGACGATCGAGGAAGTAGGTACTCTGGACGTCGATCTATGATGAAGTGGATCAATTTCTATATTTTTTACGACTTCTATATTTTTTACGACGTCCAGAAATCCCAAAATCCAAAGCACGAAATCCGAAATAAATTCAAATCACCAAAACTCAAAATGCAAAACGATCAGACTATGAAAGTGAGGGATTAGAAATCCACCTGGAAATTAGTGTTTTGAACATTTGAAATTTGAATTTTGGATTTGCTTCGAATTTCGCATTTCGATATTCGAATTTGTTTTGCTCGATAGATTGGTGACTACATGACAGAAAAACCCTTTATTCTTGGCGTTGATTACTGGCCGCAGAAGACGGCCATGTTCATGTGGCGGGAGTTCGACAGGACTTCCACACGAGAGGACATGTCCATTATCAGCGAATTGGGATTCTCATGCGTCAGGATCTTCATTCTCTGGGAGGACTTCCAGCCAGGTCCCAAAAATGTTCCTCCAGTAATGCTGGACCGGTTGGTGAATGTCTTGGGGATGGCTGCTGATAAAGGTCTGGCTGTAATCCCGACGTTGTTTACCGGTTACATGAGCGGACTAATCTGGCTTCCACCCTGGATGCTGCTGGCTTCAACTGCGGACGGTCACTTTCAGGTGTTTTCGCAAAACAAAGTGCGGAGTAATAAGCCAAGAAATCCTTTTTCCGAGCCCGAGATCATGGAGGCGCAGATTTTTTTCTTGCGCGAGTTGGTGAATGCGGTATCTGGTCACCCTGCCCTACTCGCTTGGAATCTTGGCAATAGACCGTCCTTCTGGGCCGTTCCATCGGATGAGTTTTCTGCAAAGCTTTGGGTGCAGGCCATGACAGAGACCCTTCAGGAGAAAGATGACGAGGTGCCTGTAACCATGGGGTTTCGCGTCACAGATCTGCTAGAAAACCGGGGGTTATTATTGCGAGTAGTTGCCCAACACTTAGATTATGTCTGTTTCCAATCTAATATTTCTCGGTCTGAAAACTCTCTCGACAGGGCGTTTCTGCCCTTTATGGGTAGCATTACAGAGTGGTTGGCAAAAAAACCGGTATTGGTCCTAGATGTCGGTGCGCCCACCATTCCAACGGTTCAGGACGGAGTGAGCCGGATAATTCGAAATGAAGGGAGGCCCACCCTAATGAGCGAAGATGAAGTAGCTGAATTTACCGAGGAAACACTTGCTCACTTGATACGCTTTAAAAGGCTCGGTGCCTTTTGGCAATCCTATGCAGATTATCATCCTTCAATTTGGAGTCGGCCACCCCTCGACAGCAATGTTGATGAGAGGTTTCGGGGCATTCTGCGTCACGACCGCACGGTCAAACCAGCAGCGGCCGCATTTAAGTCTGCGGTAATCGAGCTACCTGAAACGGAACTCTCAACAGAATGGCTTGATATGACGGAAGAAGATTTTTACAAGAATGCCAAATCAAGTCTGTCACGATTAGGCAGACGTTTTCGGGAGTTTTATTCTTTCGGGTAGCAGGCGTAATACATAAGCGTTAGTTGGTTACAATTAACGAAATAGAGTGGGCATTGCCCACCATTATTCTCCGAGCGAAGGTTAGCTATGAAAACGTGTCTTGTTACTGGTGGTGCTGGGTTTATCGGATCTAATCTTGTGGAGTATTTGATCCGAGAGGGTATGCAGGTTCGGGTTTTGGACAACCTGATTACAGGAAGTCTGGAGAATCTGAAGCCATTTGAAGGCCAAATAGAGTTTAAGAAAGGAGATATAAGAGATTTAAACGCACTGCGGGATGCAATGTCGGATATAGGGTTCGTATTTCACCAAGCGGCAATGGTCTCAGTGCCTAAGTCAGTTGAGGATCCTATCGAAGCCGCTTTGGTAAACGATCTCGGCACACTAAATGTTTTAGAGACTGCCCGGCTCGCCAATGTAAAGAAGGT
>JASFEM010000228.1:0-4629 GCA_050124835.1 Syntrophobacterales bacterium | reverse complement strand
TTTGACCCGATTGGGGCAACTGGAGTCGGAAAATAAGGATCTGGCGAAATATAGAGATAGCATGGTTGAAACCAAAGCCGCTCTTAACCAAAAAGAGAAGAATCTGCAGCAGGCAGAAGCCAAGTTACACATGATGGAAGAGGAGCTCAGGCGGCTGAAGAAAATGGGCTGGTGGAAAAGGGTTTTCGGGCGAGGATGGAGAATGACTGGAGGTTAATATCAACTAAAAAGGAAGTGCGGGCTCGCACCTGTGAGTTTTAGTGCGTTATCACTCCAAAATTACAACTCCTCATTGTTTTCCAAGCCAAAACAAGTAGCCGCCCTCTTGCCACTTAGGTGGGAAACGGTCTGATATGTGCTCATGAATATGTTGGATATCAAACATTTATCAATATGTAAGACTCTTTCGATAATTTTCGCAGCTCTTTTACCCCTTTCGCCTTCTTTGTGCCTCATTTTCCGCTCTTTCGTAAATCTCTTTTATTCCTGAGAAATAACTATATGATAATATAAGAAAAGACTGGATTGTTTGCGCTCTTCCCCTGCGTTTTCCATTCCACCCGTTGAGTTTGGCACACATTCTGCTGTGACAGGTGGAAATATCCACAGGGTGTTCTAATGGTAGATGAATTTGAAACCACCGGAGATCGGCGCAGGAGAAGTGATAGGCGGAGCGGTACCAATAGAAGATCGGGCAAAGATAGGAGGAACACCGCTGACAGGAGAACCACCCCAGATAGACGGAGTGATAAAGATAGACGAGAAGGCTGGGGCCAAATCGAAGGCCAAAGACTACAAGGAGCCCTGACAGCTGCTGCAACGGTAGCTCATCTGTTCAGTCAGCCGTTAACGATAATTATTGGACACGTCGATTTATTGTTGTCCAACGCAGAAGAAGAAAAGACAAAGAAAAAATTGATGATCATCAAAGAACAGCTAAAGACGCTGAGCATGACGTTACAAGATCTCAGAAATCTGCGAGAATATAATACAATAGATTTCGACGGTCTTACGCTTTTGGATATGAATCTGCGAGAGGCGAGAAAGCGTGATTAACTCTCTTAGATATACGCTTGATCAGAATAGACATAATCTTGCTAGATAGTAAACACATGGAAATTTTATTATGGGATAAAGAAAACATAGAGAGAGAACTAATCGAGGAGATGCTCACTAACGTGGGATGCGAAGTGACGTCAGTCGGCGATGAGCAAGATTGTCTGTCGAGGTTAAGAAACAAGCAATATGATTTAGTGATATTCGATCAAGCGCTACCAGATCTAGACGCAAGAGGATTTGCAGACGAACTGGCAAGAATAAACCCGCTGACGCCCATAGCGATGATGGCGACTTTAAATATTGAATTTTATGAAGAGAAATATGGCGATTCGGAAATCGATTTTATAATCACTAAGCCGTTTGATCTTGCTCAGCTTCGGAACTTAGTTGAGGAAGCCCTGGTGTTCCGCCGAAAATTGAAAGAAGCTGGTCCTTCTTCGAGGTAACTACGACGGAACAGGGTCTGGAAAAGCAGTGAAAAGCGGTAAGACCAGATGGGATAACTTAAAAATCAAAGAGGAGGTTGAATTATGGCTGGACAAGGTGAAGTATACGACAGTGTTGAGGGCATGGTTGCCAAACTCTGCGTGCTGAGGGACTCCTGTACAGGTATAATGAGCAAAGAAGAGTCCAACCCAAACATGATCTGGTTTCAAGGCGCGGAGGCTATGTTGCAGGAAGCCGTTGATGGGCTGCAAAAGGCACTCCGCGGGCTTGAGGAGGGAAGCGCATGAGCGGACAAGGTGAAACTTACGACAGTGTTGAACGCATGGTTGCCAAACTTTGCGTGCTGCGGGACTCCTGTACAGGCATAATCAATAAAGAAGAGTCCAACCCGAACATGATCTGGTTTCAAGGCGCGGAGGCTATGCTGCGAGAAGCCGTTGATGAGCTGCAAAAGGCACTCCGCGGGCTTGAGGGGGGAAGCGCATGAGCGGACAAGGTGAAGTCTATGATCGCGTCGAGGGTATAGTCGCCAAACTCTACGTGCTAAAAGACTCGTGTACAGGGGTGATTCATACGGATAAGTCCAATCCAAACTTAATCTGGTTTCAAGGTGCAGAGGCTATGTTGCAGGAAGCTGTGGGTGAGCTGCAAAAGGCGCTCCGAACCATGGAGACAGGTGAAGTAGGCGAGCCACCTGCTACAGCAGAGACCGTCGAGGAAACCGAAACTGGTTCAGATGAAGAGCAAGAAGAGGGTTCACCCGAGGAGTCAGAGTGAAAGGCCACTGACCGGGGTACTCTCTTTATGGTTTAATTTTAGCCGTAATCGCGAAACATGATTGGCTTTGCGTCATATTTGAGGTGTATAATCCAGATACCGCACTGGCAAAAGAAGTTAGGGTTACGGATAAACGTTTACAATTTCAGTCACTGCAAGGCTGCCTATCTCTTGAAGATTCTTCCGCTCTAGTTCATCTTGGCCCAGGAGGGCACGCACTGGCGAGTAAATGCCTGGGCTGACGAAGCGTTCCTGATAGACCCCAAGCCTGATACCGAATTCCACCCGCTCTCGATCGGTTGGCAGCAAATTCTCAACTACCCTTTTGCTGGCCCAGATAGCCCCCCTTTGGGAAAATTCACTGAGTTTAATCGTTTCCGTTAGGGTGTCTCCCACCACGGTAAATTCAAATGCCAGCGGTGATGGTATGGTCCCCAACCATTCATTGCCAGAGTGGACCCCTATGCTCATTCGCAAGGTGTTATTCCAGGTCTGCTTGTACTTCCAGCTTCTGTCTAGACTTCCAATAAGATTCTGTAAATCCTGGGCACACAGCAGTGCCTGATAGAGATAGCTTTGCGGTGATTCCGCCGACGAGGGAAAAAAGCAGACAACTCCCTCGTTGAACGAACGACCTGGGGTTCCGCCGTGCTCTTTGAAGCACTGATGAGCTGCCAATATGATCTGATTTATCAACTCGAAATATTCTGAAGGCGGTAGAGTTGAACGCAAATGCAGGTCAGATTCCAAACGTCCTGCCAGAATGCACAGGGGGGTCAGATCCGGAATTTTTTTGGGGATCAAATCCTTTACGAGCCCTGATTTTCCCATGAGCAGATCGAGAATTTGATCCAATTGCATACTGGTTGGGGTGAAGAGCAACAGTGTCCCTTCACGCAAACTGGTGGAAAACAGAGTAAGGTGGGTGGCTTTGACATCAAAGGTTTTCAACACCAATTTTTGTTGCATAATCGGACGATCAGCCAAGGTGTCAGCCTCACGCCACAGTTGACTGATTTCCTCATGCAGATGTCCCCTCTCCTTATATTCAAAAAATTCTTCGGCCAGATCGCTCTTGGCTAACCGCATAAGCGCCGTAAGCATATCCTTCCAATTAGCAAAGCGGTTCTGCACTCCCTTGGCGACGAAGAGCTCGAAAATGTCTTGTCTTGTTGCCAAAGGAGTCTCCAAGAGTGGCTTTTCGAAGAGTAGCGCTTCAGCCGCTTTGTTGATCCAGATGATCTCCCAACCCCGGTTGACCAGAATTGCGGGAAAGGCAAGCTCTTCAACATATCGATACCGGTGATCTGGTATTGGTTCGATTGGTACCTCCACCGCTTCCTCAGCCTCACCCATAAAATGGGCGGCGATTCTCGCCATCCGTACCCCCGCAGCTTTGAGTTCACGGATTTCCTCTATTCTTTCCAGAACCCACTCAGGAAAATAGCCAATTTTCGTGGGGCCTCCCGGCTCTTCCGGTCTGCGGATGGTCGGAGGGGGGATAAGATTCAGGGAGATATAGTTGTTGAGTGTGGCCCGAGATATTCCTGTTCGGGCCAAGATTTCCTTGCTGGAAATCTGCTTTGAGTCAGAGCTTGAATTCAAATCTTTCCTTCCTGATTGTAAGTCTCTCCAGGTTTGCTTGCTGGTATATTAGACAAGAGCTGGAGGAAGTGCTAAAAGTGACTTTAGTTCAATTTACCAGATTGATGCCTCTTACAGCAAGCTGCAGAAAACTTCAGACCTGCCCTTGTAAATTTTTTTTAAATTTTTTGGTTATATTGACATAAGTCAATGCCGGTGACGCTGCTATTTATTAACCTTACAATCAACATAACTCAAAGAGCAAAAAACTGTTGGGTCAAATTAGTTCAGCTTTAGAAAAGGAGGAAGTCTATGTTTTGTTACCAATGTGAGCAAACGGCAAAGGGCGAAGGGTGCACCAAGATAGGGGTTTGCGGTAAAGAACCCGAAGTTGCTGCCCTTCAGGATCTATTGACTTATGGACTTATCGGGCTGTCGCAGTGTGCTGTAGAGGGCCGCAAAGTTGGCGTTAGTGAGCGGGACATCAATGTTTTTACAGTTAGGGCCGCCTTTTCCACCTTGACTAACGTGGATTTCGATCCTGATCGCTTCGTTGAGTTGATTAATCAGGCGGTGGAAAAGCGGGATCAGCTGGCGGAGAAAGTCCAGGCTGCGGGCGGTAAAGCTGATTTCACTAACGGCCCCGCCACCTTCAAACCTGAGGCCACCCTGGATGGACTGATTCAGCAGGGAGAGGCAGTGGGTATTAAGTCTTATCCCGCTGACAACAGTGATATTCTCTCGCTCAAGCACACAGTGCTG
>JASFEM010000227.1:0-4641 GCA_050124835.1 Syntrophobacterales bacterium | reverse complement strand
TAAAAATTTGCTCATACATCAAATATATTATTTTTACCCATTTCTGGCTTTACCAAAAATGGGTAAAAATAGCAGTTAGTTTACATAATCAAAATTACAATATATCGACGTTTATATGTAAAATTATATATTTAAAGAATATATTAAGATTTTTTTGTCTACTAATGGCTTTCGTGGTAGTGGGTAAATTTACCCATTTGTGGCTTTACCAAAAATGGGTAAAAATCACTCTCTTACTTGAAGTATTCAACGGCGTTTCTAAAGATCTGGATGCCGTAGCCTTCCTGGGGGTAAGGTTCCCCACGGCGGCGGTAGTTCTCCTTTTGTCGGGTCCAATTCGGATGGTTAGTCCAGTGATTGAAGGCTTCCGGATGCGGCATCAGGCCGAAGACTCTTCCGGTAGGATCGCAAACGCCGGCAATGTCCTCCAGAGAACCATTAGGATTTTCTGGAAAGCGACCATTGGCAGGATTCCCCTCGCTGTCGGCATAGCGCAGGACCACCTGCTTATCTTCCAAGAGACGGTTGATTACCGGCTTGTCTGCGTAGAACTTGCCTTCGCCGTGTCGAATCGAAAGTTCCAAGTGATCAAGTCCTTTGGTGAACACACACGGTGAATCTTTCTCTACCTGAAGGTTTACCCACTGATCTCGAAAGCTGCCACAGTCGTTCCAGATAAGAGCCACTTGACGTGAGCGATAATCACCATCCAAACCCGGTAATAATCCCAAGTTCACCAGCGCCTGAAAGCCATTACAGATGCCGATAACGAGATTTCCTGATTCAATGAATGCGAGTAATTCCTCGCCCATGTTGTAAAGCAGCCTGGTGGCCAAGACTACACCGGCCCCGTGGTCATCGCCCCAGGAGAAACCTCCAATAAAGGCCAGGATCTGATAATCTTCCAGCCGGGCAACCTCGCCGAGCTTCTCACCCATAAGCAGTTGATTGATGTGAATTCTGTGCGCCTCGGCTCCGGCTAGCTCGAAGGCATAGGAGGTTTCCCAATCGCAGTTCAAGCCATAACCCGTAAGAACAAGTGCTTTGGGAGAACTTCGATTGGGGTACGCAGAACGCGAAATGTTGTTATTTTTTTGCATCATGTCCGTTGTTCAAATCGTTGAAACCGTTCAAGTCGTAGGTTTATGTAGCCAGGAGGGAAGGACAGTCTTTATGTTTTTGCCTCCTGGATTCTGAATTCTGACTCCTGGATTCTTCTTCAACGCTGACTGCTGAGCGCTGGCTTTACAGTTTCCCAAAAGGCTTTTTCCAGGCTGATTTCAGCTGCCGGAGCCCCACATTGAGAAGAACACTCCCACCCAGATCACGCACCCTGAGTTTTCCCTTGTCTGTTACCCGGCCAATGCAGCCCAAAGGCAGACCCTTGAAGCGCTCCTCGAATTCAGACGTGTCCTCTGGTGCCACGGTTACAATGAACCGACCAGCTGACTCTGAGTAGAGTAGACTGTCTGTACGTTTGATCCCCTCTACCGGTACCTTGGCCAGCTCCACGTCCAAGCCGAGTCCGCCTGCCATGGCTACCAGAGCCAGGTGGACTCCAAGTCCACCTCGGTAGATGCCGTGTACCGAGGCCAGCAACTCTCCGCTGATAACTTCCTCAAGAGCCCGATAAACAGGAAGAACCTCCTCCAGCCTCACCTGGGGTACATTCAATCCCGCATAACCGAAAAGATCGTAATATTCCGAGCCTCCCAACTCGTCCCGGGTAAGCCCAATGACATAGAGGAAGTCCCCGGCCGCTTTAGCATCCATGGTTACGCAGCGTCGCACATCTTCAACAACGCTGGTACCAGTAAATTGCAGGGTCTCGAGGCCGGAGACCTTGTGTCGCTCTCCAAAATCCCCCTCAAGATTTCCGTCCACGTACATACTGTCCTTGCCCGAAAGCAGGGGGATGCCAAAACCGAGACAGTAATCTCGCAAGGCCCAGTTGGCCCGGACAAGTTGGGCCGCTTTCAGTTTGCCGTCAGGGTTGGTTTCGGGATGGTACTGAATGTTGGGCCAGCAGAAGTTATCCACCCCGCCAAGGTGTTGTAGGCTCCCGCCCACAGCCAGCAGCCGTCTCACAGTTTCGTCGATGGTGCAACCCGCCATGTGATAAGCGTCAATTCTGGAATAGGTCGGATTGAGCGCCTGTGCCGTTGCCAGGCCTCGAAGCGAATCAAGACGCGGACGCAGAACCACCGCATCATTGGGCACATCCCTCTCGACTCCCACCAGATGTTTAATTACGCTGGTCCCCTGAACCTCATGGTCATATTGCCGGACAATCCACTCTTTAGAGCAGATATTGGGGCGACTGAGTAGCTTCAGCAGTGTCCGCCGCTGATCCGCGGGCGGACCCAGCACTGGTTCTCTGAGTCCCCGGTATTTCGGCTCCATCCACTCAGCCTCGAACTCCCACTGGGGAAAACCAGATTCAAGCAACGCCAGATCCACGTAGGCGCAGGTCTTACCCTCGGAAGTAATGTGCAGCTTGCCGTTGTCTGTGTACTGACCGATCACGGTGGACTCAACCCCGTGTTTATCCGAAAGCTGCATAAAGCGCTCGAGGTGATGAGGCTTCACTGCTATCGTCATTCGTTCCTGGCTCTCGGAGACCCATATCTCCCAAAGGTCTAAACCCTCATATTTGAGCGGTACCTTTTCCAGTTCCACCAGGGCGCCCCCAGAAAACCGGGCCGACTCGCCAATTGAGGAGGAGAGGCCCCCACCGCCATTGTCAGTAAGGAAGGCAATCAACCCTTCATCCCGTGCCTCCAGGAGGAAATCGTGCATTTTTTTCTGGGTGTAAGGATCGCCAATCTGCACGTGACCGGCTGGGGTATGTTCGCTGTAAATCTCACTGGAGGCCGTCACCCCGTGGATACCATCCTTGCCCACCCGGCCACCGCACATGATGATCAGATCGCCAGCAGTGGTTGTTTTATCTTCGCAGGGGGTATCTGCCACAATAGCCGGCATCAGGCCGATTGCTGTCACAAAAACCAGACACTTTCCCATATAACCATGGTCAAAAAATACCTGGCCGTAGGGGGTGGGTATTCCACTCTTGTTGCCACCATCTCGCACTCCCTCTATGACTCCGTCCAGCAGTCGTCGTGGATGCAGGTGCGGCTTCAGCGGGCCCCTGTAATCGCGGTAGCCCACGCAGTAACCGTAAGTACCTGCAATGAGCCGGGAGCCTTTGCCTGTTCCCATTGGGTCACGGTAGACGCCGACTATTCCAGTCAATGCCCCGCCGTACGCCTCCATGTTTGAAGGGCTGTTGTGCGTTTCTCCGGTAATGACGTAGTAAGTATCGCGATCGAAACGTCCAACCCCGGCATTGTCCCAGAGCACTGAGATAACCCAGTCTTTTTCTTTTTGCAGGGCTAGGGTTGGACCCTCGATGCAAGTCTTGAACAGATTGTCCACCACTTCGGTCTGATTGGTGCTCAGATCACGGTAGAAGAACTTCCCTCGGAAAGTGTTGTGGTTGCAATGATCGCTCCGCGCCTGGGATATGTATTCCAGTTCCACATCCGTAGGATCAGACAACCCCACACGGCTGCGGGCAGCACGGACATCCGATCTTAGAAAATAGGAGCGAATCACCGGAATGTCTCTATGGTGCAAGGCCAGATTCCGCTCCTGGCTCAAGCGCTCCAACTCCTCATCACTCGAGATGGATAGAGTCGCCACTGAAGGTTGGTGGGCGAGTCGCACCTTGGGTACGATAATGCCGATGCCCTCGCCAGGGTCCCAATCATCCGCTGAGAATATCCGCCACTGCTGGATAAGGTCATTGGCCAACAACTCTCCGGCAATGCGCTCCACTGCCTTGCGGCCCCTAGTTCCCCTGCCCAATCGCTCGGAGTGGAGTAGATACAGCTTGGAGGTATAAACGGCCTCCTCAGCTTGTAATTTAACCTTGAGGAGATCCTCCACCGCTTCCACCGCTGTGCTCCCCGGGTTATCTCGCACTCCCGGCCGGAAACCCACCCAGATAGCCCAGTCAAAGGAAGTGGCCAGTGGCTTGAAAGAAGAGATTTGGGAAACCGGATTGGTAAAAATGCGATAGCGGGCTGCTTCCAGCTGCTCGTCGCTGAGCTGGGCGTCGATGGTCAGAACGTGGATGGTGCGAACCGCGTCCAGATGAATATTGAAATAGTCTCTGGCTTTACGCCTGATTGCTTCTCCTTCGGCATCGAAAAGCTCCGGCTTGAGGGTAATCTCCAGGCGAACAGGCACGAATAACTCGCTTTCTTTTACCTCAGATTTGCACGAACCGCCTGCTGCGACGACAATTCATGAAATATCTGGGTCAGGGGAATTTGCGGCCAAAAGTAGCAGATTTTCCGAATGACAGTCAACCGAATAGTCTCCAGGAGTTTCCCCAAAAATTGATAGTTGATCTTTGTCAATTGAGGTCAAGAGCCAGTTTGCCCTGATTTTAAAATGAAAATGCTTTGCTGGTGTCTCTTCATTCGTTCCGAGTCTCATCCGCCTGCGGCGGAGTCACTTCAAACCCGGCTGTGACTAGGGGAAGGCACCCCCTCCCTGTTCCCCGTTCCTGGGGAACGGGGCCAGGGGCTCCCCCAGACACAGCCGGGGAAGTGCCTACAGACCTTCCGCCAG
>JASFEM010000226.1:0-4657 GCA_050124835.1 Syntrophobacterales bacterium | reverse complement strand
AACGCTTTCGCCCGCATCTGTTCCCTATGCCCTCTGAGGTCTTCCAGGTACTGCCAACCTACAGGTTCAGCATGATAGCAATAACAGCGGTCTGTCATAGCTATGATCTCCTCAAAGACCCTTCGATTGAGAATGGGAATCTGCTCTATAGAGTGCGAGGTGAAGCACAAAACGTTCTTGTTTTCTGGAAGAAATGAGAAATCGGGTTGGTAATAGTCAAAAGGCTCTATAGATATGCGAATGTCACTGTTCAGCTCTTGCAGCGCTGCGCACGCTTCCCTTCCAGCAGTGGTGAACTCGCAGGCATAGAACATAAGCCGCTTTCGCAATTCTGGGTCAAGCTGGTGAGCCAAGGCAATTAATTTTCTGCCGATACCACTGCCGAGTTCAACTACGCAATCAATTTGATCTCCCATCTTGAAAAGGAATTTGGCCAAGATATCGATTAAATAATTATTAAAAGTAAGATCGATGGGGGCGATGATATAAGCTCCGTCAAGTACCGCAAGGCGCTCTGTGGGAGGCTGCTTTCGCTTGAGCGATAACCCAAGCCTTTTGTGAATGTCGTGGAAAAACTTGCTCGAAAAAAAGCGGCGCACTGATTGCTTGTCATAGTGCTCGAGGATTTGGATGATATTCTCGTTGCCGGATACCTTTTCGCGCTGAATGAAGGAAAGTGCGTCGAGCCACTGACGTTCGTACTCTTTCTTTGCTTCCTCTGAGGTGCGTTTACTCAATCGTTTCAAATTACCACCTCGCCTTGTCCAGTAGCCAGCTAGTGTCAACCATCAAGATATATTAGTCTCAGCATTTAGAATTTTGGCGTGAATTTCTTTTCAAAATCTCTAAAGTCCTCGGTCCACCTTAGTCCAGGGTGAGACCTGAGCAAGGGGGCATCCTTATCAGGAAGGATTCCAAAAAAATCTACACCGCAGGCACGGGCTGCCTGATAGTCACTTTCCGCATCTCCAAAGAAACAGCATCTTGAGGGATTCAGACGATATTTGTTTAGCAAGTTCTTTAAATTCGTCTTCTTGTCGGCTGGAGCTCCCAAGATTTCCTTGAAATAACTTGTCATACCTCTACGGTTTACTATCACCCTGATTTCCTCTTCAGGTGCGGCTGAGATGACGAAACAGTCCAGTCGTGAACTCCATCTTTTCAGAAACTCCCCTGCCCCCAGAATCTCTGGTGCCGCAACAACTTCATCCACCACCAATTCCGAAAATCGTCGGCACAGGTCGGCCATTTCTTTATCATCCAAGGTAGTTGCCAGATACTTTCGGTAGTAATGGCTGAATTTGTCTACCCGGGTCATGCCGCCGTGACGACGGTGGTGGTCAATAACTCGCTCTACAATTTCAGGACCATAGGGCTCAAAGAGCTTGGCAAAAGCCCGTGTTTTGACTTCCACCGAATCTGCCAAAACCCCGTCAAAATCGAAAAAAAATGCCTCGTAATGCACAATAGCACCTGTTTTTGTGTGCAATTTAATGAACAAAAGCCAGATGGGCATCATGGCGGGAAGAAAAAATCTCAAAGGAAGGGAAATCCTGCCAAGACAGCATCGTAACTGGGGGCTAACGAATACTTCCACCCAGCCAAGGGCTTAGAAGACCCATCCATAATTCACTTCTAATCCCTTTTTTGTTTTAGCCCGTTGTTTTCCAGATAAACCTCTTCCACGAGATCCAGTATGCCCTGGCCGATATCTACGAAAACGTTGGGCACTATTTTTCGCGCTACACGGGGGGTGAAGCGATAGGGGGTCATTTCATAGTGCTCGGGATTGCGCTGTTCTGGATTAAATGTCACTTCTACCTTACCTCCCAGAATTTCTCGAATCATCCGCAACAGTTCTCTCGAATTCAAGATCTGCGTCCCTGTTAAGGTAAGGCATTGATTGGCATATTCCGTTGCCAAGGCATCAACACTCAAGCGGGCAGCATCCTTCACATAAATATATTCCCGCCGTTCCTCTCCCGTGCCTGGGTAATCAACCCGACCCTCCCTGACAGCCTGGGTCACATAGCGCTTGAGCCCATTCCATTCCTGCGCCCGGGGGCCATAGAGTGAACCATAGCGTAAGATGGTGTATTCCAGTCCAAAGCGCTCTTGGTAGGCCTCAATTAGAAGCTCCACAGCTTGCTTACTCACCCGATAAAAAGAGCCCTGCTGACTGTATACATATAATGTGGATGCAAATAAGAGCCTCTCCACTTTAGCTCTCAAACAACAATCAAAGACAACGGTGCTGCCAATAATATTTTGTTCTACTGTGGCCCGAGGAGATCTCGCCGCCTCGCCGATATCTGCAATACCGGCTAAATGATATACGTAGCGAGCCCCATTAATGCACCTGAGCAGCTCCTCTTCATTATGGATTTCGCCAGTGATCATCTCTTGATCCGGTCTTAGCCAAGGCGAAGGTCGTATGTCAAAAATGGATACGGCATACCCTTCCTCGGATAGAGCGTCTGCCAAATGGCTCCCTAGGAAACCTGAGCCACCGATTACAACGACTTTGTCTTTCATAGCATACCAACCTCGTGTAAGCCTTTTATTAGATTCTCAACTGCGGCACGCTCCATGAGCGCCCTAGCCTCTTGGGCATAAGAACCTATGTGAGGAGTTAGAATCACGTTCTCCAGGGAACAGAGAGGCCCGCAGTAAGGCTCAGTTTCAAAAACGTCCAAACAGGCAAAATTTACCTTGCCCTCCATCAAACAATCTTGCAAAACACTTTCATCTACCAATCCACCACGCGCAGTATTGATCAAGACCACACCTGGCTTGCATATTTTCTTCAGTTCCGCCTTCCCGAGGATCTGCTCGCTCCCACCGGCATGAATTGTGATGATTTCGGCTTGCGCCAACAAGTCTGACAAAGACACCTCCTGCGCCCAAGGGACACTGGTGGGCTGAGGATCATAGTAGATCACTCTGGCGCCAAAAGCGGTAACCAGTTCTCCCACTCTCTGTCCGATGTTGCCAAAACCGATGATGCCTACGACTTTTTCACTCAGGAGGCCACCCATGGTCTTCTGCCATTTACCTTGACGGATTAAACGATCATTGGAGGAAATTGCGCGCAAAGCAGATAGCATCAAGCCAATGGTTAGCTCTGCCACCGCCTGCGTGAGCACACCGGCCGTTCGATAAACTTGAATTCCTAGTTGCTCGGCAAAGACTCTGTCCACATTTTCCCAACCCACTCCAACTCGCGAGATAACCCGGAGGTGACCTTTAGCCTTTTCAAGAATAGAGCGAGTGATCGGTTCGGTACCTGCAAGCATACCAACCGGTTCATATTCCTCCAAAAGCTTACTTAGTTCTCCCTCGCTCAACTTGCGTCCCCAGGGATTTTGAACGACTGTCAGCCCATTATTCTTTATCAACTCCAGAACTTCTGGAGATTCTCTGGCAAAGGAGGATGTGGTAGCAATGACAGTCTTTGAATTATGCAATTTTCCGACTTCCTCTCAAAAACCCTGGAATTCTTGACAACAAAGTTGTTCATCCATTCGCTGAAATGTACTCGTTAAGAAGGGAGTCCTCCTTCATCAAATCCACCACTCTCTCAAGGTCTTTCGGTGTATCAACACTCACAGTTTCAGTATCGCTCATAACCATATGCACATGTTCACCATGCTCAATGACCCTCATCATATCCACCGATTCGATCTTCTCCAGCGGGGTCTCAGGAAGGCTGTTGAACTCGAGCAGGTAATCCCTTCGAAACGGAATAATACAGACCTGCTTGAGCATGGGCACGGTGTTCATCCCTTTTTTCCTAGAAGGTATCGGTTCCCGGGAAAAGTACAACGCCCGGCTCTGCAAATCCACCACCACTTTGACTTCATTGGGATCATCAAACTCTTCCGGAGTCTTTATATGGGCCATGAGATTTACCACTTGGACAGAATCATCATTCAACATGGGAATGATGGCTCGCTCAATCATCTCCGGGGTCACCATTGGTTCATCACCCTGGACCATAACCACAATGTCAACTCTTCCACCTGTCTCAGACTCCACCTTTTGCATGGCTTCAGCCGTTCGATCGGAGCACCGCTCGTGGGTATTCGCAGTCATAATGGCTTTTCCGCCCACTGATTCAATATAGTCGTAGATCTCTTGATCGCAGGTGGCCACGTAGGTTTGATTTAAAAGAGAACACATCTTCGTCCGAAAATAAACGTGACCCACCATGGGAACACCATGAATCCTGGCCATCGGTTTCCCCGGAAAGCGCGTGGAACCCATACGCGCAGGGATTACTGCAATAATTTTTTTCATCTCATTCTGCTCCGAATTGCACCTAACCCAGAGCGGCAAGCAAAATCCAGCATCCGAATGTCCAAACTATAGGCCAAAAAGCTATATCCTTCATTTACCCTTTGTAGAAGTTCCTCCGTATCGGGTTCAATCACATGAATCCCCGCAGCTTTACCCGAAGCGATTCCAGTGGACTGAATTGTTTCCATGGCCTCCTCCATTGAAGGATGATCAAACTGTCCAGGAACTCCCAGAGAACCAGAAAGGTCATATGGCCCCACGATAAAACCGTCAATACCATCAACCGACAGGATCGCTTCTAGATTGTGGACCGCCTCAATGTGTTCTACCTGGGCGACAACCACGCTCTCCTGGTTAA
>JASFEM010000225.1:0-4678 GCA_050124835.1 Syntrophobacterales bacterium | reverse complement strand
AGATCAGGCCCAGTTCATGGCCCTCAAACGTTTCATAATCCCCGAGCTGCTGAAAAGAAAATCTCATCCGGCATTACCGCTGAGGATCTGGAGTGCTGGCTGTTCTACTGGTGAAGAGCCCTATACTATTGCTATGATCTTGGCGGAGGGAATACCAGGGGTAGTTTCCTCACCAACCCACATTTTGGCCACAGACGTAAATCACGCTGCCCTGGAGGCGGCGCGTCGGGGGATATATGGTGCTCGTTCCGTGCGTGATGTGCCAGGGGAATATCTCAACCGCTTTTTTACCCAAAAGGGTGGTGAATATTACCTTGACGAATCCATCAAGCAGATGGTGGAATTTCGCCATTTCAATTTGGTATCTGAAAGTTATCCCCCCCTGGAAATTTCTGGGTGGGACATCATTTTCTGTCGCAATGTAACCATTTACTTCAAGCCAGAATCCACCAGGCGAGTTATCCATAACCTTTACAAGAGTTTGAAAGAGGGCGGATACTTATTTGCTGGATTTTCAGAGAGCCTGCGCTATGTTTCGAACGAATTCAACACAGTGCAGGTTGGCGGGGTTTTTCTCTACCAAAAGGGGGCGCCTGAAAAAGGACAGCCGCGCAAAGCCGGGCAAACCAGGCGTCGGCGTCGCCTAGCCAGTCCGCTCAAGCGAAAGCCACGAATACGGTCAGTCATCGGCAAAGAGGCAGAGGAGACGCAAAAACTCTGCTCCCGTGCCAAGGAGTTCCTGGAAATGGGCCAGCCTGAAAAAGCCAGTGAACTTCTGACCCCTTATCTGGATAAATCGACCGCACCCGAAAGCGTCTTCCTGCTGCTGGCAGAGATCGCCCTCAACCAGGGTGAGCTTGAAAAGGCGGCGCAGCTATGCCGAAGGATTATTCGCCACCAACCACTTTCCCATGGCGGACATTTTTTGCTGGGGATTGTTTATTGGAGTTGGGAGGACGAGCGCAAGGCTATAGAAGCATTTGAGAAAGTACTGTCCCTGAAGCCAGAGCATGCACTAGCACGCTTCAATCTGGGGGACCTCTATAGCCAGGCGGGTCAGCTTGCCAAGGCAAAACTTGAATACACCAACGCCATGCGATTATTAAAAGAAGTTCCTGACTCGTTTGATGAGTGGTTTGCTGGCGGCTTTTCTCCTGCCCTTCTCATCGATACCTGTCTCAGTCGACTCAGGACGCTGGATAGTGAGCAATAGATGGTCCGTAGCTAGTATGCAGAATTCAGGAGACAGTAGCTAGAAGTTAGAATTCATAGTGAACACGGCACAAGGCACAAGGCTCAGGGCACAAGGGATAGAATTGAATAAAAAAATCACCCAATGGCCTTTGCCTCTGAGATTTTATGGAAATATTGGACTGGATAAGAGATCTAAGCGGCTGGGTGATTCATTGGGCCCACACCCCTTACGGCGGGATAGCCCTTTTTGCCCTTGCTTTCTGCGAATCCTCATTTTTCCCGATCCCGCCAGATGTTCTTTTGATTGCTTTATGTATGGCGAACTCGCCAATGGCCTTTTGGTATGCCTTGATCTGCAGTCTGGGCTCTACCTTTGGCGGCATTTTTGGCTATGCGCTGGGACGTATGGGTGGCCGTCCCCTCCTGGAGCGCTGGGTTCGAACCGAGCGGATTCAAATGGTACAGCGCCATTATCAACGCTGGGATGTGTGGGCTGTGGCAGTGGCGGGATTTACGCCAATTCCCTATAAAGTATTTACCATCAGTGCCGGCGCGTTTCTCCTCGATTTTTGGCGTTTTGTCCTTGCTTCCATCCTAAGTCGCAGTGCCAGGTTCTTTTTGGTGGCAAGTCTGTTTTTCTTTTTCGGTCCAACCATAAACCGTTTCATTTCCCGCTATTTCAATCTTCTCACAATTCTCTTTATCATTCTTTTGCTCCTGGGTTTCTGGCTTATACGCGCTAGTTCAAAGAGGGCGATGAGGAACCCTTAGGCCAGCAGGCAGCGAGCAGCCGGCAGCCGGCAGCGTAGTTGACCTTTATTGATGATTTAGTTCCCTCTGCTGCTCACTGCCTGCTGGCCTTTTCGCGTGAAGCGAAAAGCGGCAGGTCTGGACACCTAGCGCAAAATAGGATTAGAATACAATGCTTCGCTCTGGTTATATGAGACGAGATAAGTGAGAACCTGATTGAAAAGCTTACGAAGGAGAGGTAGGTCTTTGAGCGTTCGGAAGGTACTCATAGCTCTTCCCATCATTGTCTTGCTCTTTTTGCTGCAATCTTATTTCTGGGTTCCCACCTATGAAGAGCAAACTAGGGGTAACCCGCAGCGACTGGGAGAGTACGTCACCGCCTCCATTGGCGACGCCCATTTGCTCAATCCCATCCTACACGCAGACAGTGCCAGCGGTGAAATAAGTAGTTTGGTATTCGAGGGACTAATCGACTATGACGAAAATCTAAACTTTCGTGGACGTCTGGCAACAAGTTGGAAGATTTACGAGGAGGCCTACTTTTATGTCAACGATCTGGCAACTATTCCCGGTCTCGGACAAGCGGACGCCAAGCAACTAAAGAAACTAATGCGTCAGGCCAAAAGGGTGCATTCTGATCGTAAGGATGCGCTGTCAAAGTCCCTGGCCAATATTGAGGCAATAGAGATCTTACCGCCACGGCTACTTCAGGAAGAGGTCTCAGAAACCTCCCCGGATGGGGAAAAGGTCAAAGTTCTCTTGCAGATCTCGGCTCCACCTAGAATCAAGCTGACCTTGCAACGGGTGGATCAGGACCTCTTCAAAAACTTGGAAAAGATACTGGGACAAGAGTACTTTTCGTCTTTCCAAGCTGAACGGTATATCCGAATTGAACCAGCAAAGTTCCAAGCAAAGAACAGCGAATACGCTGAGACCTTCCTGCCGGTAAAGGAACACAATCCCGTCATTCTCTTCCATCTGCGACCCGGGGTGAAGTTTCATGATGGCCATGCCTTTAGTGCCATCGATGTAAAATTTACCTATGAGGCCATCATGGATCCGGCCAATATTTCTCCGCGGCTGGCTGATTATGAGCCGGTGAAAAAGGTGGAGGTGCTCGACACTTTGACGGTGAGGATCGTTTACAGACGCCTATACTCCCCAGCGCTTGGGACCTGGTCGATGGGCATTCTGCCGGAACACTTGTTAAACCGTCCGGCACTTCAGGACGAGGCGCTACGGAGTGGCCTTAAATTGGGAAACATTTCCATCCGGAATAGTAGTTTCAATCGAAATCCTATTGGCTGCGGTCCCTTCCGTTTTCGCGAATGGAAGTCCGACCAGTATATTTTGTTGGATCGTTTCGAAGACTACTGGGAAGGCCCGCCCAATTATCGCGAATACTCTTACCGAATCATTCCGGACATGTTGACGCAAGAGATGGAATTCTATGCTGGCACTGTTGATAACTACGGGGCGCAGCCACACCAGGTCCACCGCCTCAAAGAGGATCCTCGTTTCCAAAGCTTTTCCGGCTTGAGCTTTGGTTATTCGTACGTGGGCTACAACATGCGTCGCCCCCCATTCGATGATGTGCGGGTGCGCAGGGCTCTCGGCATGGCCATCGACGTGGACAAAATCATTCGCTACGTCCTTTACAACCAGGGAGAACGAATCACCGGTCCATTTCCTAAACAGACCGATTTTTACAACCATGCCGTTAAGCCGCTTCCCTACGATCCAGAGGGGGCTCTGCGATTGCTGGCAGAGGCTGGCTGGAAACGCAATAGAGAGGGATGGCTAGAGAAAGAGGGTAAGCGGCTGGAGTTTACTCTGATCTCAAATCAGGGCAACCCCATCCGTAAGCAGCTCCTACCCATAGTGCAGAATTCCTGGCGCAAAATCGGCGTGGACGTCAGGACCGACCTGCTGGAGTGGGCTGTGTTCATTCAGGAGAGGGTGAACAAACTGGACTTTGACGCCCTGGTTCTGGGCTGGGCCATGGGCATCGAGCCTGACCTCTACCAGATATGGCACTCCAGCCAGACGGGCCCTCACCAGTTAAACTTCGTTGGCTTTAAGAGCAAGGAAGCAGACGATCTCATTATAAGGATTCGTCAGGAATATGACCGCGAGAGTCAAATTGCCTACTGCCACCGGCTTCATGAAATAATTGATGAGGAGCAGCCCTATACCTTTCTATTTGTGGGCCGCTGGACCGCTCTCCTGGACAAGCGCATCGTTATTATGGAGCGGGACGTGGATGGCACGCTGAGGTATGAAAAGATAAAGCCAACAAAGACTGGCAACTATACCTTCTTTTTTAATAAATGGATAAAACTACCTACGGTACCAACCTTTGAGGCGGAGGGTTAGCTGATGTTGGCCTTTCTTGGACGAAGCTTTGTACAGAAACTGATCACTCTTTTCTTTATCTCGGTAATCTCCTTCGCTGTTATCTACCTGGCCCCGGGTGAACCTAGCCAGGTAGATCCTTTGAATCCTAAGTTCACCAAGGAGGTGGTGGAACGGTTCCGCCAACAGTTTCACCTGGACAAACCGCTCCACCAGCAGTATTTGTTATTTTACCGGGATCTATTTACCGGCAAAAGTGTGTCATGGAAGGACGGTCGCTCCGTACTAGCCAAGATTTACGACCGCTTCCTGAATAGCCTGCCACTATTTATTGTTGGTACCCTCATCACCTGGACCCTCTCCTTTCCCGTGGGCATCC
>JASFEM010000224.1:0-4744 GCA_050124835.1 Syntrophobacterales bacterium | reverse complement strand
CTATTATTTTAAGGGCCAGCTTGACCAGGCCATCTTTGATTTCACCAGGGCCATAGAGATAAACCCGAGGTATGCTGAGGCCTACTACGATCGGGGGCGTGTCTATAGTAAACGAAAAGGCCAGCTTGACCAGGCCATCTTTGATTTCACCAGGGCCATAGAAATTAACCCGAGGTATGCTGAGGCCTACTTCAATAGGGCGGGTGCCTATGTTGAGAAGGACCAGTATGACCAGGCCATCTCTGATTTAACGAGGGTCATAGAGCTCGACCCGGAAGATCCTGAGGCCTACAACAACCGAGCGGTTGCCTATTACTACCAGGGAGAATATGACAAAGCCTGGGAGGATGTTTACAGGGCGCAAAGTTTGGGTTTTCAAGTCCATCCAATCCTTCTCAATGCTCTTAGTGAAGCCTCAGGTAGACAAAGATGAAGTGGTCGGGCCAACCACCACTCTGCAATCCGCAATCCGCAATCCGCAATTCCTTAATCCCTAAATCCCTGAATCCCTGAATTCTGTTTCCTGTCTCCTGTCTCCTGACTCCTGCCTAATGACCAATGACCTGCTCTATACCATTACATCCTTGACACATAATCCGTACAACGATAGGGTGAATAGCCTAGGCGCACCCCGTCAGATATGTTTTTCTGATCAAAAATAATCCGACATAGATTTTCTTGGATCTCAAATATTCTTGAGGAGCCACTTTGGCACCTCAAGATGGATATCACAATTTGTGATTTCCAATATTGATTTGATATAGGCGGCCGCAAATTGCGACCACCCCGGAAAGAGCGACCGTTTTCGATTAACTTCTATAATTGTGTTAGCATATCAAGAGATTACAAACTTGAGGTCACAAATTGTGACCATAAACTACCGGACTGGTATAACCGGTCACAAACTGTGATCAGTTCAGAGAGAGGAGCACCATGGGAGACGAGAAAGCACTCGTACCGACTGAAGTAATTGTCACTAAAATTCTCTTTTTGCGTGGAGAGAAGGTCTTATTGGATCGCGATCTTGCGGAATTATACGGTGTAGAAACGCGTGTACTCAAGCAAGCGGTAAGACGAAACATTAAACGCTTTCCCGAAGATTTTATGTTTGAGTTAACCGAAGATGAAAACCGGGCTTTAAGATCACAAAATGTGACCTTAAAACGGGGCCAACATTCCAAATACCTTCCTTTTGCCTTCACCGAACAAGGCGTGGCTATGTTGTCATCCGTGCTAAACAGCGACCGCGCAATTGAAGTGAATATCGCGATCATGAGAGCTTTTGTTCAGTTGAGAAAAATGATTGCATCCAATGAGGAGCTGGCGAGAAAGCTCGAAGAGCTTGAGAACAAGATTGAAAAACACGACGAGGATATCGGCCTAATCTTCGAAGCTATCAGAGAACTCATGACCCCGCCTGATTCACCACCAAAGAAAATCGGCTTTGAGGCTTAGCTTCCCTCACAACGGACCACGGACAACTGACAGTATCTACTTCGTCCTCTGCCCTCTGATCTCTGACCTCTGACCTCAGACTTCTTTCCTTCTGCCCAATGCTCCATGCCCCATACTCATACGAAAACTTATAATTTTATGGACGTCCCTCTATTGATGGTAAAGGGTAAGCGGTAAACGGTAAGGTGTGTAAACTCCTTCAACGATTTCCAACTTAAACCTCAAATTTAACAATGTTCTGTAGGAGCAAGCTCCGCTTGCGATTTGAACGCTAAACGAGAAAGTTAATATTTCACGGACGTCCCCCATTTTTCTAGTTCTTCCTGCCAGCTGAATAAGCCCCATCTTCGTGAGAGAAGTCTTTACAAATAGGAAAGAAAACTTATTTTATTTACGACTAAAACATTGAGTATGTTTTTAAAAGAATACAAAGAAAGATTCCGCGAGATAAAGGTTGGACACAATATGAAGTGGTCATTAAAGCTTGGAAGTTATGCGGGAATACCCATCTACGTTCACCTGACATTTTTTCTCTTGGTGGGATGGCTGGGAATGGTTCACTGGACGCGGGGGAGGAGTATTGAAGCTGTTTTTGCCGGAGTCGGCTTTATTCTCGTCCTTTTCGCATGTGTTCTGCTCCACGAGTTCGGCCATGCACTCACCGCAAAGAAATACGGGATTAAAACCCGTGATATCACCTTGCTGCCCATCGGTGGCGTGGCACGGTTGGAGCGAATGCCCGAAAACCCCATACATGAACTCTGGGTTGCCCTCGCCGGGCCTGCTGTCAATGTGGTGATTTCAGCAGCTCTTTTTGTGTGGCTTTTTTTTACGGCAAGCTTGGAACCCCTCAAACAGCTCAGCGTTACAACCGGTTCATTTGTTGAGCGGATCATGCTGGTGAATATCTTTCTAGCTGTTTTCAATATGCTGCCCGCTTTCCCCATGGACGGCGGTCGAGTGCTCCGGGCGTTGCTCGCCATGCGTACCGACTACACCAGTGCTACACAAACAGCAGCCAATGTTGGCCAGGCAATGGCGTTTGTTTTCGGATTCATTGGCCTGTTTACCAACCCCTTTCTGCTCTTCATCGCTCTTTTCGTCTGGATTGGCGCTGCCCAAGAAGCCAGCATGGTGCAGATGAGGTCGTCCATCAGCGGCATCCCGGTGAAGCGATCAATGCTCACTGATTTTCGAACCCTTTCACCCGACCATACGGTTGCCCACGCAGTAGAGCTTACCTTAGCCGGTTCGCAGCGAGATTTTCCAGTGGTTGAAGACGGTCGCGTCATAGGCATTTTGACCCAAAATGACTTGCTGGCCGCTTTGAGCCAAAAAGGCCAAGATGCACCGGTTTCGGTGGTCATGCAGCGAGAATTTACCACGGTAGATTCCTTCGATATGTTGGAGACCGCCTTCATACAATTGAAGGACTGCAAGTGCAATACTCTGCCTGTTTTTCACGACGGCATCTTGGTTGGCCTGCTCACCATGGACAACGTTGGTGAATTCATCAGAATTCAGGCCGCATTGCGGGGGACTAAGAGCGCAGCATTGCAGATGCTTAATCCTTGATAAGGGAGTTGCCCTATGCACCGCTTCAAGAGCATTCTTCTGATGCATGACAGGAGACCGGGACATCAGTCCACCATAAAACGTGGCGTCGACCTTGCCAGGAGAAATCGGGCGAGGCTCACTGTGGTTGATGTCATAGAAGAGGACTCATGGGATTCAGCCGACCTCTATGCCTTGGCGCAATTTCGAGAACTCCAGGAGTTTGTCAGCCAAGAGCGGCAAAAGGACCTTGATATTGCTATTGAGCCTATAAAGGAACAGGGGGTGGATGTTCGAGCAAAGTTGCTGTACGGAGAACCGTTTCTAGAGATAATCCGCGAGGTGTTGCGAGAAAACCACGATTTGGTCATAAAGACTGCCCAGGGAGAGGGCGGGTTGAAGGGTATGCTTTTCGGCAGTACCGCCATGCACTTGATGAGAAAATGCCCCTGTCCCGTTTGGGTGGTAAAAAGGCAAGGGAGTGAGCAATACGAGCGGATAATTGCTGCAGTGGACCCGGATTCTTCAGTTGAGCAGAGAAACAGCCTTACTAGCAAAATTATGGAATTAGCAACTTCGCTGGCCAAGTTGGAACAGAGCGAACTCCTGGTCGTCCACGCGTGGTCGCTGTATGGCGAAACCCTCCTGAGAGGCGGAGCCGGAAGAATGGACCAAAAGGAAATCGATCGGTTGGTTCGGGAGGCTAAAGCCACGCATGAAGCGAGGTTGAATAACCTCGTGGACGAATATGATCTGCAAAATCTGAACTACCGGGTGCATCTCATAAAAGGTGATGCAGGGAGAGTGATTCCGGAGCTGGCGGAGAAGAAGCAGGCAGAACTTATCGTCATGGGTACCCTGAGCAGATCCGGTGTGGCCGGCTTTTTTATCGGCAACTCTGCAGAAAAAATACTGCACAAGGTGGACTGCTCTGTACTTACTGTGAAGCCCGATGGTTTTGTCTCCCCGGTAAAACTTGGTTAATACAAGGGAAATTAGGCAGTATTTGTAAGGAACTCCATTTTGATTTGTTTTCTCCTGAATTCTGACTCCTCTCTCGCGTCTCCTGACTAATGACCTGCTCCATGCCCTTCTCTTTTTCGCTATGCGCTTTGCGCTCTGCGATCCTCAATCCCCAATCCGCAATCCGAAATGTCGCCGTCTCTCCGTCTCTCCCCATCCCCGCGCCTGCCCGCCGTCTTGTCCGCCGTAGTTTTAACGAAGGCGGAAGTTCTGGGAAGGCGGATGCCTGCTGTCTTCCGTCATCTGTCTCCTGACTCCTTGATTTTAAATCCGCAATCCGCAATCCGAAATCCGCAATCATCTGCTCTTTTGCCCACTGCCCCATACCACACCTTGACACACCTGGAGCGGCGGAGTAACTTAGTAGGAAGCGGGGTGCCCCTCCCAAACGAATCGACAACTGGCCAGTACGTAGGTAGAGCTCCACTTCTCCGCGATCGGAGGGCTGGAGCTTTTTTGCTTTTGGTGAAGGGTAAACGGTGAAGGGTAAAGGGCAGCAAGCTTGACATACGATTTGGCTTCTGACCTATGGACACGATTTTAGCGATTTGAACGATTTCAACGACTTTAACGACTAGTTATGCCGATACTTCAACATAAGTCGAATAACTGTGTGGCGTGGGGATCGGGTAGCCTTCGTCTTTGAGGCCATCAAGGTGGAATTCAATGGCTTCACGCATAGCCTCCTCCACCTCATCTCGTGTAGAGCCCG
>JASFEM010000223.1:0-4846 GCA_050124835.1 Syntrophobacterales bacterium | reverse complement strand
ATGGAGATTAGCGGAGATTAGGCTAAGGACAAGGAGAAAGATGAGGATTGGGATAATAAATTTCCGTGCTTGACTGGTCACCGGCACCTTGGTTCCTTGACATGAAGACTAGGATCATTCCCACGGATACTCCCGTTTTGGTTCATACCATCCCCGGGCGTGGGTTAAATCATGATCTCTCGAAGAATATCAAGATTATCTAGGGCCTTTCCGGAGCCCAGCACTACGGTAGACAAGGGATCCTCAGTAATGGTGATGGGAAGTCCCGTTTCCTCCCGGAGGAGCTTATCAAGGTTCTTCAAAAGCGCCCCACCTCCGGTAAGGACGATGCCTCTGTCGACAATATCAGCGGCCAACTCCGGCGGGGTCTGCTCGAGGGCAATCTTTACAGTTTCCACAATGGTCTCAATTTGCTCAGTAATGGACTCACGCGTTTCATCGGAGTCAATCTCGATAATCTTCGGTATACCTGAGACGAGATCACGTCCTTTGATCTGCATCCTTTCGACCTTATCCCCCTGGAAGGCATTGCCGATGGTGGTCTTGATCAGTTCAGCACTTCTTTCGCCGATGAGCAGGTTGTACTTGCGCTTGATGTGCTGGAGGATGGCCTCGTCCATCTTATCCCCCCCCACTCGTACCGACTTGCTGTAGACAATACCAGCCAGCGAGATTACTGCCACCTCTGTGGTGCCGCCACCAATATCAAGCACCATGTTGCTGGTCGGCTCGGTGATGGGCAATCCAGCGCCAATGGCAGCGGCCATGGGTTCTTCGATGAGGAAAACTTCACGGGCGCCAGCTGATTCTGCTGACTCACGCACTGCCCTCTTTTCAACCTGGGTAATTCCTGATGGGACACAGACGATAATGCGTGGCCTTATCAAAGTGCGCCGGTTGTGCACTTTCCTGATGAAATGCCGGAGCATGGTCTCGGTTATCTCAAAGTCGGCTATTACGCCATCTTTCATGGGACGGATGGCAACGATGTTACCGGGAGTCCGACCCAGCATCATCTTTGCCTCTTTGCCCACGGCAAGAACCTTGTTGCCGCCTCGGCCATTTTTGCGCACCGCCACCACAGAGGGCTCGCTGAGCACAATCCCCTTACCCTTAACATACACCAGGGTATTAGCAGTACCTAAGTCTATGGCCAGATCATCGGAGAACCAGCCCAAGATGGGATCCAGAATCACAGGCTAAACCCCTTCCTCTAATGATGGAATAGATAAGTTGAAATCGGGAGATAAATAGCATGAAGCCCAAATTATATCAATTATTATCTTATACAATCTTCAAGGTTTATTAACAGGGCAAGAATCTGGAAGATAGGAGCTAGGAGTCAGGAGATAGGAGATAGCAGGCAGCGCTCAGCGTTCAGCCATCAGCTGTCAGCTGTCAGCCAAAAAAATCTCAATCCGAAATCTCCAATCCGTGTCCCCGCGTCACTACATTGGTGCCTAGTGCTTAGTCCCTAGTGCTTAGTAAAACCTGCCCGCCTTGTCCGCCGACTTGTCCCGCCGTAGTTTTAACGAAGGCGGAGGCTCCAGCGAAGGCGGATGCCTCCTGTCTCCTAGCTCCTTGCTCCATGCATGTTGAAAGGAATAACCAATAATGTTACCATGCAATACTTTTCTTCAGTAAAGGCTTTTATGGACAGCAAGAAACCGTTCACCGAACAAATCCATGACTTTCTCGCCTCGGTAAGGTTGAGCCTCTTCCTCTTCGGTGCCCTGGCCGCCACCTCCATCTTCGGCACTCTCATCCCCCAGGATTCAACCTCTGAGCAGCGGTTGCGCCAGTACGGCTCCAAGCTGAACGCACTCATAGAACTACTGGACCTTGCCGACATGTACCATTCTTGGTGGTTCCAGTTGCTGCTCATTCTTCTTGCCATTAACCTGATCGTCTGTTCACTGCGGAGGTTGCCCAAGACCCTAAAATCGTTGGAGGCCGCCAGAAAGTTCTTGAGTCCCGCCCGCGTGCAGAAGATGCAAACCAATGCCGAGGTCCGTCTCTCTTTGCCGATCAATGATACCCAGGGACTCATGGCACCCATTCTAGACGGTAGATTCTCAAATACCTCCTGGCAAGAGGAAAATGGGGTCTGGCAGGCGGTGGCAGAAAAGGGGCGCATCGGGCGGTTGGGTGTCTACTTTGTTCATATCAGCGTGCTGTTGATCCTGGCGGGTGCCCTCATCGGCTCGATATTTGGATTCAAGGGCTTTGTCACCATCGAGGAACAGGAAGCGGTGAGTCAGGTTCAATTCGGACACCAAAGAGCGCCGTTACCATTAGGATTTGATATCCGCTGCGACAAGTTCACCGTGGAGTTTTATGACACCGGCGCCCCCAAGGAATTTCGCTCCGACGTCAGTATCCTGGAGCAGGGCAGAGTGGTCAAACAGGCTGCCATTCGGGTCAATGATCCGCTCACCCATCAGGGCATTACCTTCTATCAATCCACCTATGGCAGCAATCTAAACGGCATCGTCCTGGAGCTTAAAGATCTCAAAACCTCCGAGTCCAAGCGATTGCAGATCCCCTATCGCCAAACCGTGACGATTCCCGGTACCAACGACCGGCTGGTCGTCATGGACTACCGCGAGAACGTCAGCAACTTCGGTCCTGCTTTCTTTGTCGGTTTGGCCCTGGAGAATCAGGAGCCCGCAGGCAGCTGGATTCTAGCCAAGCAATCTGAATTCCACGGCAATAAAATCGGAGACATTGGCATCACCGTGGTCGAATACTTCAATAGCTTTTACACGGGTCTTCAGGTGCGAAAGGACCCGGGCGTTTGGGTTGTCTACATTGGCTTCATCCTCATGCTTCTCGCCATGATCATCGCCCTCTATATCAGCCACCGCAGAGTCTGGCTGGTGCTCAGCCCCGCCTCCGCCGGTACCAGGATCCTGGTTGCCGGGAATAGCAGCAAGCATCCGCTTGCCTTCAAACGAGAATTCGATAAACTGGTTCAGGAGATTTCCGACCTGGATGGAGGTAAGAGTCCAGATGACTAGTTCACTCTTTCTCAGTGTCACCACATTTATATACCTGCTCGCCGCCCTGTGCTATTGCGGGGGCTGGCTTTTCCGCAATCAACTTGCGGGCAAAATCGGCTCCCTGGTTGCCTGGATGGGATTGGGCCTGCTGACCGGAGGCCTTATCCTCAGGTGGGTGGAGTCCTACCGTCTCGGCATCGGCCATGCGCCCCTTTCCAATTTTTACGAGTCCCTGGTCTTTGGTGCCTGGTCGGTGGTCCTTGTCTACCTTATTATGGAGATCCGCTACAGTAACCGGGCGCTCGGGGTTTTCCCCCTCTCCGTTGCCTTCCTCGCCATGGCCTATGCCTCCTTTTCACCCAACGTGGAGAGCAAGATACAGCCATTGATCCCGGCGCTCAAAAGCAACTGGCTCATCGCCCATGTAATCACCTGCTTTCTCGGTTACGCTGCCTTTGCAGTGGCCTGTGGCGTAGGTATACTCTACCTACTCAAACGCAGGTCAAACCCAAAGGGTAATCCTGAGTCATCTCTACTGCATCGATTGCCCAGCATCATTACGCTGGATGAACTCATATACCAGAATGTGGTTTTTGGATTCTTGCTTCTGTCTCTGGGCATCATCACCGGCTCAGTCTGGGCCAACTCGGCATGGGGCCGTTATTGGAGCTGGGATCCAAAAGAAACCTGGTCGCTGATTACCTGGCTGGTCTACGCCCTCATGCTCCACTCCCGAATGGTTCGAGGCTGGCATGGACGCAGAATGGCCTGGCTTTCTATAATCGGATTTGCCTGCGTACTCTTTACCTATTTCGGCGTCAATTTCTTATTGAGCGGGTTACATAGCTATGCTCAGTAAATTGAGGAATTAGGGAATTGGGATTCAATTCTGGAATTGCCTCTGGAAGGAAAGTTATTAGCCGAATTCCTCAATCCCTAAATTCCTAAATTGGTAACCATGCACTTCGGATCCATCGCATCCTAACCTTGGGATAAATAATGTTTACCTTCGGTGTTCCTGAACTCCTGATAATTTTTATCATCGTCGTCCTTTTGTTTGGCGGGAAGAGGATTCCGGAAATCGGCCGCGCCCTTGGCAAGAGCATCCGAGAATTCAAAAGTGCCACCGGCAAAGACAAGGATGAAATCTCCACCTGGATAAAAGATGAAAAAGAAGCAGCATCACCCACCACCACTTCTGATGAAGATGATAAGGATGTGCTACGAGAAAAGATGGAAGATATTCCCGGGGTCAAGGAAGCTCAGGAAATAAAAAAGACCGCCGATAAGATAAAGGCGGCCGGCAAGTTTTTCTTGAAGAAGTAACCGCAGTCAGAGAGTCAACCTTTTACCTTTGAGCAATCACCCTTTCTGTTAGTTTTTTCCCTGTCTCGCCCTACTGCTATCAGCGTTCAGCCATCAGCTCTCAGCCAAAAAAATCCGCCATCCCAAGTCCGAAATCCGCAATCATCTACCTGCTTCCCACTTACTTACACGTTCTGTAGATTTGACATTCATGTTCAGCGCCGAAGACATTCGCATACAAATTGGCGATCCACTGCTTGCCTTCTTGAGTTACCCGAAGATATCTTAGAGCCTCCTGAATGTAAGGACTGATCACATCCCAGTAAAATTTCGCATAGTTGTCGTGCAGGTCCCCGGGCCTACGGTAGCCAAGCTGTTCGTTGGCTCCTATTTCTTCAAACTCAAAGAACAGTGCCGCGGATTTGCGGGGACGGTTCGGATCTCCGAGCTGGCCAATATAGTCAGCTGCCCGTACCAACCCTGCATATCCTCCTGTGTCCTTATACCAATCGTCATCGGGCACCGGGAAACGGGTCATT
>JASFEM010000222.1:0-4877 GCA_050124835.1 Syntrophobacterales bacterium | reverse complement strand
ACCAATTCAACCCCTCTGCTATTCAATTTGGGAATATCCTTTTTGAGTACCTCTAGGGTGACTTTGTGGGGGTGAGCGATTCCGATGGCGCTGCCTTTTAGACGTGCCAGTTGAATCAATCGTTTCATCTGACTTCGAATGGCCTGGGGGGTCTGTATGTTGTCCAGGAAAACATTCCGCTCTGCCGAAGGAACCTTTAGCTGCTGAGCCGCTATGTATGCTTTGGTCATTTTGCTGGTTCGGCTGTCCAAGAAAAAAAGACCGCGGCTTTTGAGCTCTTGCATGACCAGTATCATCTTTTGTTCAGATTCACATAACCTGGAGCCCATGTGGTTGTTGACTCCACTTATATAGGGAACAGAATCCAGATTTTTTCTGAGCGTCTGGACAAGTTCCACATCCGTCATATTCATCAATAGGGCCCCTGCACCAGGCCTGACCTCTGGGTAGCCCTTCGGCTCCATGGGTAGATGAAGCAGTAGTTCCCTGCCAGCTTGATGAACTTTCTTGGCGATACGCTTGCTGAAAGTACCGTAAGGAAGGACTGAAAATGAGAGTGGCCCGTCAATTGCGATAAATTTCTGTGCCAGCCGACGGTCGTGGCCAAGGTCATCGATGACGATAGACATCTTGAAAGTGGCTGCAGCCTTAGGTTTTTCAGTGGGTGGCTTTCGTCTCAGTAAAAACGCCACCCGGTGGGTCAAAATCTCCTCCACCTTAATGAACAGCTCCAGCTCAGAGCCAGTTTTCTTGGTAATTTCCCAGGTGACTTGGTCGCCCAGGGCTTGCAGATTTCTGGCAAAGAGTTTCTCCGCGTTGGGCAAACTCTGGTCCAGGGCGAGCGAGACCCTCAGTTCGGTAAAATCCCATTGTTTGTCGCGCTGGGCCCGATGGATCACCTTGCCGAATTGCACCTGGGACTCATGCACCCCCAACTCACGCAAGCTCTGGTAGATGGCGAGTTCCACCTCAGCAACCAGGTTGCTAAAGCCGTTACCGGTGACTTCTTCATACAGCGGGACCTGGGGTCTCCGCTCTCTCCCCAGCCACAGGCCCAGTACCAGAAGCGCAAGCGCCAGGACCACTGTCCCAACTATCCAGATGGATAGACTCTTTTTTGAAGAGAGCTTCTTCTTTTGTCGTTTGGATTTTCTGGCTGAGCTCTTTTTTTTGGCTCTTTTCGCCATACGACCTACCTAAGCGACAGCAGCTTTACGAACAGGCTCCAATCAGCATCAAAAGTACATACTACAGGACAAGCAGCTTCTGCAAGTCCACTCCTGTCGGTAGTTTCAGGAGCGTGGGTCACGGCTGGTTTCACCAATGGTTGGAGGGAAGTTTAAGGATAGGTTCATGGCTCGTAGGAAAAAGCCGATTTTTGATCTTACAAACCACAGAGGCACGGAGAACAAAGTGACGCAAAGGGCATAGGGCAAAAGAATACTAGGCATTACAAAAAGTCTCTAAGAAAGAGTGTATTTTGGTGCCTAGTGCTTAGTCCCTAGTGCCTAGTTCTAAGACTGTTCACCAATTAATCTGCCCCACTTACTTTGTGTCCTCCGTGGTGAAAATTTCATCACCGCCGGATAAGCACTAACCGTTTCCGTACTTCATCTGAGAGAGGATTTCCCAGCTTTTGAGCACCTCCAGTGCCCGACTCAGTTGATTATCCTTTTGCAGTTCCTCTTTGAGCTTATCTTTCTCCTGCAACTCAGGTATGACCTCAGATGGTGTTTCTTCCTCGCCGTTCATGTGATTCTTCAGGTCTTCTTCGCGCAGCACCCGAGGTCGTTCGAGTTCCTCTTGTTGTTCCCGGGTGAGTTGCCGTTCCACCACAATGTCTGGCTCGATGCCTTTGGCCTGAATCGTGCGGCCATCGGGGGTATAGTAGAGGGCGGTTGTCAGACGCAAAGCCGCTCCATTCCGGAGAGGCATGACCGTCTGTACTGACCCTTTGCCAAACGTTTTCACTCCCAAGACCACAGCTCGCTTATGGTCTTGCAGGGCACCTGCAACAATCTCGGCAGCACTGGCACTTCCCTCGTTGACGAGAACTACAATAGGATAGGCATGGGCCATGGTATTCTTGTGCGCCTCAAACCGCATATCCTGGCTCTTGAGTCTGCCACCGGTATAGACGATCAGTCCTTCATCAAGAAATTCGTCACTCACTTTGACCGCCTGGTCCAGAAGGCCACCTGGGTTATTCCGCAGATCTAATACGATCCCTTTCATGGGCTTGTTTTCTTTTTCCAATTTGGTCAGGGCTTCACGTAGATCCCTCAGGGTGGAACTCTGAAATTGAGAGACCCGAACATACCCGTAGCCGGACTCTAGGGTTTTCGCTCTCACGCTTTTGATGGCAATAGTGGCACGAGTAATCACGAAGTCCTTGGGTTTGGTGAACCCTTCTCGCATGATGGTAAGAACCACCTTCGTTCCCTTGGGACCACGCATGTTCTTGACCGCCTCCATGAGCGTCATTTCTTTGGTGGGTTCGCCGTCCACCCGGAGGATCATATCACCCGCCTGGATTCCCAACTCATAGGCGGGCGTCCCCTCCAAGGGCGAAACAACGGTGAGCACGCCATCACGGATGGTGATCTCTATGCCGATGCCACCGAAACTACCTTTTGTTTCCACTTGCAATTCTTTGTAGGCATCTGGATTGAGATACGAAGAGTGAGGGTCCAGCGTCTTCAACATGCCTGAGATAGCACCTTCGATCAATTCTTGATCCTCCACCTCCTGGACATAATTTTCCTGCACAATGTCCAAAACATCGCTGAAAATCTGGAGATTCTCGTATACTTTCTGGTCCTTAGCAGCAACGTGTTGAATACTCAATCGCTCCCAGCTAAAAATAGCGACCAGAGAGATTAGAACCGCAATCAAAATTGTCAATCTAGCTTTTTGTTTCAAAATGCATCCTCCCTAGTGCTTCGATCCGAAATAATAACTAAATATGTCGATATGAAATCCTGAATCGTAAATTTTCCTCGCAAGGAAGTTACCCAAAAACTATTGAGTGGGCATCATACCGGCACAAATCTTAAACTTCTTTGTATGGAAACTGAAGTCTGAACGCTCCATTGGCGTTGGCAGAGCGTGCAAATCTTATGCCTCTAGTGGATAGTACCTCCTGATAGACTGGCCAATGCTGGAAGCAACCAATCCTGTGGATCCAGGGCTTTGCCGAGGTGACGCACCTCAAAATAGACCTTGCCTTCCTCTCCCGGCATGGGAGAATACCCGGCATAGCCGATAAGTTCGCCTGCCTCTACCTGACTACCAGCCTCCTTGGTAACCTCCGCCAAATTGGCAGTTAAGGTATAATATTTGTCACCGTGATCAATGATGATCACCTTGCCATAGCCTTTGACCTTCGCTGAATACAGAACCTGTCCTGAATAAATAGCCACAACTGGAGACAGGTGCTCGGTGGCGAACTCAATGCCATTACTGCGAATCTTGGTGCCAAACTTCTTGTGTCGTTTCGTCCCGAACGTAGATACCACTTTACCACTTACCGGATAGGGTAGAGCACCTTTCTTGTTGGCAAACCCTCCATCCGGTTGCGGAACTTCGGGCTTATCACCCTCCAGCTGGTGCTGCAAACCATCTATTTTCTTCTCCAGCTCTCGGGAAACAGCAGCCAATTCAGCTACATACCGCTGGTACATCGCCTCTTGATTGTGAATATCCTGCAGCAGTGCCACTTGCTGTCGTTTGACCTTTTCCATCTCCGCCTTCTGCTGACCAATCTCTTTCACTAGCTCTCTGAGTCGCGCTTCCCGTGATGCCATCTCTTGGATCAGTTTCTCATCTTCTATCTTTTTGTCGAGAAACTGGCCAATGAGCTCACTATCTTGTTCAGCTACGGCACGAAGATACACCCAGCGATGCTGCAACCCACTGATATCTTGGGCAGACACCAGCAAGTTTAGATATGCGTGCCGACCAAATTTGTACAGTGCCGCCAGCCTATCACCCAGAAGAGATTGGAGGGCTTCGATCTCACGGGTCAATTCTTTGTGTCTCTTTCGTCTCTCTTGGATCTCCAGGCCTAAAGAAGTGCGTTCGCGGTTCAACCTGTCGAGCTTTTCGCTGGCTATTTGGAGTTCCAGCTCCATTTGATCCAACAGATCGAGGATTAAACGCTCTTTTTTGCGCATCTCCTCGATCTGGGCCTGACTTCTTTCTATCTCCTTCTGTACCTCCCCCATCTGTTTCTGGTTGATCTGAATACTGCGCCTTATTTTATGTACCCTCTCCGCCAACACGTTTGACACCGGCAGGCACAATAGCATAACCAGTACTGACGAGAGTATGCGAGTCATGGCCGCAAGAATCTCCGTAGAGAAACCGTACTCCCCAAGATTCCTAGAAGAAGCCCCAAACCGAGAAAACCTGCTAGCAATGGGATCGAGGGTAAGGAACCTGGCATGAAGGCAAGCCGCAGAGGCAAGTTCAAGTGCGAAAAGAGAAAAAGCATTAGGAGCAGCAACCCGCCAGTCGCAAGCAACGCGCCGCCAAGACCATGCAACAAACCTTCGATGAGAAACGGTGCCCTGATAAAAAAATCAGTGGCTCCCACCAACCGCAAGATTTCCAGTTCCTCTTGTCGGGAATAATAAGTCAGTTTTATGGTGTTGGAGATCACGAATATGGTGGCCAATAGAAGAAGCCCCCCCACCGTGATACCCACCAACTTCATCACGTCTACAAATATCCTCAATTTCGCAAGCCACCTTTTGCCATATTGTACTTCGGCCACCCCTGGTAGACGCTCCAACCTGGTGGAAAGCTCATCCATATTTCCACCGCGACTAAACTCAGCCCTTAATTTCAACTCCAAAGAGGCTGGAAGAGGATTT
>JASFEM010000221.1:0-4901 GCA_050124835.1 Syntrophobacterales bacterium | reverse complement strand
TTGGCAATACAGGATCTGCCCGGAGTAGCGGGGACTGCATCTGTAGATCCAGAGGGAGATGTAAGCAAACCGCCTTTTCTCATTGCTATTGAAAGAAGGCGAATGGCAGAAATTCAGGTGGATTTTGAGTATTTACGGCAGCAGCAATCCACTTTGGATATTATCACTGAACACCAAGTTTCATCCCCGGAACGTCCGGTTGCATCAGAGTCAGCATCATCAAAGACCGGCTGGTGATCAGTAGGCACTAGGCACTAAGCAGTAGGCACCAAAAACTGTGGAGCTGAACGCTGAAAGCTAATACTATTTTGGGAGTCGAAGAATGAAAATCACCCTGGATGAGGTAGAACACGTGGCACGATTGGCTCGTCTGGAGGTTAGTGCTGATGATAAACAGCACCTAACAGAGCAGATGAACCGGATCTTGTTGTACATGGAGAAACTCAATGAGTTGGACACTACCGAGGTTGTACCCACTTCACATGCCATTGATCTGCATAACGCTTTTCGGGAGGATCTGGTAGAGGAATCCTTATCACGGAAAGAGTCTTTGGAAAACGCCCCAGAGGCGAACGACGCCGAGTTCATTGTGCCAAAAGTCATTTAGCACGGAGGAGACACTAAGCACTAGGCACTAAGCAGTTTTATTAGATAGATTTAAGTATTTGAAAAAAAATGCTAAATAATATTTTTCTGAGAAATAACTTTAAATTTAATTTTCGTAATTTTGAGACTCAAACTGTATACTTCGAACCTGGAATTTTGAGCTAGAGAACTATTTTTTTGGTAGTGCATAGTGCCTAGTGCATAGTGCCTAGTCCTTAGTGTTCTGTCGGAGGGCATGAATAATATGCGGAGGGTTTTGCGCCTTAGGTACAGAAGAGGCAGATGATGGAGCTTTACGAACTGACCATACACGAGTTGAAAAGCTTGCTGGTTCGAGGAGAGGTTACTGCCGAAGAGGTTACGAGTTCCCTGTTTGAAAGAATTCGGAAGTTGGAGCCCAAGGTGGCTGCCTATATTTCTCTATCAGAAGAAACTGCAATGGAACAGGCGCGAAGCTGGGATCAGCGCGGCTACCAGGACACCACAGCGGTTATTGCCGGAGTGCCCATAGCGATTAAAGATGTGCTTTGTACCAAAGGGATTCGGACTACCTGTGGCTCAAAGATCCTTGCCAATTTTGTGCCGCCTTTTGACGCCACCGTCGCCCGAAAGATAAAAGAAGCTGGCGGTATTCTTTTGGGTAAGACGAATATGGATGAGTTTGCCATGGGATCTTCATGTGAGAACTCAGCTTTTGGGCCCACTCACAATCCTTGGGATCTTAACCACATACCCGGTGGCTCAAGTGGCGGTTCGGCAGCTGCGGTGGCCACCGACGAGAGCATCGCAGCCATCGGCTCAGATACAGGGGGCTCAATTCGCCAGCCAGCTGCACATTGCGGTGTTGTTGGCCTGAAGCCAACTTACGGGCGCGTTTCCCGCTACGGTCTGGTGGCTTTTGCCTCCTCCCTCGATCAAATCGGCCCAATTGCCAAAGATGTAAGAGATGCTGCCCTATTGCTGAATGTAATTGCAGGCTACGACCATCGTGATTCAACTTCAGTACCGACGGAGGTTCCTGACTATCAGCAGAGTCTGGTGGAGGGGCTGGAAGGCATCACTGTGGGAATACCCCGGGAGTATTTTATTGAAGGGTTGGACCCGGAGGTGGAACGGTCGGTAAAGGAGGCCGTTGGGGTGCTTGAGGCCTTGGGTGCCAGAGCTATCGAAGTCTCCCTCCCTCATACAGAATATGGTGTAGCAGCCTACTACATCATTGCACCGGCCGAGGCCAGCTCTAATTTAGCGCGTTACGACGGGGTGAAGTACGGTTTACGTAGCCGGGAGAGAAAAACCCTGATGGAGATGTATCGAAAGAGCAGGTCGGAGGGTTTTGGTGCTGAAGTGAAAAGGAGGATAATGCTAGGAACCTATGCCCTGTCAGCCGGGTACTACGACGCTTACTATAAAAAGGCCTCCCAAGTGCGCACCCTGATCCGCGATGACTTTCTCCAGGCTTTCAAACAGTGTCAAGTGCTCGCTGCCCCGGTGGCACCGACTGCAGCATTCGGTTTGGGGGAGAAGGTGGATGATCCTCTGCAAATGTACCTCTCAGACGTCTTCACTCTGCCCGCCAGCCTGGCTGGAATTCCAGGATTGTCAATACCCTGTGGCTTTACCAGTCAAGGCTTACCCATTGGACTTCAGATCCTGGCGCCACATTTCCACGAGGGGTTGGCCTTGCAAGTGGGTTATAATTTCGAGAAGAACACCGAATTTCACCAGAAACGGCCACCGCTATGAAGCATGGAGCACAGAGCATGGGGTAAGATGATAGATGTGCCAGCTGTCAGCTATCTGTTGATTTACTATTCTTCCCCTTTGAAATATCCTTTGGGAACCGCCACGATACCCCTGGATGTCACGGTGAAGTTTTTCCGGTCCTCGCTAGGGCTGTAGCCGATTTCGGTGTTAGGAGGTATTACGTTTTCCTTATCTATAATGGCCTTCTTAATCTTACAGTGACGCCCTATTACCACACCATCCATGATGACTGACTCATCAACTGTGGCCCAACTCCGTACAATTACGTTATAGGCCAGCACAGAATTCCGCACCACACCACTGATGATACAGCCGGGAGCCACCAGGGAATCCAGAGCCTTGCCCACACGATAGCCCTGAGGCCGTTCGGTAGCAAAGACAAATTTGGCAGGCGGTACAGCTGCCTGGTAGGTGTGAATGGGCCACTTTCGGCCGTAGAGATTAAAATAGGGATCCACTCCGGTGAGATCCATGTTGGCGTTCCAGTAAGCATCCAAGTTTCCTACATCCCGCCAATAGCCGGAATCCCGGGTATGGGATTCCAATTGCAACTTGCGTTCACCGTCCTCCAAGGTGACATATATGTAGTCTACGATCTGGTTTTGTTTCCGATAGGGATAGGCGTAGATTCGATGGGAATCCAACAGCTGAGGAATGATGTCGCGGCCGAAGTCATCCTCACTACCTGATCGGAGGATTTCCACGAGAGTCTCTGTCCGGAAGAGGTAAATTCCCATAGAGGCGAGTATGTGGTTGGGATTGCCAGGAATGGTCTTGGGATCCTCCTTGGGCTTTTCCTGGAAACCAAGAATGCGAAACTCTTCGTCCACTTCAGCCACACCGAACTGATGAGCCAGTTCTGTTCCAACCTCCAGGAGCGAGATGGTGACGTCTGCCTCGTTAGCCATATGATAGCGATGAAATAAGCTGTAGTCCATTTTGTATATGTGATCACCGGAGAGAATCAGGACGTGGCTTGGTTTGTAACGCTCAAGGAGATAGAGGTTTTGGCGAATGGAATCGGCTGTGCCCCGGTACCAGTCTAGGCCTATTCGTTGTTGGGGTGGCACGATCTTCAAGAAATGGCCGAGCTTCCGGTTGAAGATATTCCAGCCGTCTTCCAGATGGTCATTGAGGGACTGGGACTTGTATTGGGGCAACACGATGATCTTGTATATCTGCGAGTTGATGCAGTTGCTCAGAGGCAGGTCGATAAGTCTATAAATGCCTCCAAAGGGGACAGCAGGCTTGGTGCGGTCTCGGGTGAGTGGCATTAGCCTTTCGCCCCTCCCACCAGCCATAACGAAGGCGAGGATGTCTTTCATGCTTATATCCTATTACGCTAAGGGTTTTACTAAAAGGGCAGCTAACCTTATGGTCCCTGAGTGGAGACGAAATGTCAAACTAATCATTGCCGTTCGTGTTGTCTATGGTTCTTTTTTTTTACACATGGCTTTTGGTCGGATGCTTCCGCAAAACGGATTGGTTCCCGAAATTAGCACGATAGAGGAATACGCATATCTTTGCATAAGTTGCGCTTGAAGGCTCAGCCATCCCCTCCACTTACGCTCGCTCTGCTACCGCTGCGGGGTAAATTCCTTTGGAGCGGAGGCAGTGGCAGCCCGAGTCCCGCGAGACGCGGGATTGCCACCCTCTGCAGCAACATTTAGGACGGCCTAACCATCGAAGCTTGCATAGGCTGACAATCCCGCCACGGGCGGGACTTCGGGAATACCTCAGCCTCAATCGTTCGTGCAGAGTTAAGGCAATAAGCGTTTGAAGGGTAATATAAGAAGAGACACGGATTAGAAAAGCGCTTCGACGAATTGTTCGGGGTCGAACTCCTTGAGGTCATCCAGACCCTCGCCTAAACCAATAAAGCGGATTGGGATTTGGAACTCCTGGCACACCCCCACTACGATACCTCCCTTTGCCGTGCCATCTAGTTTGGTTAGTACCAGTCCAGACACCGCCAACTCCTGATGGAAGAACCGTGCCTGAGAAAGTGCATTCTGCCCAGTTGTGGCATCCAGAATTAGCAGAATCTCATGGGGAGCAGTGTCCATCTGGCTCGAAATTACCCGCTTCACCTTTTTGAGTTCCTCCATGAGATTTACCTTGGTGTGGAGTCGACCGGCCGTGTCTATCAGCACCACGTCCACCTCACGGGCCTGAGCGGCAACCATGGCATCGTAGACCACGGCGGCTGGATCGGCACCACTGCTCTGTCTGATCAGATCGGCTCCCACACGTTCCGCCCAGTGCGTTAGTTGTTCGATAGCGGCAGCTCTGAAGGTATCAGCAGCGACCAGCATCGATCGCAAGCCCGCCTTTTGATACTGAAAAGCCATTTTTGCAAGGGTGGTGGTTTTACCGGCACCGTTGACACCAACGGCCATAATCACAAATGGTGTGTGAGCGGAGACATCCAGGGCTGGCGCCACAACCTTGAGGAAGCGGTGGATTTCCTCTTTCAAGTGGATGAGCAACCGATCAGCATGGGTGAGTTCCCTGCGATGCAGTTTTTCCTC
>JASFEM010000220.1:0-4963 GCA_050124835.1 Syntrophobacterales bacterium | reverse complement strand
ATGGAGGCGAGCTACCTTACGGCCGAACATATCCGCCAGCGGGGTGTGATTGAGTTGCCGTTGTGAGGTAATAGGTCTGAGGTTATTGGTTATGGGGTATTAGACAGGGTCAATTTTATGTGGGAGCGACTCCCTGGTCGCGATAAGTGAATCTGATTAACTGGCGTCCATTTGGGAAGGTAGATGTTGATTGTCATTCTGAGGAGCGGAGCGACGAAGAATCTCGAGATTCTTCGCTTCGCTCAGAATGACAGTTAGTCGCTTAAGGGTGGACACGAAACGAAATCGACAAGTACTGGCTAACCTCCTAAATAGGCTTTCTTTACTTCCGGGTCTTCGAGAAGGTCCTCAGAACTGCCTTCAAGCACCAAGTTTCCATGCTCCAGCACATACCCTCTTTGGGCGAACTGCAGTGCCAATCTTGCATTCTGCTCGACCAGAAGAATGGTGGTGCCACCTTCCTTGTTTATCTCCTGGAGGGCTTCGAACATATGCAGCATCAGTAAAGGCGCCAAGCCCATCGAGGGTTCGTCGAGCAACATCACGTTCCGCCCGCTCATGAAAGCTCTACCGATTGCCAGCATCTGCTGCTCGCCGCCGCTCAAGGTCCCGCCCTTTTGGTTTCGTCGCTCTTCCAAGCGGGGAAAGATGGAGAATACCCGCTCCAGATCTTCCTGGATTTTACCCGCGCCGTCTTTTCTGGCGTAGGTGGCAAGTTTCAGGTTTTCCATTACCGTCAAGTTGTCAAGAATGCGCCTTCCCTCGGGGACGTGGGATATGCCAAGCTTGCTCACCACCCTATCGGCGGGATATTTGAGCAGATCCTGGTTCTTGTAGGTCATCCTGGTACCCGATTCAACTGGGATCATTCTGGAGATGGCCCGCAGGGTGGTGCTCTTTCCAGCACCATTGGCGCCGATAATACATACGATCTCGCCCTCATCAACATTGAAGTTTATGCCGTGGAGGGCCCGAATCCTACCATAGGAGACCCTCAGGTTTTCCACCAGCAACATTAGAGAATCGTCTCCTTGCCCAAATAGGCTTCTATCACCTTAGGATTGTTTTGGGTCTCCTCCGAAGAACCCTCGGCGATGACCTCGCCGAAAACCAGGGTCTGAATAATCTCACAAAGTTCCATGACCACTTTTAGCCGGTGTTCGATGAGAAAGATCGCCAGTCCAAATTCGCTATGGATTCGCCGAATAATCTCCATCATCTGAATGAGTTCTTCAGGATTCATTCCCGCAGTAGGCTCATCCAGAAACAATATCTTAGGCTCTGTAGCGAGAGCTCTGGCCATCTCAACCCTTCGCTGGGCCCCATAAGGGAGATTGAGAATTACCTGATCAGCAAGATCAGCCACACCCACCAGTCTTAAGAGACTAAAGGCTTTTTCTTCAATCTCTGCTTCCTCTTTGCGACGTTTTGGTGTGCCGAAGAAGGCGCCAAGCAGCCCGTAGTTAATCTTTGAGTAACGGGCCATTTTTACATGATCGAGGACAGTCATATGACGCCACAAACGGAGGTTCTGAAAGGTCCTGCCAAGACCCATGGCAGCGATCTGATAAGGTTTAAGACCGACGAGGGAATTGCCATTCAGCAGGATATCACCCTCAGTGGGCCGGTAAATGCCGCTTATCAGATTAAATATGGTCGTCTTACCGGCGCCGTTGGGCCCGATCAGACCCCTGATCTGGCCGGGTTCGACCTCAAGATTGTAGTTATTGACAGCCCGTAGCCCGCCGAAATCATGACTCATATTTTTAATCTGAAGTAATGGCATAGAACACCCAGTTTCTATCCTAAGTCTCCGTATGTTCGAAGGATGTAGTCTGCTCGTTCTGTTTGCAAGCCGAGCCGTGGAATAAAATTTCGGATTTCGGATTTCGGATTTCGGATTGAAAACAAGAAAATACAACGGGAAAACTAATTTGGAATTCCACAATCCGCATTCCCAAATCTGCAATCCGCAATATTTAACTCCTTCCCCTCGGGCTGATCAATTTCCTCACATTGAATTCCTTAAAGGCAATTAACCCGGTGGGCCTGAAAATCATCACGAGGATGAGTAAGAGAGGAATGATGATCCATTTGAAGATTTCCAATGGCCGTAAAGCTTCACCCAGCAGGCTCAAGCTCACGGCACCGACAATGGAACCGTAGACGGAATTCAGGCCGCCAAAATAGACCATTGCCAATACCTCAGCGAGTTTCTGGATACCGAAGGTTCCAGGGTTGACATACCGGAGCACGTGGGCGAAAAGTCCGCCGGCAACACCGGCCCAAAAGGCCGCGAACAGAAAGGCCAGAATTTTGGTGCGCCGGGTGTTGACCGTCATGGCATCCGCTGCCATTTCATCGTCCCGCACCGCATTAAGGGCCTTTCCTGTAGTGGAGCGAACAAAATTGTTGATAATCCATACAGCGGCTACGGTCCAGATGAACACCGTATGCAGATCGACATAATTGGGCTGGCTGCTCAAGCCACGGGGCCCTCGGACAAATTCCAGATTCTCGATGACACTTTTGACGATGAACATAAACGCCAGGGAAATAATCGCCAGATAGTCACCTCTCGTCCTGAAAGAAGGAATGGCAATAGCAATGGCACCAATGGCAGCGACAACTCCACCTAAGATTAGGCCGATAGGGAATAAGAACGGTCCCAGGAATTCAGGAAGAAATGCAGCGCCGAACACTTTGTCGTCAACAAAGAAAAAGAGGGTGAAGACCGAGGCGGTGTAGGCGCCCAGGGCCAGAAACCCCGGATGCGAGCAGGAGAACTCGCCCATATAGCCATTGATCACATTAAGGCTCAAGGTGACGATGACCGCAATTAAAGTGAGCTTGAGGGTGAGGAGGCGGTAGGCGCTGATGTCGGACCACAGATACAAAATGCCGTACAACAGGCCGAGGTGGATAACCACAGAGACAGTAGGGGACAGATTGAAAAGCCAGCCCACCAGCCTGTTCAGCAATGAACCAAGCAACCGCGGGATGACAGTTGCAGGCAGTACATAGATCAGGAACAGAAATGCAACGGTGCCGGGAATGAGCTGAGGCTTTTTCAGAACAGTTACGGTGCCGAAAAGGGCGGGGATTTTGGGTAGGCCCAAGAGCTCCGAGAGAGGATCGCCCAGAAACCGTTCAAGCAAGACTGCACCCAGAACGCCACATAGCCAGGCCAACAGGGGAACCTGCGAAAAGGAATCCCGGATGCGGTTTACAATGGATTTATTTTGGGGTGAATCGGAGCCGGTTATTTCCACAAACAGATCCTTGTTATTACGGGGTCCCCCCCGCTACTTGACTTCTTGGCTATAACCTGAGACGCGCACTGTACGGCTCTCCGAAAAAGCCATGGGGCCTGAAAGTCAAAATGAGCAAAATGATCGAGTAGGCTATAAAATCCCGCAAAGTCGACGGGAAGATCATCGCTACAAAGATCTCGATGAATCCGAGCAGAAAGCCGGCCAAGCAAGCCCCAAGAATTGAGCCTCTTCCTCCCAGAATCGCAGCCACAAAGGCCTTCCAGCCGAATATAATCCCCATGTAAGGGTCCAGGACTGGATAGGCCACACCGAAGAATATCCCTGCCACGGCTGCCAGCGCCGAACCGACGGCAAAGGTCAGGCGGGCAATGTTGTTGATGGGCACTCCCAGAAGGGGAACAACCACGTAGTCAAAGGCCATAGCGCGCATGGCCATTCCCCACCGGGTTTTGCGGACAAAAAGATGAAGCGCATACATTAGCGCAATGGAGACGACGACGATCATGATCTTCTTATTGGTGACAAAAACGCCGCCTAGATTGTAAGTGGATGACTGGATCAAGGCAGGAAAACTTATCCGTCTGGCACCGAGAAGGGCCAGGTTTCCGGTCTCCAGGATGATGCCGATCATCAGGCCGGTGATTGCAGCCGAGGCCCTGGGCGCATCTCGCAAGGGTCTATACCCCACCCGCTCCACAATCATGCCAACAAAGGAGGTCAGGAACATGGAAATGAGGATGGTCAACACCAGAATCAACCAGTGCGGTAGTGCTACGGCTCCCATGGAGGCCAAAGCCACCAGCCCGGTTGCAACCCCGAAACCTATGTAAGCCCCGACCATAAAGATATCGCCGTGAGCAAAATTAAAGAGCATCAGGACACCATAAACCATGGAGTAACCCAGCGCGATCAGGGCATAAAAGCTACCCCACTGCAAGGCGTTGATCAGGTTTTGGAGGAAAAATGTCACTACATGCGCTCCTTGTTGCTACAGTTGCAGCTCAAGCGTTGGCTGGCTTTAGTTTATGGATCTTACGTCGAAACCCTCTTCCTCAAGGTCAAGGGGAACGACTATCTGTTTTATTCCCTGTCTGCGGCGTGGGGGAAAAGGGCCTACCCTGTCAAACGTAGTATCCAGTTCGACAAGGAAAAGGCGGGGAGGGCGTGAAATGTTCCCTTGATCTTTAAAGAAAAGGAGGCCAGGGCTCTTGGCCCTGGCCCGCTTACTTCAAACTACTTCTATTCACCGTAGTTCATGCCACCTAACTCTAATTTCAGTCTACGGGCAGACAGATTTGTAAAACTCGAACTCTCCTTTGTCACTAATTCTAACAACAACGGCACACTTGAGCGGGTCGCCCTCTTCGGTGAAGGTCATCTTGCCGGTAATGCCGTCAAATGCCTTAATCTTGGCCAGGGCATCACGAACACACTGGCGGTCCTTCTCAATCTTGCCGGTAATGTTGCCACAATCCTCGATGGCCTTTTGAACGATGCGCATTGCGTCCCAGGTCAGGGCGCCAACATCGTCGGGCACGTAGCCGTGTTTTTTCTGATAGCGATCGATGAAAGCCTTGGTGGCACCCGTAGCACCGGCGGCAGCATAATGGGTGCTGAAGAAGAGGCCATAGCAGTCTTTGCCGCAAAGCGCTACTGTCTCAGCTGAACCCCAACTATCGCTGCCCACG
>JASFEM010000219.1:0-4966 GCA_050124835.1 Syntrophobacterales bacterium | reverse complement strand
GTGCGCCTATCTGACAGTCACCCTGAGGTAGATATCTCCACGGGTGTTATCGTCGAGTTGCTCTCCCGCACCGGAAAGACGGAGTACAGTGCCATCGCGAGACTCGGGTGGCACGGTGACTCTAAAAATCCGTTTTCGCGAGCCCGAGGTAATGTTGAGCAGCTTGCGTGTGCCCAGTTGGGCTTCTAATGGCGTAATTTCAATAGATCCGTAAACGTCCGGACCATCCGCAGGGTATTGCGGCCTGGCTGGTCTGACAACTTGCAAACGATGGGTCTTTTTCTTGGAGGTTTTCTCTCTTATTCGTCGGCTGATGCCAAATTCTGGTGCAAGCAGGAACAACTTGAGGGCAACCATACCAAAAACGAATCCACCTATGTGGGCCCACCACGCGATGCCACCGTCATGACCAGTGGTGCCGGCAGCACTGAGGAATTGGAGGAAGAACCAGAAGCCCAGGAAGAAATAGGCTGGGATTTCTATGAAATAGGGTATGAAAAAAATGGGAATGAATGTGAGTATTCGCGAGCGGGGATATAGCAGGAAATAGGCGCCCATAACTCCAGCAATGGCGCCGCTGGCTCCCACGGTCGGGAGCTGGGAATACAAATTGGTGAAAAGGTGCGATAGGCCTGAAGCAAGGCCACAAAGGAGGTAGAAGATAAGATATTTCACTGGACCGAGTCGGTCTTCGACGTTATCGCCAAAGATATACAGCATCCACATATTACCCAGAAGATGCCAGAAGCCGCCGTGAAGGAACATGAAGGATAGGAAGGAAAAAGCCTGCTGTCCTAGGGTGAATTGCGAAGCAATTTCTGGTACCGAGTAGCGTGCAGGAATCAATGCATACGTAATGATGAATTCTTGCAACCTACTCCCCTGCCCCATCTGCAATAGGTATACAAGGGCATTAATGATGATCAGTGTGGTGTTGACAATAGGATAGCTCTTGGACTGAATTGTGTCGCGAATAGGTATCATGGATATGGTTGACGATCAGTTGCTTAGATGGTGTTTAAACAAATTCCTTCAGTTATCGCTTAATCCCGCGGATTCACGCTGGTCGATGGCGATTGCGGTCCAGTCCATCTCAGCTCGACCGTTGGCCAGAGAGCGTAGAAAGCGGTCTTCAAGCAAACCAGCCAAAGGCATTGGAACCTGGCTATTGCGAGCTGTATCCCGCAAGAGCCTGATATCCTTCGATCCCAGCGCCAGGCTGAAACCTGCCGGCTTGTAACTTTTATCAAGGATCATCTTGCCGTAGTTCTGATATATGGGACAGGCGAACAAGGTTTGAGTCAAGAGGCCATGGACCAGCGCGGGATCCACCCCACTCTTTTCCACGAGAGTAAAGGCTTCGGCAATGGCCTCAATTGAGGAGGCGATCAAAAAATTGCCGGCCAGCTTGACCACATTTGCAGCGGCGGGATCACTTCCGAAATCGTAAACCCCCTGCCCCATTACATCCAGCAAGCGGGTCACTTTTTCTTTGGATGCTTCTTCGCCGGCAAGACAGAGCCAGAGGTTGCCGGCTCGAGCTGCATCGGGCCGTCCGAAAACCGGGCAGGCCAGATACTTTACCCCATGCTCGCTGTGATGCTGGTGTAGCATTTGTGCCGCAGCCGGGCTGATGGTGCTCATGGATAAGTGGATGGAGTTGCCGCCCAAGGCTTGCAGCACCTCATCATTAACCACTTCCATAACCGCGTTGTCGTCGGAGAGCATGGTGACAAGAACTCTGGCGGTTTGAGCGGCTGCGATCGGATTCTCAAACACTTCTGCACCCTTTTCAACAACTGATACTGCCTTGCTTGGTGTGCGGTTGTAGACACGCAGCCGGTACCCGCTTTCCAGCAGACAAAGGGCCATTCCTTGCCCCATTTCACCCAATCCGAAAAATGCGACGGTTTCCATCGATGCGTCCCTCCGAAAATTTCATTGAACTGGGAAAACTTTGCTCGGAGACAATACTTCAGAAATACTCATAACTCAAGAGCGGCATTATTTTAGCGCGGGATTGAAACTTCTGGTAAGGGGTGATTCTGTGGTTCGAAGGGCTAATTCTATCGAAAAGTGATTGTGAGTGATATGCCGTTAGCCTTTATTCTTAAATCTTCAATCTTCAATCACACATACCCCGACACCGTAACCTACAAAGGTCTCTGCTTTCTCAAAAACTGTACCGACCGCAGCCTTTTCATATTATGCGGGCTGCAGAGCGCTTCCCATGTAATCGATAATGTTCTGCACGTTCACGATTTTTTCGGCTTCTGTATCGGGAATCTCGAGGTTGAATTCCTCTTCCAGAGCCATAATCAACTCGACAACGTCCAGGGAGTCGGCACCCAGATCATCCGTGACACTGGCCTCGAGAGTGATCTCTTCCAGGTCAATGCCCAATTGATTTGCGATAATCTGCAAAATCTTCTCTTTCATTTCAGCTATACCCATCGCTTTTTCCTCCACATTTTAACGATAGTATTTCGTCCCCCTGATCAAAGCGGGCAGGTTGCACACTTTAGTCGTGTGCTTGTTTTTCGAATTTCTATATTGAGGGTCGTTGGTGGTCCTCGGACGTTGTTTCTGAGGAAACAGGATAGTCCCATTTTTCCTTGCACACTTTGTTGCAGAAAAAATAGATGCCGTCATCACTGTAAAGGACCGTAGAAAAGTCATCCTCATCAAACGTCCTCAATATTTTTTTACACTGCATGCATGTAAGCCTCATTTGAGCTAACCCTCCATTTTGAGGTAACTGCTTCAAAAAACCCCACCGACCTGTGTCGCCCCTGTCCTGGTCTGCACGGGTTGGTCAGTGGGGTAAATGAGATAGGAGGAAACATTCAGAAAAAGCTACATGCTCGCCTCACGCATGAATATCTGCAAGAGTAGTGCCAAGAATAAGAAAAGCGGAGTCGGTAACTCCGCCGAGGTACTTTTTAGGATATCTTTGTTGGGGCGTGCGCTTAAGGCGCTTTCCAGATGACTTTGCCGTCATCTCCAACGAGGACAAGAGAGGATATAGACCGCTTTTCAATGGAGCCCGTGCGCCTCAATTTGGTCAAATCGACTGTTCCGAGTATGGCGCGTTCGTTTTTATCTTGATCATACAGCAACAGATAGGGGTCGCCATCCTCTGCCAACGTTAATGAGAGACGCTCCTTGCCCTCTTTGTCGTGCAGTGTTAGATAGGGTTGTCGCTCCTCCCCTAACCCGATGACGGTGCGATGTTTTCCCTCTTTGTCGGCGAAAGTTAGAACGGCACCCTCTTCCGGGGAAGTCAGGCTAAATACTGCTCGGAACGCTCCTTTTTCACTGAATAGGACAATTCCAGGACCACCTGCATCCATGCCCCAGGTGGACCGCACCCTGCCTGCTTTATCCACCAAACGGAACTCCTCCGCCACAATGACTTTCTGTGACGATGCGGCCTTTTTGGCGAACGCAGGTTTAGTTCTGTAGAATTGGCCGGCCAGCATGCCGCCCACCAATCCTGTCAATAGGGATAATATTAATGCCAGACCTTGTTGTTTCCTGTTCATTTCCTTCTCCTTCATAGCCAGTCGAGTTTAGACCTAGACTACCATGGTGTACACCAACTGAAAAAGGTTTATTCATTACTCTAACACTATCCGATCGAAACCTTCTGGGCAGTACACTTCATGCGTTGCCTTCTCGGGTCCAATATAAACGTAATCGCTCTGAACGACTGTGTCTTTTTCATAGAAACCTATCAAGACGGAGTGTGATGAATCAGTAGGACGCAGTGGTGCTGCCGTTATCAGAAACGTATCGCCGTCATCTGAAAATGCAAAATCATAAATCCTCACATGCTTCAGCACCGCATCTGTAACGACAAGGGTGAAAACTGTGCCCCGGGGAGAATGCACCCGGTAGCTTCTGTCGGCTGACACCAAGGATGTCATTGTCAAGCTCGTCAGAACCATTAGGAAAATCAAAAGTTTTGCCCATTTATTCATAGCTCACCTGTACATTTTAAATTGATCTCACGTTGGATAACTGCCAAAAAAACCGCATTTTTTCAAAATATATTTACCGTCGAACCTCGGTAGAGGTGCAAGGGTCATACCGTTTTAGAGATCCAAGCTGGTTTACAAATCGGTCAACCTGACTGGCATAATACTTGCTCCGCACAGATGGTACTAACCCGAGCAGGAGGACCAAGCCGTAAGGCCGGGAAGACCATGACCGCCAAGGTTATCAATATTGATGAGAAGCGCACAGAGAAAGAACGAGAGCAAATTGTCGCCAAGATCAATGAATACTACCGGCAATTGCGTGAACAGGGCTGGATCGTATGTGCGCCGGATAAAGACGACTAAAGCCTGAATATCTCAGGTCAATGCGAGGAATGCGGAGATGACAGGAAAAGGAAAGCTGATCGCACTCACGAGTCTTATCTTACTGTTTCAGATAGCCTCCATATCCCATGCCGCCTATTTCATCTTTGAAAAAAAGGGAAATGTCAGATCAGGACCAGGCACGCGATACAGAATTATAGGTCAGCTGGCAAAAGGAACCATCGCGCAAATACCAGCCAGCTTCAAGACCTATGAGGCAAAGTGGCTACCCATTGATTCGAAAGCCGAGCCTGGAGAAAAGACAGTTTACACAAAATGGGTACACCGAAGTATTGGAACGGTCATTAAAGGTGAGATGGAAGATGTGGACAAATACTTCGCCATAAGAGAGTCCGGGTGGCCGGAAGAGACGCAAGAGCTCATCCTCGAAGGAAAAGTAGAGCTAGGCATGAACACCCACATGGTGTTCTATGCCTGGGGCAGACCGGACTCCATGAAAGAAAAGAAAATGTCCGACGGGGTTCAAGAGCAGTGGGCCTATAAAAAACGAGGCAACAGAACTCAATACCTCTACTTTGAAAATGGTTTGTTAAGATCGATCGAAGAGTAACTTTCCCCCTCTACCCGCCCAATTCTAGAAA
>JASFEM010000218.1:0-5008 GCA_050124835.1 Syntrophobacterales bacterium | reverse complement strand
GACTGGCGTGAGCAACCCGCACTGCTTCCCATTGGGGTGGTAGCTTCAGATCGGGAAGTAGCCCCCCTGCGCGAGTCACCGCCTGAAGCACTGTAACTGGCTGATCAAATGAATAGATGCCAGGAGTTCGGACCTTGCCGCTCACCTGGACGACCGCACCCAGCGGGTAAACCTGGGGAGGTGTGGAAGATAGGAGATGGTAAGCGTAGTGGCGCCATCCATAGAAGCATAGAAGAAAAATAGACAACAGAATGACGGTGGCCGCCTGTGAGCGAGAAAAACGATTCATCTCACCTTGGTAAAGGAGTTATTTGGCGTGCTTAAAGGAAGCTAGAAAATTCTAGAGTGCGCCTGAAGCATTAACAATTGTAGATTTTAGATTTAAGATTGCAGATCTAAAATCTAAGATTTAAGACCTCTAAGCCTCACAGTTAGGCAAACTTAGCAGATTCAATCCGAAATCTGCAATCTGCAATCACAAATCTTACTTGTTACTTCTTCTTATTTTTGTTTTCGTCCTTGAACATCTTATAGTTGATACTGTCCACTAGCGCCAGCCAGCTGGCCTCAAGAATGTTCTCCGAAACCCCCACCGTGCCCCACACGCTTTCTCTATCGACAGACTCTATTAGCACCCGAACCTTGGCGGCGGTTCCCTCTTTACCGGGTAATACCCTGACCTTGTAGTCATTCAACCGCATGTTTGCGAGTTCTGGATAAAACTTTTCCAGGGCCTTGCGAAGAGCGTTGTCCAAAGCATTTACCGGACCCACTCCACTAGCGGCTGTGTGCTCCACCTTCCCGCCGACTTTCACCATGACCGTAGCCTCTGATTCCGCGGTCTGACTTTCATCCGTCTTAGATACGAGAACTCTGAAGCCCACCAGTTCAAAATATCGCTTCACCTTCCCCAGCGCCCGGTTCAGCAGAAGCTCAAAGGACCCTTCTGCCGCCTCGTATTGAAAGCCCTCGTGTTCGAGTTCCTTGAGTTCTTCCAAAACCTGCATGGCAATGGGGTCCTTGCTGGAAATCTTAATACCGTATTGGTCGGCCTTCTGTTTTATGGTGCTGCGACCGGAAAGATCTGAAACCAGAACGCGCCGCCGGTTGCCAATCAGCTCCGGTTGCATGTGCTCGTAGGTTTGCGGGTTACGCTCCACTGCTGCCACGTGTACGCCACCCTTGTGGGCAAAGGCGCTACGCCCCACATAAGGTTGGTACCTGAATGGCCGGACGTTGGCCAGTTCGAGAATGTACCGGGAAGTCTCGCGCAGCTTGGTGAGCTGCTCGTCTGTCAAGCAATCCAGTTTCATCTTCAATTTGATGGCTGGAATAATGCTGCAAAGATTGGCATTGCCGCAGCGCTCCCCCACACCGTTCATCGTACCCTGAACATGGTTTGCTCCCAGCTCCACTGCCGCCAGCGAGTTGGCCACGGCCAACTCAGAGTCGTTATGGGTGTGGATGCCTAGCTCAGCCTTGGGAAACTCCTTTTTCACCCTTCGGATGATTTTTCTCAGCTCTTCGGTAAGGGTCCCGCCGTTCGTATCGCAGAGGACGAGACAGTCGGCACCCGCCTCCAGAGCCGCCTTGAGAGAGGCAAGAGCATATTCCGGGTCCGCCTTAAATCCGTCAAAAAAGTGCTCGGCATCATAGAAAAGTTTCCAGACCTTTGGCCGCAGATATGCCACTGAGTCGTGAATTATTTCCAGATTCCTCTCCAGAGTGGTGCGCAATGCATCCCGAACATGCACATCCCAGCTCTTGCCGAAGATGGTAACCACATCGGTCTTCGCTTTTAGGAGCGCACCCAAGTTGCGGTCTTTGTCCGCCGAGGAACGGGGATTGTGGGTACTGCCAAATGCTGCAATCTTGGCCTGCTTCAGTTCGTAGTTCTTGATCTCCTTGAAGTAGGCAACATCCTTTGGATTTGACCCGGGCCAGCCACCTTCTATGTAGTTTATGCCCAACTCATCTAACTTCTTGGAACAACGAATCTTATCCTCTAAAGAAAGATTAAAGTCTTCTGCCTGGGTTCCATCCCTCAGTGTAGTGTCATAGATCTCTATCTTACGCATTGGTCTTCCTGTCTGTGTTCTGGGTTTATTGGTCTTTACGTTCCATACCTCATAAACTCATTAAATTAGAATACCGAACCTTGGCAAATCCGAAATCAATTTAGAAATTCAGAGATTGAGGAATTCAAGAGATAAAATTTTATTCAAATTAATCAGTTAGGTGTGAATCTTAATTCCTCAATCTATTTTATGTTTCGAAATTCGGATGTATAACCATCTTCCAGAGCTGCCCACTCCTTTATATGCCACAGAATAACCCCACAGATAAGTGGCCGGGGTTCACTTACTCAGGTATCTCGTGTTGCAAGGGTTTATCCAGCTCAAACTCGTCGTGCAGAACTTGCACGGCTTTGGCAGTGTGACGGTCTTCAATGACGCAGGAAACCTTAATCTCCGAAGTACTTATCATGAGAATGTTAATATTCTCCTTGGCAAGCGCTTGGAACATTCTTGAGGCTACACCGGCATGGTGACGCATGCCCACACCGATGATGGAGACCTTGGCGATTTCTTCATCGCTGGAAATCTCCAAGGTTTGCCAATCCGTCTTCATCCCCTCCAGGATGCGAATGGCTTTTTGGCGATCCGGCCGGGGCACCGTGAAGCTCAGGTTGGCTAGGTCGGTGTCGCCTGTGCTACCCTGGATGATCATGTCAACCACGACGTCCTCATTGGCAATTGCGGTAAATATCCGGGCCGCCACACCAGGTACATCCGGTATCCCTGCCAGAGTTATGCGGGCGTCGCTCTTGCTGTAGGCTACCCCGGAGACCATCACTTGTTCCATGGACTTTTCCTCCTTGACCACCATGGTGCCAGGCTCATCCACGAAGGAAGAGCGGACGTGAATGGGCACATTGTATTTCTTGGCGAATTCAACCGAGCGTATGTGGAGCACCTTGGCCCCCATACTGGCCATCTCAAGCATCTCATCGTAAGAGATGCGCTGCAACTTCCTGGCCTTGTGATAGATATCGGGGTCAGTGGTGTAAACTCCGGCCACGTCGGTATAGATCTCACAAACGTCAGCAGCTAGGGCCGTAGCCACTGCGACAGCCGTGGTGTCTGAACCTCCACGGCCAAGTGTGGTGATGTTACCCCTTTCGTCCAGACCCTGGAATCCTGCAATAACCGGGATGCAGCCTTTATAGAGGTTATGCCAGATGGGTTCAGTGCGAATTTCACTGATACGCGCCCTGCCGTAAGAGCGATCCGTGTATATTCGAGCTTGATGTCCTAGCATAGACAGGGCCTCATGCCCCATTTGCTTTACCGCTATACTGAAGAGAGATATGGTGACCTGCTCGCCCGTTGCAAGCAGGACGTCTTGTTCACGTGGGTCCGGTTCATCGGCCACCTTATGAGCCAACTGAATGAGTCTGTCCGTTTCTCCGGCCATGGCGGAGAGCACCACCACCACGTCATGACCACTTTCTCTGGTTTCGATGACACGTTTGGCCACCGCCTTGATTCTCTCGGTGTCGCCCACCGAGGTTCCACCATATTTCTGAACAATGAGCGCCATTGATTTAAATCCACCCCAATACTAAGTGCTAGAAACTCAGCTGTTTTTGCTAACCGTTACGGTGTGGTCGAAGCACGCCGCTGAATGAGACAGCTCACCAAAATCTTTACCAGATCGCCACAGCAATAATTATATCGTATAAAATCTTTAGATTGAACGATACGTGTAAAAGTGTCAATGGAAAAAAGAAAAGGAGGGGTCGATTAAAGCAGTAAAAAATTATCTGTTACTCTATAGATGCAAAATGTGGGATACGGGCTGGACTGCGTTTGACTGCCAACTATCTATGATCTCATACCTGCACCTCACCTGTCTCATGCTTCGTGCTTAGGTTTTCAGATTGCTAGCTTTCTGTTTCATCCAGAACGGCGAGTGCTCCTAGCCGCTTCTGCCAACTTGCTCCGAAGGCATAGAAGGTTATCTCTCTGCCTGTTTCGCCAGTGAAGGCCAAGTGAATCTCCAGCCGCTCTGCGGGTAAATAATCACCGAGCCGCTCGGCCCACTCAATTGCCACAGCCCCCTCACCGTAAAGGATTTCCTCGAGTCCGAGCTCTGAGAGCTCCGCAACGGTGGCCACCCGGTACAAGTCAAGATGATAAAAGGCAATCCTTCCCGGATATTCGTTTATAATGGCGAAGGTTGGGCTTGTGATATAGAAGGTTTCGGGAACCTGCAACCCTTGAGCCAGTCCCTGAGAGAAAAGCGTCTTACCACTCCCCAGCTCCCCCACCAGCCCGATTACATCTCCCGGCTGCAGTAATCGTCCCAGTTCTTTGGCAAGACGTCGAGTTTCATCGGGATTAGATGTCAACCTCTCCCAGGTATTCAGCGGTTTATTATCTGCCATCGACTTTTTGTGGTCCGTGAGAAGAAAACTAGGCACTAGGGACTAAGCACTAAGCACCAAAACTTGTAACGGGGAATGGGGAACGCGGAGTTATAAGAAGCGAAGAGAGCAGTTAGATAGACCAGCTATAATTAAACATTCCGACTTCCGAATTCTGTGTTTTTATCTTTTGTGCCTAGTGCCTAGTGCCTAGTGCCTAGTTGTCGCTTGCCTTTATTCGCTTTGCCCTCAACTCGTCGGCGCGGCCAAGTTTTTTAGCACGGTGGGTATTTCCTCCAGGAGATCTGTGGCCAGCATGCCTCGGTCCCCCCACCGTATCGCCAGCCGGTCCGCTGCCTTTCCGTGGCAATAGACCCCGAGGCAGGCAGCATCAAAGGGCGACAGACCCTGAGCCAGAAAGCCAGCGATCAATCCGGTGAGCACGTCGCCAGTGCCACCACTTGCTAACCCTGGATTACCACTGCTGTTAATGGCCAGCCGACCTCCAGAACTACATATCAGGGTTCGAGCTCCTTTGAGCACCAGAGTGACGCCATATGTCTCACTGAAGGACTGAAC
>JASFEM010000217.1:0-5052 GCA_050124835.1 Syntrophobacterales bacterium | reverse complement strand
CGACGAGATGGTTACAAAACAGCACCATAAAGAGAAACAGGGGGTGAAGAACAGCCCTGACAGATCCTACGAGGAAGAACACAGCATCTTCTTTGTAGGAATTGGCCGTAGATGTTCACGGATAACGCCTAAATGTGAGCTTGTGCTGACGCAGTCGGAGCTTTGCCTTGGGGGAGATTGTGAAAAGGCCTCAGAGCCCAACTCAGAAAACGAATCGAAGGGAGAATGCATTCAAGGGAAAAAAGTTTGATGTTGGAACAGGTGCACAGCTGTTGTCCGAGGTTTCTGTTGATGTCGAACCCTCACTGGAGGCTGTCACCGCCACCGAGCTGACCGTATCCGAAACCGTTATCGGTCCCTCCCAACAGAACGAATATAGGCCTGCTGGGAGGGATTTATGCACAATTTTAGCTTCATTTGTTAATCGGGTATTCAATATATATTGGGTGGTGAAAACATCGAACAGCTCATATAGTGGCAGATTAAGTCACAGATTGTAGGCCTGTCAATAGGAAAAATCACCATAAGAACCGAACGCCCATTCCGGAAGGTGTCTTGTTAGCAACACGGCTGTACGCAGTTGACCAAACAACTTCAGCGGACAGCTCCGAATTTGAACCGTCAGGAAGGGTGACGCTCAAGTGCAGCCTCTCCCCTTTATTCAATGGTTTTCGACACCGTATAAAAGCTCCTATTCCACTTAAGTTTATTATTTTCCCCTCGATTATGCCCCGAGATGTAGTCATTGTCACAGGATGCTTTACCTCGAATCTGCTGCGAGAACGTCTCTCCTCCATGGTGCCCTCTTTTTGCAACAGTCAGCAGACAACAAGCCTTTTGCAGATTGCAGTCCGCAGTCTGTGCCACATTAATATGACCCTATTGTCAACCGCCCACAAACTGTGGTTCTAATTTACAAACTACCGCTGTGCAGGCACACACGTGAAATCAGTGGGAATTGTCAATTGGATTTATGAACCGGAAGGGTTGGAAATCGTGCGCCGTTCGATTATGTACCCTACCCTTGACCCCCTGCCGTGTCAAGAAAAATGAGACAATTCAGCAGGCAGCGGGCAGTGTGTCGATTGCGGATTTAGGAATTGAGGGATTGAGGAATTAGGGATTTCATATCACAACAGATGACAGCGCAGCGTCATGACCGCGAAGCTCCATTAGAGCTGAGTGCTGCTGACAGCTGAACGCTGATAGCTGACAGCTAAATAGACGACGGTCTGGCGTTCAGGAGACGAGATTGGTCTTTGGGCTCAATGACTCTTCAAGGGCATCAAAGATTATTTTTTCCTCAGCGAGGATGAGTTCAGCCAGAGGTCTGAATTCCGCCAACTCCTCTTCGGTTATCCCCACCGTGTCGCTGTAGAGATCGTAGCTAAATCGTTTTCTGTTGCCGATGAAAGCCAGTGCTCCTCCCTCATACCTTTGTATCAATCTATTCAGTACTTGCGCGCTGAACTGATTTCGCTGCCAGATGGCCCTGTCCATGTCTTCAAATGTTGTGTTGGTCAGATATGCATGAATCAATTCGTAGTCGAAATCCCAGCCGGGATATGAGGGAGTTCTTTGCTTTCTCAATTTGATAGGTACGTTCAAAATATTCACCGAACAGGCGAATTCAACATTACTGAAATAGGGATAGATACCTATCTCCTCGCCGGTCTCGGAGAGAGGTTCTCGAAAAGAACCGTCTACGAAATAGATTGGAATATCTTCGTGCCGCAAGGCATAGATAATCCCTGCAATATTACCCACCCCCAACTTTCTGTTGAGCAGCCAATGTTTCTGTTTGAGGACGAATTCCTCATTGAATAGTTCCGGAAAACAGCGCATATGGATCAGGGTGGTGAAATCGATGGGACTCTCGTCAAGCGCGATAACAGTGGGTTTTTCACGTTCCAAAATATTGAGAACATAATCGAAAACATCATCTTCCCTGTCTGTACCAATACCGATGAATTTTTCAATGGCCATTGCGTCTGATATTCTTTCTAATTTCCTTTCTCGACCACCTTCAATAGAGTGTTTGCGGCAACCTGGTCATTCAGGCGCATGCCGTTAAGCAGAGCCAGACTTTCCATCTTATCTTCAGGGGTGCCGAAATCCAGCAGTACCTGACGCAGAGATCCCGATTTCGGGGCAGAGCGAATACGAATGCGAGCTGGTTTTACGTTGAGCTTGCTGGGATCCGTGAGCTCCTTGAACTGCTGCATTGTTTCTTCAAGGGTGGGATAATAGCCCTTGAAAAGGTTGGCTGAGGTGAGTCCGTGGAATACGTACACCCTGGACTCCTTCTGAATGAAATATGACAGCAAGTAGATCAGCCCCTGCCGCGACCTGAGTTGCGAGACCAACCGATAGGCCGGAAGATTATTTACGGTAACAGGGCCGGATTCAACTACACCTGCACCGCTTTCCTTGACGAATCTTTGCGCCCCTTCTTCTGGAGAGCTCGCTGAAGCGAGGGTGAAAAGAATAATCGCATCTTTTTTGGGGCTTATCATCTGAACCAATACGCGCGTATTCTGGAGATCCCAGCCTGCCGGTATGGCGAAAGAAAACCGTAGCCCCGGGTGGTAGAAGATGTTGTTCTCAATAAAGCCCTGGCGCGGGTCTTCTCCGAAAACCAAGCCATCGATTCTTCTGAGATACGGGTTCCTGTTGACTTTCGGATCCCGAAGCCCCAAATTGGCCTGCCACTCCTTGGCCTTTCGTCTGACGGTCTTGTCCCTGTCAGCCGGATTGGGGTGGGTGGAAAACCACTCGGGCAGACCGCTCCGATCCGAGCTGGGTTGCATGCGATCCAACGTCTGGAAAAAATTGGCCATCTGAGTGGCGTCGTAGCCCAACTTGCTGGAATATTCCACGCCCAGGTCGTCAGATTCCCTCTCATTGTCACGGCTGAACTTCAGAAACATCATGCCCACACCCAATTGAATCACATCCGAAAAGCTGGCAAGTGTTTCCGATAGGCCAAAGGTCAGCCCTAACCCCACCTGGGCAAGCTGGGCCCGGCTGATTTGTTCTGCAGAATGTCTAGCGGTGACGTGCCCGAGCTCGTGTCCCATCACACCAAGTAATTCAGCTTCGTTGTTCAGGTGAGCCATAATACCTCGAGTGAAGTAGATGTAGCCCCCAGGAACGGCAAAGGCATTGATAACTTGTGAGTCCACGACTTTACACTCGTACGGTAAATTGGGCCGATGGGAAACCTTAGCCACCTGTTGGCAGAGATTATTGACGTATACTGTCAACTCCCGATCTTCATAGATACCATACTCGCGGACCACCTGGGCGTCTGTCTGACGGCCGAGCTCGATCTCTTGGCTTTCGCTAAGCAACATCAGCTCGGGTTTACCCGTAACCGGGTCGAGGGCACATGAAGCTGTCCAGAAAAAAACGAGCAGGATCAGTGATCCCACCAGAAACATTTTGAGATGTCTTTTTACCATGAGACTATTCCCCCCAGGCTTTTCGCGCGACGGATTCATGCATTTGTCTACGTCTATTCTATTGCATCTAACTTCGTACGAGAAGAAAATAAGATGGCGATGCTTGTGTGTCAAATGAGCTTGGCGTCATTGCGCCCGCTGTCAATAATTGTAAGATGAAGCTCCAAATCCGCAATTCAATCCCCGCGTCCCCGCGCCATTTCTGTGGTGCCTAGTGCTTAGTGCCTAGTGCCTAGTTCTTACTGCCAGCTACCCGCCCTGTCCGCCGACCTGTCCGCCGTAGTTTTAACGAAGGCGGAAGCTCTAGCGAAGGCGGATGCAACCTGCCAGCTGTCGGCTGCCAGCTGAAATGGTCTGTTGCGCATTTCTTTGCGTATTAGATTTATTCTGCCGCTGACTTGCGGTTTAACTGTTCCACCGAGGTGCTCAATGTATTCAGCCAGAACATCTCTCTGGAAAATTGAACAATCATATTTACTTAAAGCGTTGAGAAATATTTTGTACCCATCTCCACCCCTAGCCAAATACGAGTTGGTCGCGATCTTATATGTCCTGCTGGTATCCAGCCTTTTGCCGTTTATCCTTATTTCTACACATCGTTGACTTTCCCTATTTATCTTGAAGGATAGACCTTTGGACACCTGAGGGAAACCGCCCTGACCTCCCGATACGGTAGCTATATGGTCAAAAAGAGATTGGACAGTGGAACCATCCAGGGTCAGGACAACCACAGAATTGTCAAAGGGAAGCAGTTCAAGAATCGTCCCTCTTGTAATGGGTCCTTTGGGCAGATCGGCTCTGATACCACCGCCGTTTTGCAGGGCAAAGTCCACTCCCATGTCTTTTGTGTACCAGAGCATGGAGTCAGCAACCAGATTTCCCAGCGGGGTTTCCTTTTCTCTCACACCCTCGACAAATAGCGTTGTTTCAGCCTTACCCACAACTTCAGATAGGAGCCCGTTCGCTCTGGCAACATAGGGCTCCAACCGCATTAGGAGCTCCTCCTCTTCCGGGATCATTTCACCCAAAAATTGATATACATTGGTCCCATCCGGCTTCTGCACCACTCTTTTAAGATTTATGGGAATTGCCTCAAATCTGTAGTCGATAACTCTCTTGTCCTGTATGAAGAGATCAACTTTCCCGAGAACAAGTCCCCACTCCCATGCCTGGACTATAATCGTGCTCTGAGCCGAAAGGGGATTTATTATGGCAATTGGTGCGTCGAGCCTTGTGTGGGTGTGCCCATCTATAATCAAATCAATACCACTCACTTCAGAAGCCAGCCTCTTGGAACCTTTTTCAGAGGAGTCGTATATGCCCATGTGAACCAGAGCTATTACGACATCTGCTTTGTTTCGTAACTCTGGAACGAGAGTCTTGGCGACGTCAATTTCATCCTCAAATACAAAGTTCTTGATGTGCTCGGGGTTTGCAATAAACTCAGTATCTTTGGTGGTAAGGCCAAAGATCGCCACCCTGAAGCCCTTAAATTCCTTCACTATGTATGGTCGAGCCAGGTAGGCGCCATTTTCCTTTTTGACATTGGCAGAAAGAAACGGAAATTCCGCCAACTTCATTTGCTCTT
>JASFEM010000216.1:0-5080 GCA_050124835.1 Syntrophobacterales bacterium | reverse complement strand
CAGGTGACTGGCAACTTGAAATTCGACCAACCTCTAAAGAAAACGGTCTCCCATGAGCGAAATCAACTAATGAGTGAGCTGGGCTGGACTCCCCCATCGCTTACCTGGATTGCGGGTAGTACCCATCCTGGAGAGGAAGCTATTATACTGAGAACCTATGGACGCTTGCGGCAGAGATTTACAGATCTTTGTCTCATCCTGGCACCGCGAAATCAGGAGCGTTTTACCGAAGTTTTTCAACTGGCCGAGCAAGCCGGTTGGAAAACCGTGCGGCGAAGCCAATTCCCCGCCGGCAAACCAGCGGCAGGAGCAATGGATGTGCTTATTCTTGATACCATTGGCGAGTTGGCACGCTTCTACAGTCTGGGGAATTGTGCTTTTCTAGGGGGTAGCCTGGTGCCTTTCGGTGGCCATAATCCTCTAGAAGCGGCCCAGCGGGGTCTGCCCGTTGTTTTCGGCCCGCACATGGAGAATTTCAGAGAAATCGCGGCAATTCTCCAAAAGAGCGGCGGCGGCATCCAGGTTGCGGATGAGAATGAACTCTTTGAGCGGGTGGCGGCGTGGTTGGCAACACCTGAGACATGTCGAGAACAGGGCAAAAAAGCGCAGGAGGCTGTTATCATTCACCAGGGAGCTTTAGCTAGAAGCCTGGAGGTCATCCGCAGTACGTTGGGAGAGGGAAAGGTAAGTTGAAGGAAAAATAAACTGAAAGACGGTAAGCATTTAAGTGAATGCAGAACATGGACAACTAGAACATTACCAGGTGAGGTACGGCGGGATTTTAGAGAAGATCTTTAGCCTTATCCTTGCAGAGGAAAGACGATCAGTAGGGCTAGGCATCTTGCGCGTTTTGGCATCATTGATCGCTTGGGTTTATGGTGGACTGGTTGGTTTACGCAATCGTCTTTTTGACATTGGTTTTATCAAAAGTCACAGATTCAACTGCCGGGTGATCAGCGTTGGCAACCTTACCACGGGAGGAACTGGCAAAACGCCGATGGTACTGTGGCTGGCACGATTTCTCCTGGAAGAGGGGCGGCGGGTTGCCATTGTCAGCCGGGGTTACCGCAGTGAAAATGCAGGGCAGGTCCTCGTTGTCAGCGATGGTCAAAACATCCTGGTGGACAGCCGTATGTCTGGTGATGAGCCGCAATTGCTGGCAAGGCGGCTTCCTGAAATTCCGGTTGTGTGCAGCCCGAAGCGCGTTTTGGCCGTCCAAACCGCAATTGAGAAGTTTCAGAGCGAGGTGATCATTTTGGATGATGGTTTCCAGCATCGATTTCTCGCCAGGGATGTGGATTTGGTGATGCTGGACTCGCAAAATCCGTTTGGTAATGGACGTCTATTCCCGCGAGGTATTCTTAGGGAGCAGACCACAGCCTTGGCTCGGGCGCAAGCCCTTGTACTCAGCCGCTTCGACGGCAGTGAAAAGGCGGAAGAAAACTTGACAGACTTGTGCCGGCAATGGTCGGATAAACCTGTTTTCACCATGGCGCATCGGCCGGTAAGGTTGTTCGAACCGTTTACCCAACAGGAGCGTTCGCTGGACTCACTGCAAGAGGTGCCACTTGCAGCTTTCGCCGGAATCGGGCGGCCAAATGATTTCTTCGGGAGTGTCCGTGACCTGGGTGCGAGGCTGGTGTATGCTTGTAGTCTGCCGGATCATCACCCCCTGTCAACGGAACTTCTAACTGCGCTGGTGCGAGACTCTGCCGAGTTGGAACCTGAGTTGTGGCTGACCACAGAGAAGGATTGGGTACGATTGCCCCGGGTTCTGCCATATAACATGGAGCTGTGGGTGATGACGGTTGAGCTTGACGTTCGCGACGAGGGGTCACGGCTCAAAGCCCTGATCCGAAAATCTTTGGCGGCAGCCACCTGAGTGTTAAAGGATTAGACGTAATGAAGGAGACAAGAGTCCTGCGCTTTGCCAAAGGGCTCCTGGACCTATTGGCAACCCTACCCAAAGGAGTTAACCGCAAACTTGCAGAAGTCCTTGGGTGGATTTGGTTTCTGGTGGATACTAGACATCGGCGAGTCGCCTTGAACAATCTCGAGCTGGCCTGGGGGGATGAGCTGGACGAGAGCGCAAGGAAGAATATCGCCCAGAGGAATTTTATTCATCTTTCCAGAGTGATGTTGGAGGTACCATATCTCCGCAAACTAACTCCGGAAAATCTGGATAGCTATGTCAACTTTCGCGGCCTTGAACATTACAATGCTGCTCTGGACAAGGGAAAAGGGCTGTTGGTTTTGGCCTCCCATTTTGGCAACTGGGAGATGATGGCCCTGGCCTTTTCTTTGAGGTATCATCCTGCTAATTTAGTGGTCCGCCCCTTGGATAATCCTATTTTGGACACCCTGATCAACGGCATCAGAACAAGGGGGGGTAATCAGTTGATCACCAAAAAGGGTTCGGTGCGGAGTGTCTTGCGTTTGCTGGCTCAAGGTGAAGTGGTGGTCTTGCTCATTGACCAGAACCTTGCATGGTATGATGGTGTGTTTGTGCCGTTTTTCAAGGAGATTGCCTGTACCAATAAAGCGTTGGCCGTTCTGGCCCTGAGGACCGGTGCACCTGTGATTCCAGTATACAACGTACGCCAGCCCGATGGATCTTACCAGGTCGTTTTTGAACCAGAAGTGGCACTGGTCCGAAGCGGCGATACCACCAGGGATATTGAGGATAATACCGCTAACTTCAACCGGGTGATCGAAAGTTACGTCCGGCGCTATCCGGAGCAGTGGTTTTGGGTGCACCAACGGTGGAAAACGCGACCCTACCAGCCCTGGCCCAGAGAAAAATGAGTGATAAGATTCTAATTGTCGCTCCCAATTGGATCGGTGATGCGGTTCTTTGCCTACCGGTGGTGGACGGCTGTGCCCGTTCCTGGCCGGAAGCTGAGCTGGCGGTGCTTGCTCGCGGACGGGTGGCCGAACTGTTTAAGGCCAGGCAATCGGATGCACGGGTGTTGGCGTATGAAAGGGGAAGTGGCCTAGGGAGGCTCGCAAATCTTTTTACCCTGGGACGAAGGTTACGACGCGAAGATTTTAAGCTTGCGGTGCTTTTGCCCAACTCCATGAGTTCGGCCATGACAGTATGGTTGGCAAGGATACCAGAGCGTATGGGCTACGCCACTGATGGCCGTGGTTGGCTGCTTACCCAGAGGCTCAAAGATAGACGGAAGGAAAGAGGGCTGCATCAGGTGGATTACTATATCGGGCTGCTCACTAATTTGGGAGTTGCCCGGATGGACCGTATCCCAAAATTGCAGCTCAAGGCAAAAATTGCAGATAAGGGGCAAATGTTGTTGGGGGATCTGGGTATTGGCAAGGACGAGATTATCATTGGCGTACACCCTGGAGCTGCCTACGGAGAGACCAAACGTTGGTTTCCCGAACGCTTTGCCGCTGTGCTGGAACGATTGCATGGGTCGGGACGGCGAATTCTCCTTTTGGGCGGACCGGGTGAGGAGCCGCTTGCAGAGCAGATCTGCATGAGAATGGAGCAGCCGCCCGTCAATCTTGTGGGAAGAACCACAATAACCGAGGCTTTAGTGCTAGTAAAGCAGTGTTCCCTATTTCTGAGCAACGATTCCGGACTCATGCATGTGGCGGCTGCGTTAAATATTCCCCAGGTGGCCCTTTTTGGTTCAAGCGACCCGCAAAAGACGGCCCCCCTTAATGACCGGGCGGTGGTCATCCACCCCAGCCAAGTGAGGTGCACCCCATGTTTCAAAAGCTCCTGTCCGGAGGATCTCGAATGCTTGAAGGCAATCACTGTTGATGAAGTATGCGGTGCAACTGAGCGGTTGCTTAATGAGATAGAGTTTGACGTAAGTGCAAAAAAAGGGCAGCAAATCTAATGAAATCGGCAGCATCAAAAAGTCATGTGGCAGTGTTTTTGGATCGCGACGGTACCATCAACGAACAGATGGGCTACATTAATCATTTGGATCGCTTTGTACTGCTGCCCAACGTGGCAGAGGCAATCCGGAGAATTAATGCAAGCGGATTGAAAGCAATCGTGGTTACCAATCAGTCCGGGGCGAGCCGCGGCTATTTCCCCATGGAGCTCATCGATCAAGTTCACCAAAAGATGTGCCGCTTGCTGGAAGACGAGGGTGCTTTCCTAGACGGTATTTACACCTGTATCCATGCACCGCCGCGCGAAGGGAAGGGAGAAGGCTGCGATTGTCGTAAACCGGGCATCGGCCTCATGCGCCAAGCGGCTGATGAATTAGAACTTGATCTTAAGAAATCCTATGTCGTTGGAGACCGGTTCACGGATGTGGAAACGGCCCGAAATGCCGGGGCTAAAGCTTTACTGGTGCTTACCGGCTACGGTAGGGGCGAACTTGAGTTTCTCGGACCGGTCAGCGAGACAAAGCCCGATTTTATAGCTGAGGATCTTTTGGAAGCTGTGGATTGGATACTCTCTCACCTGAGGGAGACGGCTCCCTTGTAAATCGTAAGCTGAGATGAATATCTTGATTGTCAAGCTGAGTGCCTTGGGCGATGTGGTTCAGACCATCCCCACCTTTGAAGCACTCCGAAAACAATATCCCACCGCTCACATTGTTTGGTTGGTGGAAGAAGAGGCCGCTGATTTGCTCACCCACTATCCGGGTCTCGATGAAGTCCTCGTTTGTCGACGCAAATACTGGCTGAGAAAGCTCCGGGAACCGGTCTCATGGCCGTCCGTTCTTTTGGATGTATTTAGATTTTGTCGCAGTTTGCGCCAGCGCTACTATGACGTCGTTATTGATTTGCAAGGGCTGCTCAAAAGCGCAATCTGGGTTGGTCTGGTAAGGGGTGATCGGAAGATCGGTTTCGACAGAACTCGTGAGGCGAGTTGGCGGGTTCTCAATGAGAGATTGCCGGCTTACGATCCGGATCGTCACGCTTTGGAGCGGTATCTTGATGTGGCACGCTATTTGGGGGCAGCGGTGGACAATGTGCGGGTGCAGAATCCATGGACGCCTGCCGAGGAACTCCAGTTCCAGAAAAGACTCGAGCGGATAACTGAAAATAGTGAAGGCCCGCTTGTGGTGTGTCATCCCATCAGTAAGTGGCAATCTAA
>JASFEM010000215.1:0-5138 GCA_050124835.1 Syntrophobacterales bacterium | reverse complement strand
AATCTACAATCTAAAATCTAAAATCCCTATTACTCTGGCATGGGTTCCAGACTCAATTCATGGCTGATGTCAATACAGCCGATGACACTCTGGGCTCCTGGACACATGGGCAGATAGGTCTCCAGCGCTTCTCTGGCATCCTCCCACTTGTCTTCAGGTGCTTTGAGGGAATACTGCACCTTGATGCGCGTTATCTTAAGAGTCCCGTCAACGTTTTCGATATCGCCCGTTACTGTTGCCTGATACAGGTTCTCAAAGGTTCGAATCTTTTTGCCGGCCAGTACCACGGCCAGTGTGCCCATCATTCAGCCCCCCACAGCGCCAACGATGTGATCTAGCGTGGCAGCGTGCTCCTCCTCTGGCTCAACTTTATAAAATTCCTTGATTCCACCGTGAATGCCGTAGTAAACAGGTTCGCCGAAGCCTTTGATAATGGCTTTCCGGGTGGGCCCTCTTTCTCTGGTAATACTTATTTGTGAGCTGTGGACAACATTTGCCATGGTTCCCTCCCTATCTGCTAGGCCGACTCTGATATTAGGTCTCCGAGCGGAGTGTCTTTCTGAAGAATATCCATTAGGCTCAAGGAAAATAGCTGCTTTTTAAGAACGTCCGTCATTCCTATCCAGATTCCCCTGGTGGGGCACTCTGGTGAACGCTCGCAAAGCTCCGGGTCTGTTACGCAATCGACCACTGCAAGCCTGCCCTCGAGAACTTCAATTACTTGACCCACGCTTATTTTTTCAGGTTTTTGGGCCAACATGTATCCACCACGCCTTCCTCGGGTGCTCCGGATGAGGCCGGCTCCTTTCAGCAGGATAATCAGCTGTTCAAGATACTTAACAGAAAGATTCTGGCGCCTGGCGATCTCTGCCAACGGGATGGGGCCATCGGCGTAATGTTCCGCGAGGTCCACCATCAACCGTGTACCATATCTGCCGCGCGTGGACAGTTTCATAAAACCTCCTAAATTATATAGATTAGGTAGAGATTAACAGCCCAAATGCAGTCTGTCAAAGTAATTTTCGCGCTGATCGTTAATTGGGCAGAGGGCATAGGGCACAGGGTAGATTGTTGACTGTAGATTTTAGATTGCGGATTGCAGATTTCAGATTGTGGATTAAGGGATTGAGGGATTGAGAAATTTGAGATATTGAATGCTCAATAACGATTTACCGTTTAGCGACTATTACTGACTACTGGACTCTTTTATTGCTGATTTAAGATGTGAAATAAGATCGCCGCGTCCCCGTCTCACCCCATCTCCGCGTCCGTTCTTTGTTGCCTAGTGCCAACGGCTCCCTGCTGCTGTTTAACACTGGCCCTGTACCTCGAGCAGTCCTTGGGCCAGCTTTGCGAAACGCTCAATTTGCAGAATTTTCAGAGGGGTTTTGGGGTGCAAACTGAATGCCGACCTGAACTTCTTTGTTTTCTCCGGCAAGCAGTCGCAAGGAAGGGGGAGACAGGACCAAGGGAACCTTAACAACACTCTTCCCGTTCAGGATATCCATTTCAGTCAGAGAAATGGGTTCAGTGAGCAAGCTATCGATGTTGCGAAGCTCCGATACCGGCCCGCTAACTTTTACATAATCCGGGCTGACTTTGATTTTGTCGATCTGGTATCCCGCAGGGGGAGAACCCACAATGTCGGGTTGGACCGCCAACTTCTTTTCCACCCGTTGTTCCATATCCAACCTAATGGTCGAGGGCGTGATGCGCACCACTTCCATGCCTAGGGGAAGTTCTATATTGTCTGCATTCAGCTCCAGCCGATGATATCCGTCACCGATCTCTTTGAGATCTAAAAAAGCATGGACCTGATCGGGCTTGAGAGCGCTGACGAGCCTGCGCTTACCGGTGATTTGTACCTCGACGTTTTCAGCCGACGAGCGCTTGAGTTCCAGGTTCTCAGGTATATTGCGAAAGTCGACTGCGGTGGTAACGTTTATCAAAGATAACTGTTTGCCGGAATAGATACCCCAGAAGACAGAAACCAGCAAGAAAGTCAGGAGAAAGCCTGCCACCTGTGAAAGCAGCTCTCGACGCCTGGTCCGGGGTTTTGTCTCAGACTCGATTCCCAAAAGCAACCGCCCCAGTTTGGCCTGCAACAGTTGAGCCTCGTTTACCGGTTCAACTTCGCCCTTGTGGACCAAGGAGACTTCTCCGCGCTCTTCGGACACCAGCAATATCACTGCGTCAGTCATTTCGCTGAGACCGATGGCAGCGCGATGTCTAGCGCCATAATGCTTCGGTAGTCCTTCTCTGTGGGTCATGGGCAAATATGCTCCCACAAGCTTGATCTGACCATCCTGAATGATTGCGGCGCCGTCATGTATCGGGCTTCCTCTGGCGAAGATACTGACGATGATTTCCGGGCTGAACTTCCCCTCCAAAGGGACACCCTCACGCAGATGCACCCTCAATCTGTCCTGCTGCTGAAAAACGAGGAGGGCACCTGTCCTGCTTCTAGCAAGCTGAAATGCAGCCTGTTCAACTTCAGAGAGATGTACAGCCCGGGGTTCATAGGGCCGGCCAAGGAAGAGTCGGATGGGATTGGTCTGAACGAGCACCTCACGGATTTCGTATCTAAAGACCACCACGATGACAAGCACGGCAACGGCGCCGAGACCTTGGAAAAACCAGCTGGTTAACACCAATCCCGTCGCCTGGGCAAACGTGTGACAGAGCCACAACAAGAGAAGGCCTAGCATGATCTGCAGAGCGGTGGTTCCTCGAAACAGGATAAACAGCCTGTGAATGAGAATGCTAATCACTAGGATGTCCACCACATCCCGCCATGTAAAGGAAAAAAGGATATCCATGTTCTGTGCTGCCTCGTTTATATAACGTTTGCCAGAGTGGTGGCGTAAATACTGATAGGTAGTTCCAAGCAGGTCCAAAGAATGCAGATTATAAGCGGTATTTGAGCCTGCACGCTCGAACTTTTGTGCCGGCGACCATATATTTCGCCGCTCAAGGAGCAGCCTGATCAAGCCGAGCATCAAAGAAACTATAAATCAATATCAAGTAAAATAACTACGTTGACATTAATTTACAAGAACTACCAACGCTCCAGGATAATATCCAGTAAGTTCTCAAGAAGGTCAAGTTACAAAGACGACAAGAAACCGAGCGGAATGGCTGTGCGTTTCACCTGGTTCTGATCGATTTATTCGCTGAAATATTTCCAAAGATTGGCAGCGTCGCGGTCCTGAGGTCCTGTTTATCTACCCCTCCGGCAGTAGTACCTATTTAGTCTACAAGTAGAATTTACTTTCCCAGAGTGTGAATAAGGTTTCCCAAGCTTTTGGTTTCAACCGTTGCAAAAGATCGCATAAGTAATTGGAAAATATAGATTCTTTCCAACCACTAGACCCTGGCATATATTTTGTAGTATAAACCGCTTCCTGTTGTTCCTCATCGCCTCGGTTAGCCACGGTAATTTGCCAGGCTCAGGGGCAAAGAGAGTGAATCTCTAATGCCATTGCCTTTAGGGCATACAGCCATTGGTTTGGCTATAACCGATATCTATCCCAAGGGGAGTCTCAACGACAATCCCTGGAAGACCTTTGTTTTTATCGTTGCTCTTTCCAACCTGCCCGACATTGATGTTATCATGGGGCTGATGCTTTACGGTAACGGTGATATTTTTCATCGCGGCCCCACCCATAGTCTTCTGTTCGGGCTAATTATGGCTTTGATAGCATCCAGAATTGGGAATTGGTGGTCGAAAATTCCAAAGGTGAGTTTCCTTTGGTGCTTCCTGGTTATTTTTTCTCATGTACTTGCTGATGCCGTTCTCACCACTGTGCCGGTATCGCTTTGGTGGCCATTGGAGTTACATTTCAGTGTCGGCTACAGTGGTTGGGTAGATGTTATCAATTTCATAATATTCGGGGCTTTTCGGGATGTGGGGATAATAGTAACCGTCGCAACGGTTATAGTCCTCAACCGAATAATCAGACACAAACCTCTACCGTTTGCCTTCTCTCGCCTGTCAAAAGACCGGTAGACCAATCCATTTGTCATCTTCGCCCGCCTTTTTAAAAATCAGGTCTCCTCTCTCCGTAGGGGAGTCAGCAGCTTAAGCATTTCGGATTGCGGCAAGCATAAAGTGAGTTTTCTATCTTACCAATACGCTTCGAAAGACATTCCCAATTAATTGTCCACAACGGACCACTGACCACTGACAATAACGTTATCGTTTCGCCTCGACACTAACCACCATACCTCGGTTCCTGACTTTTGGCTCCAAAGACAACGGTCACCTCTCGTGTTATACTTTTAATCCGTACCAGGTGAGATACGGTGTTCCGAGAATGTCTTGCAAATATAGCGAGCTTAGGAGGTTTGTTGTGAAAAAGACGATTTTTTTGACCATTGTTCTGCTCTTCCTGACCACATCTACTGCCATGGCCTTCCGCTGTGGGACTAAGCTCATCAGCAAGGGGAACAGCAAGATGCGAGTGCTGGGCTATTGCGGAGAGCCCGACAGTGTGGAGGTTCAAGAGGTCAGGTCGAACACGAGATACAGCAAATGGGGCAAAACAAAATCTACCCAGATTATTGAGGTCTGGACATACAACCGGGGACCTTACAAGTTCATGGCTGAGCTTTATTTCGCCGGTAATAGCCTCTTCAGGATAGAAGAACGCAAACGCGGGTTCACAGAATAGATGTATATTACACAGCTATCCACAAGTTGAATTGGTACCCAATGAACTAGGGGTAAACTTTTCGAGGTTTGACCAACTTTCGGCAGGAAGTCGATCATGTTTCCCCGTTAGGAACAATCCTCAAAATACCTTGACAATTACAGGTGTAGCTGCTAGTTGTGACGCGCATTTTTAATGATGCCCCCGTAGCTCAGGCGGATAGAGCACCGGATTCCTAATCCGGGCGTCGCAGGTTCGAGTCCTGCCGGGGGCACCAGCGCGGGCAGGGCCTTCCGAAAAGAGGAGGGCTTTTTGTTTTACGGCATCAGGATGGGAGCAGGCGTGAGCTTGTCCTGAGCGCAGTGAAGGAAGTCCTGCCGGGGGCACCAGCGCGGGCAGGGCCTTCCGAAAAGAGGAGGGCTTTTTGTTTTACGGCATCAGGATGGGAGCAGGCGTGAGCTTGTCCTGAGCGCAGTGAAGGAAGTC
>JASFEM010000214.1:0-5189 GCA_050124835.1 Syntrophobacterales bacterium | reverse complement strand
TGTATCAAGGGGGGATGATCATATGCGGATGCAGTGGCTGGCACTTTGGGTTGTTTGCATTCTGACAGTGTATGGATGCGCCACAAGAGCCTACAATCCTCGCCCGATGGAAGAGGTTCCCTTCAAAGAGCGTGCCCAGACGCAATATGAAGATGGCATACGGGCGACAGCGGTCGTGCTCAGCGGGGAAGAATGCAAAGAGGTCTTCGGCGTGGATTTGTACAAAAGAGGTATCCAGCCGATCTGGATAGAAATCGAAAACAAGAAAAAAGAAATGGCAATTTTTTTGCCGTACGGTGTCGATCCGGATTACTTCTCGCCGCTCGAGGTCCCCTACATGTTTCGCTCCGGTTTTTCAAAAGCCGCAAGGAGTCAGATGAATCAGTACTTCCACGAGCAACAGATGGACCCCTTTATTGCGCCGGGTGGGGTGGAGTCGGGTTTCGTCTTTACCAATTTGACCAGAGGCACTAAAGCCTTCAACGTCGACGTCCTCGGAGAAGATGGCAGAATTAGATCCTTCACATTCTTCATTTCCGTTCCAGGCCTTCCAGTAAGCCACAGCGTGGTGGATTTCGAAAGTCTTTATTCCAAGGATGAGATTGTCAAATACGACGAGAAGGGCTTGCGGAAAGCCCTGGAGAGTTTGCCCTGCTGCACCACCAACAATGAGGGTACAGAGCCGGGCGACCCCCTCAATTTGGTGATTATAAGTGAAGGCCAAGACTTACACCGCGCCTTAATGCGCAGCGGCTGGAACGAAACAGCAGCCTTATCCGAGACATCAGCCACAGAGCAGAAGAAATCTCCCTTTTCCGGGAGAGACTACCGCTACGCGCCAGTCAGTCCCCTCTATGTCTATGGCCGGCCCCAGGATGCCGCCTTCCAGAAAGCGCGGGAGACGATCCGCGGGCGTAATCAGATACGCCTCTGGCTGACGCCAATGATCTTTCAGGGTAAGAACGTATGGATCGGCCAAATAAGCCGCAACGTAGCTGTACGGTCCACAACGAAGAAAGGGGCAACCTATAGGATCGATCCAGATGTGGATGACACCAGGAGCTACTTCCTTGAGGATCTGTGGTATTCTCAGATGTTGTTAAAATACGGCTACGTCAAAGGCGTTGGAGAGGCACCCATATCGGAGGAGCCCCGAAGAAACCTCACTGGCAGCCCGTATTTTACCGACGGTTATCGCACTGTAATATGGCTGTCAAGCAGACCGATTGCGCTGCAAGATGTCAGATTCGTGGAGTGGGAGATTCCACCTGAGAGATAAACCGCTAACTACACAATTCTGTCATTTCTAAATCATACCTAAACATCTCCAAAACTTCACTTGGCAAGCTATGTTTAAACCACATCCGAAAGTTTCTATTACAGCATTCTGTGTCGAGTACGCAGAAGCTAAAGGTGTGGATTTGGGGTGGCTAAAATAAAATGTGATAAGAGAAAATGACTGTTTCGGATAATGTGCTGTATAATTTAAGATTATGTGATCGAGTAAATTTGACAAAAACAGGCTTTCGGGTATTCTAGGGATATTCTGATCATAGGAGGCTGGCTTCATGACGACAATCACGGTGCAACTCGACGACTCCAAGGCTGCTCTTCTCCAAGAGAAGGCTGAGAAATATGGTATTTCATTGGACGAGTTTGTCACGGCTTCCATCGAAGATTTGCTCGCTCAGCCTGAGCCTGAGTTCGACGCTGCGATGCGTAAGGTATTGTCTAAGAACAAGGAGCTATACAAGCGGTTGGCTTGATGCGCTATCTTTCTCTCGTCGAGATTCTTGAGCTGCACGAAGCGATTATTGCTAACACGGGCGGCGCACGTGGTATTCGTGATGTAGGGGCACTGGAATCCGCAGTTAATCAACCTCGCCTTACCTTTGACCAAGATGATCTCTATCCGGATTTAGTTTCCAAAGCCGCATCTCTGTGCTTTTCCCTCGTCATGAACCATCCCTTTGTTGACGGAAACAAGAGGATTGGGCACGCGGCGATGGAGACTTTCTTGATTCTCAACGGCTCCGAAATAGTCGCGGATGTTGATGTGCAGGAGCGACTCATTCTTGATCTGGCCGCAGGCAAACTGACCCGCAAAGAACTCGCATCCTGGCTCAACGATCACATAACAAGTCGGTGAAGCTGACTCAATTCGTCCTGAAAGACCTTATAATAAATAAGTTCTGACCCCAATTTTCCATCACTTAGAGGTTTGGTATCCCAGTTAGAGCATCGAAGAATAAAAACGGCCGAGACAAGGTCTCAGAACGACTCGTTAAATTAATAATTAAGCTCTGACCCCACTTTTTTCTGCGCCCATTAATATATAAATAACGACCCCCTCACGACACATGTTTCTTATACAGATTTCCCCGTACCAAGGGAAATAAGTTAAGCCAGTCAACAACGTCCCCCCTTTCTATTGCCAATCGGCGCAAAGCTCTCCCAAAAAATCCATTGCTACATGTACGTAACAGTAACGTACCTTTGCAAAGCCACAAATAAAGTGGGATCAATATAAAGAAAGATTCACTGTCCTGTCTTTCTAAATCCATTCAACTAACCTTTATTTGAGGGAGGGATAACCATGAAAAGAATAATCTGCGTTCTTGTGGTGGCATGCGCCTTTGCCATGTTCTGTGGACCTGCCCTGGCCGAGCAGGAAGATAAACCGCTTCCCTGGAACCGGGCTGCTCTTTACATTGGTGCGGGTGTCCAGTTTTTCGACAGCTCTTGGAAAGAAAACGGTCCTTTTGGCGTTGGAACCCTGGTTGACTTCGAGGATACCCTGGGGCTGGACGACGCTAGGTTTCAGTGGTACGCTTCGGGGTATTATCGGATAGCGCCCCGCCACAAGGTAGATGTTGGTTTCATTGACCTTTCCCGCGATGAGACAAAAACTCTCAAAGAAACAATCACGATCGGTGATGAGACATTTGATGTGGGTACCGAAGTCAAGACCGACTTCGATTTCTTTGTCGTTCAGGCGGCCTACACCTATTCCTTTTTACAGGACGACCGTATTGACCTCGGCGTCACTGCAGGGGTGTTTGTTTTGGATTTAGACATCAAGGTGCGGGAGAAGGTTCTCGCCGTCGATGAGTCGCTGGATGTGACTTTCCCCCTGCCCGTGCTGGGGTTGCACCTTGAGTATGCCATTACGCCAAAGGTCTTTCTCACGCAAGACTTCAGAGCCTTTTATCTAAAGGTAGATACCTTAGAAGGCCTACTGGTTTCACTTTTTGCAGGAGTTGAATGGAACGTGTGGGAGTACGTGGGGTTTGGAGCCGGCGTTAATTACCTAAGTGCGGACCTTGAAGGGTCTGGCGATAGAGTTCTGGGAATCAAGCTCGATGGAACCGTAAAAGTCGAGAGTGCAGGAGCGCTTGTATTCGCAAAGTTTTATTTGCCCTAAAACGATGATTGTCTTTGAAAGATTATAACAAGTCTGAGGAAGGCCTTAATTACCAACTGTGCGAGTCACTCGAGATCAGCCAGGCCTGCTTTTCGCAGCCCCTCGATGATCTTATTGACCAGATCATCGACCTTGACATAGCGGCTGATTAGCAGTCGTCCTCGAGTGGCGAAATCAGGCACCAGCTCGAGCAGTTCGCCTACCGCAGCTCTTGCCTCGTCCCCTCTCCCTAGCTGGCCGAGAGCGGCAGCTCGCATCATCGGGTCCAGGTGCAATTCAGGATAGTTGAATTTCATAGCTTTGGCGAAGGCATTTTCATACTCACCACGGCGATAGTGGTCCATATAAGGCGCCATATGGAACCAGCTGGGGTAATAGGGATTGAGTTTCATCCCTTTTTCCAGCAAGGCAAGTCCACGCTCCCATTCCCCATAGAGCACCAGGTGCCAGCCGGAAACACCCACGACGTAAGGGGAGTTGGGGTTGAGCGCAATAGTCTGCTTAACGTGTTTCAGGAATGCTTCCTTATCGCCTCGGTGAAAATGTACTAAACTGAGGGCGTCTCGGGCGAACTGGTTTTGGGGAGCGAGTGCCACTCCCTTCTGGGCGAAGGCCATTGCTTTTTCCAGCGGTGTCTCAATCTCACAAAATCCGAGGGCATAGTTATCCGCATGCAAGTGGGCGAGCATGGCCCAGGCAAGCCCATATTCCGGGTCTACTTCCACAGCCCGCTCAAGAGCTTCCAGGGTTTCTTGGAATGCCGCCGGGGTCAATACTGTTTCGTAGTGGTAGAAGCGAAGGATGGCATCATAGGCCTTCAGGTCTGCAGGTCTTTTCTTATAGGACTCCCTGGATAGTCTTCGTGATATCAAACCATAGTGGTCGGCAACTGTTCCGGCAACTCTATTGGCGATCGTCTCCTGCATTGCAATCAAGTCAGCAGCTGTCAGCTCGCGTTTGTAGCTCTCCCCCCAGACTTGCGCCCCGGTGGAGGTATCGAGTAATTGGATGGTAACCTTGACAGTCTTTGAATCCCTTCGAACACTCCCTGCTAGCAGAAACCGTACGCCGAGGGCCCCGCCGACTTCCTTTGGATCAAAATCTTGGCCCTTGAACTGCATGGTCGACTGAGAGGCAATGATTCGGAAATCCTGGTAGCGCGCGAGCTCAGTAGTCAGTTCTTCCGTCAGGCCGTCGGTGAAATAGTCCTGCTCATTATCGCCAGTCAGGTTGATAAGCGGCATCACAGCAATGGAGGGTCCTGTTGGCAGCCCAAGGTATTCCTCTTCGTAAGTAAACGCTTGGACTCCAGACGGCGATACTTCGACAATCTGGAAGATTGGTACGTAAGCACCTTTTGGAATTTCCAAGCGCACGGGGTCATTCTTCCCGGCTGTCAGATAATAGTGCTCCAGGGCCCGACGCAATCTTCCTGCCTCCACCCGAACGATTGGATCCACCTGAGGATCAAAATCCTCTCTCCTCCCATACACGGCGACTGCAATGGTATATCCCTTTAGCTGAGAGAATCGGCCCGCCAGGGTCTCTTCAACCACAAAGCTCAGGAATCTTCTCTGTTTGTCTGATCCTCGAAATTCGGTGCTTTGGAGAATTCGCTCCAGCTGGGCACTGATGGCTTCGGGTGTAGGTTTGTTGCCAGCTGCCATGGTTTTCCGGTCTTTGTGGATCAGTGCAAAGCTCTCCAGAAGACATTCATATTTACATGTACGTAACAGTAACGTACCTGTTCAAATCCATAAAAAGG
>JASFEM010000213.1:0-5247 GCA_050124835.1 Syntrophobacterales bacterium | reverse complement strand
GACGTATACTGTACTGGGAAGTTGAAAATCAATTGCCACTGCTTGAACATTACTAAAGCCGCTTACAGTGGGCGAGTTCCAGTTTGTGCCATCCTGGTTTATGAATACACCTCCGGCGCTCGTACCAGCGTAAAGCGTAAAGGGTTTGCCCTTCGGAGTTATGGCTAGCGCTTGTACATTCAAAGCTCCACCCAGGCCGTTATTAATCGCAGTCCAGGTCTTACCACTGTCCCTACTCTTGAACACACCACCTCCGTTAGTACCAGCGTAAATATCGGTATTTCTGTTGGGATCAACGACTAGAGCCTGAATATTCAAGTTGGTTAAACCATTGTTGCTTGCTACCCAGTCGGTGCCAGCACTCGTTCTTTTGAAAACACCACCTGCTTTCGTGCCAGCGTAAACCGTAGTGTTTACGTCAGGATCTACAACCAGGGCCTGAACCGTTCCACCTTCCGGGCCTGGCCAGAGCTTGCTTACCGCCGCTGATGAAATACCGGTCAGCAAAAAAGTGCTGGTAAGCAAAGCAACCAAAATTGCCAAGCTTCGATTCACAAGCACGTTCGTACCCCCTTCTCTCTTCTTATGAAACCGCTGGTCCACCACCCTGACCCTCCTGGATTAGCTTACAAAATAGCCAAAATCCCGCTTATCTGATAATGACAACGCCTGACCGATCGTAAAAAATAATATGTTGTCGTGCTTTTTGGTCCTAGAATCGTCGGAGAGTTAGTGTCACATTATATACTATATGCGATGCCATAAAAACCCCCAGAATCCAGACTTAAGTTGTTCTAAGGTGAGCACTCTAAGCTTAATCGTCAATGGTACAAGCTAATCAGAATAGTACTATATATTGATGCATGTAATAGAAGGGAAAAATAAAGGCCGTAAGTGTGGCAGTTTACGTCATTTTCAGTAAGCATGCCCAGGAAACTGAATGTAATACTCAGGGGCTGATACTCTGTCATATTAACATTTTTGTAACTTACTAACAATACTAGTTCAAGTCAATCGACAAGACTCAGAATAGATTTGCTCTCATTCCCAAGCCAACCAAAATTACCAATCCATTCAATTGTTATCAGAGTGACATAATTGGTACTTTTCAACAGTAAATTGTTTGGTCTTTCGGCAAGTTTGTCTGGCTTTTTGGCCAACTTATCGGATACAGCAAAGTAGCATGGAACTTTTGGAAATTGCTAATACCTGAAATTTATATGTTTTTTTCGAGTTCTCCTTTTTTTGGCACTTCTCCTGCATAGGGAAGACAGGGAGGATCTTTATCGAATCTATTTCGGACGTCTTCGCTATCGAGGAGGTGCCCTGTGGATGAGGAAAGAAGTCCTTGCTTAAAGTGCGAGCGCGAGAAAAAGAGCAAGAGCAAATGCGTCAAGTCCTGTGAGAAAATAGACAGGTACCGGGAAGGACAGCCTGCTATCACGCTGTGGAATGGAGAGCCAACCTATTACGTTATCCCCGGTTTGGAGAGGACTCGCACCTACGCTGCCATGGAATGACAAAGCTTTCGAGGCTCCAAAAGTTCCAATCGAGGCTTGCCGCAGCCCTTGAGTGAAAGCCGTTCTCAAAGACCATAAAAAAGATGCCCCCACCTACCGGACGCGGATGGCTGGTGGGGGCAAGGGGCACCGAGCGGGGCTTTAGAAACCCCACTCTTGCGTAAACTTACCACAAAAGTAGTCACCCCTGTCAATCGGAAAAATCACCAGTTTCATTTCTCATTTCGTATCTCTCATTTATCATTCGTCATTTTTCGCAGCGTCACTTCCCAGTGCCTATTGCTTAGTCCCTAGTGCCTAGTTTTTACCACCTGCCAACTTTCCGACATACTTCTCCGCCAGCTCCACTGCCCCCTCTTGCTTCGCCAACCGGATCTGTTCGAAAAGTTCTTTGCAGTGATTGAAATTTAGGCGGTCCACCAATCTATTAACCTTAACTTCGTCCTCTGCGTGAGGGGCTTCAGAATTACCTGGAATGAGTTCCTCTTTCCTGATGAGTTTGATGTAGATCAGGCTGCGCGCAGCCAGCAGATTTGCCAAATCCTCCTGCAATCCATCATGAAAGGCGTAGTGAAGTGTGAGGATATCTCCCGGACCCATATTACGCCTTTTCGCATGTAACTTTTTGACCACGGGTGCGAGCAAAAAAGCGACACGAATCCTTTCTTGCTTTCCCAGCTCATGCCGTAAATACCGGTACAGAGGATAATGGATGTAGCCAGCCTCCACGTACATATTTTCGGCCGGCTCATACAACAATGCGATTGCCTTTGCCCGCAGTCGTTCCCGCAGGATGAGACGGTAAGCATCTGCGCGTGCAAAGTTCTTGACCGCCTCCACCACAAGTTCAAATGGTTCATCCATGCTCCGGGCATAATAGGCAATGAGTGCCCCGGTGGCATGCTTTTCCGCCGAGTAAACCTCTTTCAGTTCTTCCACCTGCATCACCTGGTCCACCGTCTTACCATCTGCAAAAAGCTCGTGAATCTGAAGAAGCTTCTCCAGATAAGGCTCCACCTGAAGTATTCGCCCACCCTTTCTGTGCAACTCTCGCAATAGCGTACACATTCGATGTTCGAACTCGGGAAATCCTGAATCAAGCTCCATTATGTAGTCGCTTATGGAGATAGCACCGCTGAGCATGGCCGGGAAATGGGGAGAGGGGGGTTCTTCGAGTACAATTACCTGATGCCTTTCCATCTGTTCGCGGACAAAAGGCAAGGTCTCAACGTGGTGTGACGCGAAGCCAATAGTAATCATATGTCCTGTAAGTGGTGGATCTCAACAGTGTGAGGATTCAGGAGTCCGAATCCAGAAATAATACGGCGCATGGCGTAAGGCACATGGCATGGGGTTGAGTAGAAGACTGTCTTTCACCTTGAGCCTTGCGCCCTGTGCCTTGTGCCTCTATTATTCTTGAATTCTACGAATTACTCTCTCCAAACGTCGCTTCATGACGTTCCCAGAATTCCTCCTGGGTGAAAGCATGCTCCTGGGTGCCGTAACATTCCACCGCGTAGCTGGCGCACGTTGCCCCCATCCGAGCAGCATCATCCAGGTCTTTTCCCAGCACCAACCCCTTGATGATGCCTGCGCGATAGGCGTCTCCAGCTCCAGTTGGGTCTTTGACTTGTGAGGCCTTAGCAGCAGGAATTTCAACTACTTTTTCGGTGGTGTGCAGGAGTGAACCATGTTCTCCTAGAGTGGAGATGATTGCCTTTGTCCGTTTGAGCAGGTCTCCCTTTTCCATCCCTGTATCTTTCATGATCATTTCCAGTTCGTAGTCATTGGCGATTAGTAACTCTGAACCGGTGATCATCTCGGTCAATTGCTCCCCTGACAATACTGAAATCTGCTGGCCAGGATCAAAGATGTAAGGAATCTTCTGTTGCTTGTAGATCTGGCTGTAGGTGAGCATATCCTCAACGTTACCGGGAGCCACAATGGCGAGTGTCTCGTGCGCATTTACTCCGTCAAGTTTTTGAAGAGAAGGATATTTCATGGCCCCGGGATTAAATCCGGTGATCTGATTGTCTGCCATGTCTGTGGTGATGTAGGCGCCCGCCGTCAATTCTTTGGCGATGTGACGAATTCCTGACAGGGGCAAATCATGCCTGCGCAACCAGGCTTCATAGCTATCAAAGTCGACCCCAGCAGTAGCCAGAATCACCGGCTGTTCTCCCAATAAGGCCAGGTTGTAGGCGATGTTTCCGGCTGTGCCGCCGTATTTTTCTTTAAGACCGTCGACAACGAAACACACATTGAGGATATGGATCTTATCAGGGAGGATGTGGTCAGAAAATTTTCCAGGAAAACCCATGATCCGATCATAGGCCAAGGATCCAGAGACAAAGATCTTCATATTTAACCCCCAGGGTCATTAGTCATTTGTCAGCTGTCATTGCCCATTCAACATTTGATAATAAGAGTTATAACTATATTCTATTAAAATGAAAATAATAACCGTGCTCAGTGCCTGGCAGACTGCTGAAAAGTCACTCTGTATGTCATTCTGAGGAGCTGCAGGCGACGAAGAATCTCGCAACCTATTTATTTTACCAGTGCCGAGATTCTTCGCTCCGCTCAGAATGACACTAGTAGCGGGTATTTCGGCAGCCTGCTAGTGCTAGGCGCGTATGCGGCTGGCGATCTCCCTCACCTTTCCCATTATCTCCTCTTCATCAATATCAAGAAGTTGTCTTTGGCGCATAACCATTCGACCGTCAATAATAACATCACGGACATCAGCCCCTCTAGCCGCATAGACCAGGTGAGAACAAGGCTCATAGATTGGAGTTAAATGTGGCTGGTTCAGGTCGATGGTGATTATGTCAGCCTTTTTCCCAGGCTCCAGTGAACCCAACTCCCCTCTCATTCCTAGAGCAGACGCCCCCCCAGAAGAGGCCATGGCCACAACCTGCACTGCGGAACAAAGAGTGGGATCACCCCAGTACACTTTATGAAGCTTTGCAGCAGTGTCCATTTCTTGGAACATGTCCAAGTTATTATTGCTGGCGCATCCATCTGTGCCCAGGCCAACTTTCACTCCCGCGTTGAGCATTCTCGGTAGGGGCGCCACTCCTGACGCCAGCTTCATATTGCTCTCGGGGTTATGTGAAATCCCCACGCCGCTCTGGGCCAACAACTCTATTTCCTCCTCGCTTATCCAGACCGCGTGATGACAGAGGGTCTCTTCATCGAGCAGCCCTAGAGCCCTGAGGTGCTCCACGGGGCGCCGCCCATAACGCTTCTGGATCTCATCCACCTCGTTCATGGTTTCTGCCAGGTGAATCTGGAATAGGATTCCATGCTGCCTGCAAACCTCTTTGGCTCCGGTCAAAGTCTCCGGCGAGCAGGTGTAAGGCGAATGACAAAAAATACTCGGAATGAGGTGGGGCGAATTGCCCTGCCAGCGAAAAACAAAAGCTTCTGCGGCTTTCACGTTTGTCCTTGGATCGGGCACACCCGGAGCGGGGAAATCGATCACTCCCTGAGCAACGATCGCCCTAATCCTGCTGGCAGTCACCGCCCTGGCTGCACCATCTTCGCAGAAATAGCCATCGCAAAAGGTGGTTGTGCCACTTTTGATCATCTCAACGACCGCCAGCATGGTGCCCCAATAGACCGTTTCCTCGCTCACGTGGTGCGCTTCGGCAGGGAAAATGTGCTCGTGAAGCCATTCCTGATGTGGAAGGTCGTCAGCCAGTCCGCGGAAGCAGGTCATAGC
>JASFEM010000212.1:0-5300 GCA_050124835.1 Syntrophobacterales bacterium | reverse complement strand
TGTTGCACATGCAACTCGCGGTAGCGAACGATGAGATGAATGGCCAGCGAGAGGACAAAAATCAGCAAAAGGGCGAGGAAATTGGATGACACAACCGTTACATGCCAGCCGGCCAGGCCCAAAAAGCCCGTTGTCACCACTGCCGTGGCGAGAGCGGTGAGCATGGACAGAATGACCCAACGAGGCTGGCGGAAAGCAATGATCAGAAGCAGTGCCAGAATAGCAATTACCCCTATACCGAATAGCCTGATATCGTGACGGACGAAATCGACCATGTCGGCGACAACCATGGGCACTCCTCCCAGGTGCAATTCGGCACGATCCCGGTGCCGATCCATTATGGCACGGATGTGGGCGATATCCGCCTCCTCCTGTGCCATCATCTCAGCCCTGTAACGCTTGAACTCATCGGTCAAACGTTCGAGTTCCTGCGCCTCCTCGGATGTCAGCTTGGCCTCCAGCTGTTTCTCGCGCAACTTATCCCGGCTCTCCCGCAGGTGCTGATAGGTCGGGTCGCGACGAAAATTCACCTGCAGCGCCGTGATATCGCGGTCCTCACTCACCAGACGGTTGCGATAGAGCGGGCTCTCGCTCAGCTCTCGTTCGGCCAGGGCGAGGTTCGTGTCGGGGTCCGATAAGGTGCGTATGCGTTTTTCCAGTTCCTCCAGCAACATTGGCGGACTCTGAACCAGGGGCACGTCCAAGATGCTGATTACCGATTCAACCCGCTCGATGGCGGCCAGGCTGTCGCGCAACACACGCAGATCGTTCAGGGTCTCTGTTTCGAACAATCTGCCCCGGGGCGCATAGGTGAGAATCAGATAGTCGTCGGATCCGTAGCGAGCCCGGATGGAGTTGTAGTAGCGGAGGTCTTCATCGTTTTCGAGGACTAGCGAATCGGAGGAGATGTCGATCTTGAGGTCCGGAACAAACCAGCCGAAAAAAGCGGTAATTAGAAACACCAGCAGCAGGGTCGCGACTGGTTTTCCAAGGACCAGTCTGTCGTATAGCGATATCGGCGATATCTTCATGGAAATTATATACCTCTACTTGACCGTGGGAGGGTTCACACCTTGTTAAAACCAAGGCAGGATTTTACCGGTTAGCAAGTTAATCACGATTGCGGCTAAAAGCACCAATAATAAAATTAACGTGACTATGTCGCGTGTTTCCATAATTGTTCCTCAATCTGTCTTTTGCCTCAATCAGTCTTGATAATGTCCGAGAAGCAAATGGCGGATTTAACGCATTATAACACCTATCCAGGTATATCGCTTAGTGGAAGAAAGGCAATAAGGGAAAAAATGAGATGAGGTGGGAAACATAGAGGCGTGAAATAAAATGAGGGGCTTTGGCTCCGCGGTGGTCTTCAAAAAAATTTTTAGTACTAGATGTTGTGTCTGAATCTGACAGCACTATAATTTAGATTAAAGTATGTTATTCACACTAACGGAGGATCAATACGATTTTAGATCTTAACGATTATGGTAATACTAATTTTATCGAGAGCTGATGTTTGCTATAGGCCGTAATTAGAGTAAGAAAGACAACTTTTATCTGGAGTTTGCTCACCACCTCAGCTGGTTGCACTCAATCACTTCGAGAACTCGGGCGTTATTCTGGGAAATCCATTCAACTCCTTTTTCTACAACGTCAGTCACACCATTTTGACACCAGCTACCTGCGCCATTGTATCCCAAAACATCTTTTCATAGCCCTGAAATAGCCGTGCGCCGCGATGGATAGCTTTCGGTTCAACGCCGTTGTCCAACCCATGCTGAATAATCTCTATTGCCTCCTCCTCGAAGGGTGGTAAATCAGCAAAACCGTCTAAAAAGGCAGTTTCCTCACTGGAAAAACCGTATGTCTCACGGAGCGCCTTGCTCATACAGCCGCAGTTGAATCCCCAAGCGTCAAAATTTACCAAGATTCCGCAAGTGAACTCTGCAGCTGAGGCATACGCTGACTGCCAGGCCATGAAAGTCGCGTAAGCAAATCCTCCTGGACTAACCTCATAACTCTCGAGTTCTTTTTCTGTCATCCCCAATCGTTGGGCCATCGTAACGATACGACCAATGGCGGCGAGTTCACCCCGGAGAACTTCAATAAAAAAATCCCGACATGGCGGATGACCGAACCGCTGGATTATAAATGCGATGGAACGGAGATCGCTCGTTACGATGTGGTATTGATGCCCCGCAAACGACCTCAGGGCCTCTTTCGGCACTGTACCCGCCTGAATAGCATCCAAGTAGGGGTGTCGCCGAATCTCCTCATCAATCGCTGATAAGTCACTGCGGATCTTCTGGACGACCTCGGCTGCATTTGCCATGGAATCACCTCCCCAAGTAACTGAAAAAACAAAGCCCCATGCAACTCATGCGTCACAACTTCCGAGGAGTTATAAATCCATCGGAGGCTTTGGATTGGCATCCTTTGGAACCCAGCGAAGATAAATCTCTTCAGAGGGCGCGACCAATGACTGCTAATAGTGATTTTAAAGCCTAAGCGGGCATAGAACCAAGGTAAAATTTTCAAAGATGAGCCAAAAGGCAAGATTCGAACTGGTTTCAGCTTAGATTAATGAGTTGGGCCACGTCAAGAGAAACCACAAATGTAGCAGGTCATAGGTGGTTTAAAAGAAAGAAGCCAGGAGTGGAAAGTGAAGAGCGATATATACTCCCACTCGCTCAGAGGAAAAATTTACATCCCTTAATTCATAGTATCCCTCCAAAGAACTCAGCACATGATTTGGTTTACTGTCAATGCATAGAAAGAAGCCCTCACTGGCAGTTCAGCGTAAGGCCAGTAAGGGCCTCACTCGTTGAGGGGCAACTGGACGAGGTGATGAAGAGCGACATTTGTGGACCTGGCCCACTGGATTTTCCACCACGTCTAGGAAAAAGGGGTCAAGCAGGGAAGCATCGCTTAAGCTGTTGGTTAATCGTCAAGCATTCTCAAGAGGCTGTGGTACTATGTAACATAGACAATAATACCATCTGAAGTTCCCTTCTAGCACTATGAGAACGGAGGTTACAGCGATGAGAGAGTTGGTTGAAATCATGGCGAAGGCGCTAGTGGACAATCCAGATCAGTTGGAAGTAAGCGAGATCGCTGGAAGTGACACTTTAGTGATTGAATTGAAGCCAGCCAAGGAGGACATCGGCAAGATAATCGGCAAAAAAGGTCGCAACGTGCAGGCCATGCGAACCATCTTAAACGCTGCCTCTGCCAAGGTTAGGAAGCGTGTGATTCTTGAGATTATTGAACAGTAATGGCAAGTACAGGCAGAATAGAGGAAGAAGCGGAGGTGATTTAGATGGCCAAGGAAGATGCGAAATTGGCTTTGCTTTAACTTTACCTGCGATTGTAGAGAAAGTGTGCGATGGAAAAACAGCCCAAAACTAGGAAGACGCAAGAAACGTCTTTGAAACGAGTTCCACTTATTTGCGCAGATTGTGGTTGCGATCTGGGCCGCTCGTCCGCTGATCATATATTTCTTCTAAAGGACAAGGTTTATTGCCGTGGATGCAAGGTAAATTATCTTCATGCTGAGAGTTTGGAGGATCTAACGGTACATTCATTAAAATCTAGATAGGAAAGAGGTGACTTCAATGGCAAGCCTGAAAACCAAGAGGCAACCAGGGAGAAGCTGAGTTGGCTTAGATGGCTCAACAATCGGCAAGTGGAGAGATTGTTGAGAAATGTTTAGTTCTCTTCAACAGTCTCTCGACTATTTCTTTCATTATCTTCTGGTTCCTTCTTGAAATAAAGCCAGACAAGGATACCAATAAAGGCGAACACCCAAAGGTTAAGAAGTTTGTCCATAAAGTATTCTAAGGTCATCGAGCCACCTCTGATTTCAGAGCTTTTAGCAGACAAACCGCCACCAAAAGCACGATGTTAATGAAGGGCAAAGCTGCAAGAGCAATGATACTCTTCACAGCGTCGATGCTATTTGACAGGATCATAACCAGGCCAAGGGCCCCTAGGATTACCCCCCATATGAGCTTCGTTTTCTTATCCGGATTCAAGTCTCCTCCAGTGGAAAACATGGAAAGGACGAAAGAGGCGCTCACCACACTCGTGACCACAAAAAGGAAAGCAGCCAGAACCGTGGCAACGGTTGTCAGAGTGCTCCACGGCAGATGCTTGAGCACAAAAAAGGTTGTGTTGTTGACGTTTGTCCTAACCACTTCAAGAATCGCTTCATCGACCCTGAGTGCACCGTGGAAGCCGATGCTGCCGAAAACCCCAAACCAGAAGATAGAAAAGATCGTCGGAACCAGGACAACGCCCAATATGTACTCCCGTATGATACGCCCTCTGGATATACGTGCAATGAAAACACCAACAAAAGGAGCCCAGGCGAACCACCAGACCATGAAGGTAAGTGTCCAGGACTGAAACCAATTGCCGACCTTTTCATCGAAGAAGGTGTATGTTTGGAAACCATGGGGAATCGCGCGGGCAAAGTAGTCGCCGATAGCTCCGGTAATGCCACTCATCACATAGTAGGTAGGGCCGGTGAGCAGCACGAAAATCATGAGTCCGCCGGCGATGGCCATGGCAATATTGGAAAGTGTTGACATACCCTTGCTCAGATCCACCATCAGAGGAGGAATGTAAAAGGCACAGAGAACGGCAAAGATCACCCCTGCGAGCCATAGACCAGAGTTGTGCAGGCCGAAAAGTGTCTCAACGCCGCTTTGAACCTGAAATACCCCCATGGCGATGGAGCCTCCAATGCCTATTGCAATAGCATAGATGGCCAGCAGGTCACTTAACCAGCCGACACTCCTTGTCCAGGTTCGCCTGCCAAAAGCCGCTTGCATCGGAGCGCTCACCAGGCTTGGATAGCCCTTGCGAAAGCTGAAATAGGCCATGACAAGACCGGTTACAGCATATATGGCCCAGGCGTGAAGGCCCCAGTGAAAGTTGGTAATAAAGAGTGCATATTCCGCGGCTTTAGGACTGATCATGTATTCACGGGCCATCTTAAAGTGTGAAAGCGGTTCAGCTGAGCCCCAAAAGAGAAGCCCCACGCCCATTCCTGCTGCAAAAAGCATGGCCAGCCAGCTTACCGTAGAAAACTCCGGTTCATCGTCGTCTTTGCCGAGTTTGATCTTGCCATATCGAGAAAAGGCGAGCCAGATACACAGAATCAAAAGGAGGCTGGCTGAAAGCATGACAAACCAACCACGGCTGGTGAACATCATGCCTGTTATGGTCGAGGAGAACTTGGTAAGTCCCGCCGTGTCAACAATACCCCAAATGGCGACAAGGCCGGTCAAAGCGAG